>JAVHQF010000113.1:0-3298 GCA_036170995.1 Sideroxydans sp. | reverse complement strand
GATGGAAAAAGAAGCCTCGTAAAAGTGAATGGCAAAGGGAGTAAAGATCGCTATGTTCCAATTCCTGAACGACCATTGGAGCTGCTGCGAGAGTATTACAAAAAGTATGGCGGGGAGTCTGAATTTCTTTTTCCTCATAAAGATGGCGGTTATATTTATAAGGACACCCTTGAAGTTGCCTTCAAAACAGCGGTCAGACAAAGCAGCGTCAACAAACAGGCTCATGTTCATACGCTGCGCCATTCCTACGCTACTCATCTTTTGGAGAACGGTGAGGATATCCGCGTTATCAAGGATCTGCTGGGTCATAGCAGCATAGTTACCACCGACATTTATACCCATGTCACCGGAAAGCTGACTACGCGTCTTCATGTCAATCTCAACAAAATGATGGCGAAGCTCCAGCCATGATAGAACTATCTGAAGTTGTCAAAAAGCATGGTTCTGAATATCTGGAAAAGTTTGGCGACCGTATGCCCTACAACCACAAGAGAGCACTTGCCGCTATCCTTGCCTGCCGTACGGAGGAGATGGGTGGACATCTGGAAGAGTGCGATAACCATTGCGGCAACGTGCGTTATTCCTATCACTCCTGCAAGAACGGCAGTTGCCCCAAATGTCATGGCTCCGATACTAAAAGGTGGCTGGAAAAACAAGAGACACAACTATTGCCAGTTCCTTACTTTCATCTGGTGTTCACTATCCCTTCAGTACTTCGTGAAATCATACGTAGCAATCAAAAAACGCTATACCCTGTTCTCTTTCAATCAGCGATAGCAGCACTAAACAAGCTGAGTCTCGACCCTAAATACATCGGCGGGCAACTTGGAATGCTGACGGTTCTCCACACCTGGACTCGTGCCAAGGAATACCATCCGCACCTGCATCTGCTTGTTCCAGCTGGCGGTCTGGATAAAAGCGGGACATGGCATCCAGCCCGCAAGAAGTTTCTCGTGCCGGTTAAGGCACTATCGCCAATCTTTCGGGCGATATTTATGAAGCAGGCGAGGAAGGCTTTGCCAAATGAAGACTTTCCTGAAGAGGTTTGGAAGAATAACTGGGTGGTATTCTCCAGACCAACCTTTAAGCAGACAAAGAAGGTGCTGCATTATCTGGGACGCTATGTTCACAGAGTTGCCATAGCCAACAACAGCATCATCGCCATGGAAAACGATCATGTAACGTTCCGATATCAAAATGCCACCAGCAGGCAATGGAAGACAATGCGCCTTAATGCAATGGAGTTCTTGCGCCGCTTTCTGCAACATGTTCTGCCCAAAGGCTTTCACAAGGTGCGCTATTATGGCTTTTTGCACCCGACCAACAAGGTAACGTTGCAGAAGCTGCAATTGCTGCTTGCAAAGAAGGATAGCCAGAGAGAGGCAGCAATTGAAAAGGAAATTGTTACCCGCATTGAACCGCTAAAGCTATGCCCTTGCTGCAAAGAGGGGATTATGGTGTTTGCAGGATGGTTGCCGAAAAAGTCGAGAAGCCCGCCGCCGGTATAAGTTTCAAGGGAAGAATTTGTTTCAATCAGATGTGCGATTGGAAAGAATCAGCTGTCGCCACACTATAGCTGTAAGTACAGCGTGCAAAACAGCGGAAACAACAATCCAAATGACGCAAAAATAAGCAGTTACAGGTCTCAATAATGAACAACAACCTATCCAAAATAAGAATCAACTCAGATTTAAGCATTGATTTGACTTCATCATAGCGTTATTATCCCCCCACCAAAACCCCAAAAACTGGATAAATATCCAAGAGTGTACCAAGCGGGTTACTTCAACATCAGTTTATGCGGTGGCTCCGCTACGCTACGCACGGCATAAACTTTATTTGGTTGTACGAGGACAGAGAGAATACCAATCATGAAAATCTCAATCAGCGCAGTTGCCCTCTTTCTTTGCCTCGCATGTCCTACCTTTGCCGCTACTGACTAGAAGCGTTAAAGGGGTCAGCCCTTGACACGAGACATTTTACTTCCAAACCAAACCATTTCCTTCTTTATAGAAGGATCCGATTTCAGATCCATTACCATCCGCTGATATGCTTTAGCGACTGCAAAACTACTCATTCCGCCAAGCAGTTCGCCTATCTGTCGATTAGTTTCGGCGGCGTATTTTTTCATCAGATAGATGCATATTTTGCGGAGGTCGTTTCGACCTCTGCTTAGAAGTTCCTCCAATGTCACTCCATATCGTTGACAAACAATAGAGATAATATCATCAAATCCGTAGGAAACTCGTAATGCTCTTCTGTGGGAGGTTTCTTCTTTGTGCAAAAGTTCATCTTCAATTTGTTTAAGGGTGTTTTTAACAAATGCAGAACTGCCTAGGATCATGCCGCCGTAAACACCTTTTAATGGACTCTCCATCTCCTCACTCAAAGCACTTTTCACGAATAACTTGTATTTTTCCCTTGCTGCGTCAATATCTTTTGAAAGCATTGATAAAACCGGTGCAACGGAGACAAGTTCGTCGTTGCCAGAAATATACGCGTCATAACTGCTGTATGGATAATCTTCCGGGCGCTCAACCATTTTTGCCCGTACAGGGTTCAGGTGCATATACCTGCTTAACTCCAGCAGATAGCTGTCTTTGTCAACTAGAATGGCCTTGTATCGACCTTGGAACAGATGCCCGCTTCGTTTTCTCTTTATGTTGATATAGGTTGTATAGGAGCTGTTCATGTGATGCATGATTTTACTCAGGTTTTTATTGGGTGTTTCTATGAGGAGATGATAGTGGTTGGTCATGAGGACATAGCAATGGATAACAAATCCGTACTTTACTTGTGATTCGGCAAGGTATTCCTTAAACTTCCGGTAGTCCGTTTTTGTAAAAAATATTTTCCCCCGCTCATTGCCGCGCGCCGTAACATGATATAACGCGCCTTCGTATTCTATCCGTAACGACCTCGCCATTGTATTTACCTCCAAATGATTTCAAAGGAAAGTACAACAACAAATGTCTCGTGTCAAGGGCTGACCCCTTTTGGCTTCTTTTGGCTTCCTCGTGTTTTAGGCTATAAAATCTTGATTTTTCTGCGTTCTCTGTGTCTCTGTGTTATTGAACTGCCGTTTTTAGAATAAAAGCTGTATTCGCTCTTGCATTCCGTACGTTGACTCTGTTATTCTTTTTCGCCATTTTACACACTTACTTGATTTGATGTCTGAAAGGATTACCACGTAATGCTTAAACTGTTTGATTATCTGTTCGGAATGTTTTCCAATGACCTCGCCATTGACCTTGGTACCGCAAACACCCTTGTTTACCTGAAAGGGAAGGGGATTGTT
>JAVHQF010000112.1:0-15336 GCA_036170995.1 Sideroxydans sp. | reverse complement strand
CATACACCCCGTCACCGTTGACATCATATGGCACATCCCAGTATTTCAGCTTGGCGCCTTCGGAAAACGTATTATCCACATGACCATAGGCAAGGCGGAAACGTTTCTTTCCATCCAGCACCACAGTGGCATCGTTCGGATCGGACTCTAGTAGCTCGGGAAATTTGTTGGGCCCAGTTGAAGTCTTGATAATCTGGCTCTGCACCGAGTTGTAGGGTGGCAGTACGCAGCAGTAGCTAAAATCGAAACCGGTGCAGTGCATGCCAAGTTCGTAGTTGATAGTAATGTTGTAATCATTCTTCGGCTTATTCACCGATGGCATTGCGGACGCAGTACCTATCGCAAAGGCGCATAACAGCGTCCCCGCGAACCAGACTTTTATTTTTTTCACGAGAATCTCCCTGTAGTCATTCAATTAACAATTCCGGGCATGGCAGATACCTGCAATCTGAATTTGTCCGGTTCGATCCTGCGCGATATCTATTCGCGACCTGTTGCTACCATTCCCCCCCGATTTTACTTATCACCAACTCGGAGCATACGAATCTCTTAATGTAATTTCGGCAACTTGTGGGCGATACCTTTGTGGCAATCAATGCAGGTTTTGCCTTCGCCTACTGCCGTCGCGTGCTTGTTCTGCGCCAATCCAGCTTGTTCACCAATATTCATCGCGGTAAAGCTATGGCAATTACGACATCCGATAGAATCGGATTCTTTCATGCGCGCCCACTCGCGTTTGGCCATTTCCATCCGATGTGCATCGAACTTTTCTGGCGTGTCTATAACACCCGTCATTTCACCCCATACATCCTTGGCCGCAATAATTTTGCGATATATTTTGGCAAACCAGTCTTTCTTGGGTACATGACAATCCGAACACTCTGCACGCACCCCAGACTTGTTCGCAAAATGCACAGATTCCTTGTACTCCTGAAAGTTGGTGTTCATGCTGTGGCAAGAAGTGCAGAATTCCGTGCTGTTGGTTGCTTCAAGAGCAGTAGAGAAGCCACCCACCAGTAGCATAAACCCGAGTATCGCAACACCCACCCCGCATCCGAATTTGACGCATCGCGAGCACACCAGCCCAGCCAGCCAGCCCTTTTTACTTGATGTGCTGTTCACCATATTCTCTCCGCTGAGAATATCACTGGAAACTGCCGTAATAGTGCACTAATGCCTCTGAGTCTTCTGGCGCGAGCTGGTCAAATTTAAGCTTCATTTTTTTCGGAATCGGGCGTTTGCCAGTAGCAAACTCCTCAAACGCTTTGCGCAAGTAAGGCATCCACTGCCCAGCCATCATACCCGCATCATCCTTGGCTACGGACGCACCTTCGGAATGACATTTCTCGCAATAGTATTCGTGGACATCTTTACCCTTGGCGGCCTGCGCAGTATCAACTTGCTGCTTTGCTCGCACAAATTTTTTCTGTGAAAAATAAACTGCAATCTGGCGAATGTCACTGTCGGTCATACTGTGCGCAACCTGGCACATGTTGCTAGTCTTGCCTTTGTTGGGCCCACTCTGAAACTTTGTATCGGGACAATCACGCTCGTGGTCGCGATAGGTCTTGAGGTTATTGACTAGAAATTCTACGGAGTAACCTCCAATGATGGGAATTTCTGAATCAGCGCTGGCGCCTCCTTTGCCATGACAATAAGCACACACTTGAACCGCTTTATTCAGATTGACCGATAACGCCGAACCCATCGGCAGCAGAACGAGTAGGAAAAAAATGGGGAAGAAGGAAAAACGGGAATGCGTTCTACGCTTGTTCAATTTGAATCTCCCTGAAATCTTAATTCAATCGGCGCAATTTATGCGCTCTTGAGTATTTGAAATTTCAAATACTCAACCGACCACCCAACTCAACGGTCTGTTTGGGCAAATTAGATACGACTCACCACACACCGTCTACCCCCTACAATGACTATGGTTAATAACCCCTAAGTGTTATCAAATCGATAGATTCATGTCTGCAAGATTTATCGGCAGGGTTGATTCAGAAATTGGGGACTGGTTATTCAATACTTCCGTTAAATCACACTGATGCGCCCGTACTTGCGCTTGCCAACCTGCGCCACCAACACTGTGCCCATCTTGATTTTCAAGGCTTTATCGCTAATCTTCTCGCCATCTATCTTGACCGCGCCCCCCTCGATGCTTCGCATAGCCTCTGATGTGCTAGCCACCAGACCAGCCTGTTTCAGCAGGTGCGCGATGCCAATCTGACCGTCCGTGCTGGCGACGCTGACTTCAGGCATGTCATCGGGTAGCACACCTTTTTGGAAGCGCGCCTCGAATTCGACCAGCACATCGACGGCCGCTTGATTGTTATGGAAGCGGGCAACGATCTCTTGGCCCATCATGACTTTGATGTCACGCGGGTTGCGCCCACCGGTTACGTCTTGTTTCCATTTGGCAATAGTCCCCAAGCTTTCGAAAGAGAGCAGTTCGAGGTAACGCCACATGAGATCGTCAGAGACGGACATCAATTTGCCGAACATCTCGGTCGGGGTATCGGTGACACCAATGTAGTTACCCAAGGATTTGGACATCTTGTTCACGCCGTCCAGCCCTTCCAGCAAGGGCATGGTGAGCACGCACTGAGGCGCCTGCCCGAAGTGTTTTTGTAGCTCGCGTCCCATCAGCAGGTTGAACTTCTGGTCTGTACCACCCAACTCAATGTCCGCCTTGAGGGCGACGGAGTCGTAACCTTGCACCATCGGATAGACGAATTCGTGGATGGCGATGGGCTGGTTGTTCTTGTAGCGCTTGGAAAAGTCATCACGCTCCAGCATCTGCGCCACGGTGTGAGTCGCCGCCAACTTAATAAGGTCAACGGCGCTAAACTCATCCATCCAAGTGGAGTTGAACACGACCTCTGTCTTGGCTGGGTCGAGTACCTTGAATACCTGCTCTTTATAGCTCTGCGCATTGGCGAGCACCTGCTCACGCGTCAAAGGTGGGCGGGTGACGTTCTTGCCAGTGGGATCGCCGATCATGCCGGTGAAGTCGCCAATAAGGAACAAGGCGTCATGCCCCAGATCCTGCAACTGACGCATCTTATTCAGTAGAACAGTGTGACCTAGGTGTAGATCGGGCGCAGTGGGATCGAAGCCTGCCTTGATGCGCAAGGGGCGACCCAGCTCCAATTTCTTGATAAGTTCGGCCTCAATGAGTAGCTCTTCCGAGCCGCGCTTGATAATCTCTAAGGTTTCATGTTGATTCATAATGAGTTTTGTCGATCCAAACCGCTCGTCGGTCTGGCTGAAACGAGCGAACGGGTTTTGAAGAGGTATCACTTTCTGTTAAAGTCCGCTCCCGATTCAGTGATGCGCCCCGTCTGCCGATATCC
The DNA here is from genome assembly GCA_036170995.1 of Sideroxydans sp. Lineage (GTDB taxonomy): Bacteria > Pseudomonadota > Gammaproteobacteria > Burkholderiales > Gallionellaceae > Sideroxyarcus. Next base: position 11,980 of record JAVHQF010000112.1, on the reverse strand, counting down.
AGCCGACAGTAGCTCACGAGTTAACCGCCTAGGGAGGCGCGAATGTTACAACAAAACTCTTTATTGAACGCACACAAGTTAAAGGTACGCTGGTTCGTCACCTTGTCTACTCTGCCCTTACTGGGCGTGGTCACTGCATTCGGCATCATGCCCCAATCGGACGTTCTGACGGGGCCACAAGAAACAATCATTCAGGAAATCGCACTCCCCACCGTCGCCCAATCAGCTCCCTCCACGACGACTTTCTGGCGCAATGAGCGCGTCCAACGTGGCGACACCGTCGTTGAGTTGTTGCGTCGCTTGAACGTGGAAGACGCAGCCGCCAGCGAGTATCTGCGTAATTTCAATCCCGCTTCTTCGTTCCGTCAATTGAGCGTAGGCAAAGAAGTGCAAGCCGAGACCAGCGCGGAAGGTGGCTTGCTAGCGCTGCGCTATCTGGATAACGAGAGCAATCAAGTCATTATTGCCAAGGAAGGCGATAGCTTCAAAGTGGACGTAAAACCAGCATTGGTCGAGCAACGCACCTTCGTGCGTACTGGCGAGATACAAAGCAGTCTGTTCGCCGCGACCGACGAAGCTGGACTTCCCGATCCAGCGGCCAACCAATTGGCCGAGATATTCGGCGGCGACATCGACTTCCACCGCGATCTGCGCAAGGGTGACAAGTTCAGCGTGATCTACGAGATGACCTACATCAACGGTGAAGCCGCACGCACTGGTCGTATCTTGGCCGCCGAGTTCGTCAATCAAGGCCGCACTTATCGCGCCGTGTATTTCCAAACCACCAGCTTCTCGGGAGATTATTACTCACCCGATGGCAAGAGCATGCGCAAGGCTTTCTTGCGCTCTCCCATCGAGTTTTCGCGCGTTAGCTCTGGCTTCAGCAATTCACGCTTCCATCCCGTGTTGAATAAATGGCGTGCCCACAAAGGCGTGGACTACGCCGCACCTATTGGCACGAAGGTGAAGGTAACCGCTGATGGCGTGGTTGAATTCGTTGGACAAAAAGGTGGTTACGGTAATGTCGTGATGATCAATCATCAAAACCGTTACGAAACCGTTTATGGACATCTCTCTCGATTTGCTAACGTTCACAAAGATCAACGCGTGAGTCAAGGTGAAGTGATTGGCTATGTGGGCATGACAGGCTTGGCAACTGGCCCACATCTGCACTATGAATTCAAACAGGCTGGCGTGCACCGCGACCCACTGAAGGTGGCGCTTCCTGATGGCAAACCCATTAGCGATGTCCAAAAGAGGATGTTTGTTGAATCTACACGCGACCTACACACTCGTCTCTCGTTGTTGCGCAACACACGTATCGCCAAACTTGATTAATACGGATTGAGCCCTTCCCTCGACCTCTACATCGGCATCATGTCTGGCACCAGTCTGGACGGTGTCGATGCCACGTTGGTCGATTTGTCGCAAACCGCACCTCGCCTCGTTGCCAGCCAATATCTACCTTATTCGCCACCGTTGAAGGATGCGCTGTTAGCACTACATCAACCGATGCACAACGAATTGCATCAAGCGCAACTCATCGCCAATCAGCTCGCGCGTGAATATGCCAATGCGACGCTGCTACTCTTGAAGAAAACCAGCGTGGTCGCAGCGCAGGTGCAAGCTATTGGTTGTCATGGGCAGACCATCCGTCATCGACCTGAGCATGGTTACACCATCCAACTAAACAACGCCTCATTGCTCGCAGAACTAACGGGCATCCATGTTGTGAGCGACTTCCGTTCGCGCGACATCGCAGCAGGTGGTCAAGGCGCGCCCTTGGTACCCGCCTTTCACGACAAGATGCTGCGCCATCCTAGCATTCATCGGGTCATCCTCAATATTGGCGGCATCGCCAATGTCACTGATTTGCCCGTTGGCAAACCAACGCTCGGTTTCGACACCGGCCCTGGCAATCTGCTGATGGATGCTTGGATCGCCAAACATCAAGGCAAGTCCTACGATAAAGAGGGCACATGGGCGGCTAGCGGGAAGATCATCCCCGAGCTACTACAAAAATTACTGGCCGATACATTCTTCAGCGCACAGCCCCCAAAAAGTACGGGGCGCGACTTGTTCAATCTGGATTGGCTCGCACAACACTTGAATGGGAATGAAACAGCAGCAGATGTTCAGGCAACACTTCTCGCGCTGACAGGTGACAGCATCGCGCATGCGGTGCTTCGTTTTTGTGTTGACGCCAAAGAAGTTTACGTATGCGGTGGCGGTGCGCACAACAGCAGGCTCATGTCGCATATGAGGTATGCATTACCGCAATGCACGATCAAAAAGTCCAATTCAGTCGGGACTGATGTCGATTGGATGGAAGCCATCGCCTTCGCTTGGCTGGCACAGCAGGCTATGCACCTACGTCCCAGCAACCTACCTGCCGTCACAGGTGCACGACACCCTGTAGTCTTAGGTGCAATCTATCCTGCATGAAACTAAACGGGGCGCTTGCGCGCCCCGTACTTTGTGCCATTTCTTATTCAATCAAACTGAAAACGATGAACCACAACCACAAGTAGTCGTTGCGTTTGGGTTCTTGATGACAAACTGAGAACCTTCCAAGCCTTCGGTGTAGTCAATTTCTGCACCCACCAGATATTGGAAACTCATCGGGTCAATCAACAACTGCACGCCGTTCTTGCTCATCACGGTGTCGTCTTCGTTAGCCACTTCGTCGAAGGTGAAGCCATACTGGAAGCCAGAGCAACCGCCACCACTGACAAATACGCGCAATTTCAACTCGGCATTACCCTCTTCTTCGATTAGTTGTTTTACTTTGTTAGCGGCGTTCTCGGTGAACAACAGCGGGTCTTGCATTTCGGTTACAGCGTTCATGGTTTTTCTCCTTGCAGATTATTTTGATTCAGTGCCACTCAACTTAAGCGACACCACCTTTTCAGATGATTCATTGATATGCACCAACTTTCCTTCTACGATCGCGCCCAATTGAATCTCAAGCTTCTTGTACTTCACGTCGCCAGTCACTTTGGCCTTGCTTTGCAATTCCAGATATTCGGTAGCAAAGACAGGACCAGTGACGACACCGTTGACCACCAGATGTGTTACACGTATCTCGCCATCAACGCGCGCATTTTCGCTCAAAACCAGTGTACTTGCTTTGGTAGGATCAGCAATGACATTGCCGCTAATTTCACCATCGACCCTAAGCCCGCCGGTAAAGTTAACATCGCCTTTGACTTTAGTTCCTAGACCAATCAAAGAGTCAATGCGATTCTGGGGTTTGCTACGCTTCTCAAACATAGAAATTCTCCGTTATGAAAGCAAGACCATCTGTTTGACTTTAGGCTCTTGCATACCCTTTTCGTACACTCTGACCTCTACGCTATCAATATGCAATTCGGCGGGCAATCTAAACACACGATCAACACGTTGGTAGTATTTGAAACTTAGATGATGAGCAACCACTTCAGTGTCGCTCTTCTGCGGGAATTGTAACACCACTTTTTGGCCGTTTTGCTCACCATTCACCACGATTTGAAGGTCGCCATCGAATACCCCTCCGCGCCGTTGTACGCCTTGCACTAACAACATCCGACAATGGTACTCACCTGGTAGGCTACCCGCATCTAACTTGAGACTGTGTATAGACAAGTCAGCATCACGCCCACTGGTGAGAGGGAGATTCTGAAAGAAAGTCAGGTCTTCTTGCAGACGTAGATTCTCCCCGATTAGTGCCTTAAACTGCTCCTGTACCTCATCAGCAGCAGCCTGTTGCATTTGAGCTTGACGCTCACCAACGGCAAGCAGGCTCGCTTGGTTAGCATTTTCAGCCTCCAATATGGCGACGCGATCACGCAACTCAGCAATTTCTTGCTCCGCCTTGCCACGATGGAATCCAGCCAACTCCATCCCTGCATCGTAAGACCACCAGATCAGAAAGCCTGCCAAGAAGAAGAAGGGGAGCGTAATCGCCCAGCGCACATACCACGGCACATGCGGGCGCACCGACAGGCGCGGTGCAGAAATGCTGAATCTGCGCTTTAGACTGCGTATCATCTTATGGCAACAAGGGAATCATGCCGATACCCGCCGCTTCAGGCAGTCCGAACATGATGTTCATATTTTGCACGGCCTGACCTGCCGCGCCTTTGACAAGATTGTCAATGACCGACAGCACCACCACGGTGTCGCCACCTTGCGGCCTATGTACCGCGATGCGGCACGTATTGGAGCCGCGCACAGAACGAGTCTCTGGCATGCTCCCCAACGGCATCACATCTACAAATGCTTCGTCGGCGTAACGTTGTTGGTACAACGCTTGCAAATCAACATCTCTCTTCAAGCGCGCGTAAAGCGTGGCGTGTATGCCACGAATAAGCGGTGTGAGGTGCGGCACAAAGGTCAAGCCGACTGGCTTACCCAAAACATTAGCTAAACCTTGTTTAATTTCTGGTAAGTGTCTGTGTCCTGCGACGCCGTAAGCCTTGAAATTATCGGAAGCTTCTGGAAACAAGGAATGTACTTCGGCTTTACGCCCTGCGCCCGAGACGCCTGATTTTGAATCTGCAATCAATGAACCCTCTTCAATGACCCCCGCTTCCAACAATGGAATGAATCCAAGCTGCACGGCAGTTGGGTAGCAACCAGGATTCGCAACCAAACGCGCCCGCTTTATTTTTTCACGATTCACCTCAGGCAAGCCGTACTCTGCCTCTACCACCAAGTCGGGGCAGGCGTGCGTCATGCCATACCACTTCTCCCACTCTGCAATGTCTTTGATACGAAAATCTGCTGCAAGATCGATGACCTTAACGCCTGCATCCAGCAAGGCGCGTGTTTGCTGCATCGCAATACCGTTAGGCGTGGCGAAGAAGACCACATCACATTTATCCAGTTGCGCTTCGTCTGGGTGCGAGAAGTTAAGATCGACATGACCACGTAGGCTAGGGAACATCTGGCTGACGGGCATCCCCGCATCGGCGCGCGAAGTAATGGCGCGCAACTCCACCTGCGGATGCGCTGCCAACAAACGCAGCAACTCCACCCCGGTATAACCCGTGCCCCCTACGATGCCGACCTTGACCACATTGAACTCCTTGTAAGTGTCCGAATGATAAATGAAAAAGCCGCCATAAGGCGGCTTTCCCAATCTCCCACAAGCTTAACGCTTGGAGAATTGTTTCCTGCGACGCGCCTTGCGCAAACCGACTTTTTTACGTTCGACTTCGCGAGCATCACGTGTGACCAGACCTGCTTGGCTCAAGGTTGGCTTCAAGGTCGCATCATATTCAATCAATGCACGCGTGATACCGTGACGCACCGCACCCGCTTGACCCGATTCACCACCGCCAGACACGTTGACCATGATGTCGAACTTGCCAGTCATCTCAGTCAATTCCAGCGGCTGACGCACGACCATACGGCCTGTCTCGCGCGAGAAAAATACGTCCAATGGCTTTTCGTTGACAGTGATGTCGCCTTTGCCAGGCTTGATGAACACACGTGCTACCGCGCTCTTGCGGCGGCCAGTTCCGTAGTTGTAAGTTGTAGTCATTATTATGCTTTCAACAGTTCTGTGGGTTTTGGTTGCTGTGCGCTGTGCGGATGAGTCGTACCGCCGTACACTTTTAGCTTAGCCAGCATCGCGTAGCCCAACGGGCCTTTTGGCAACATGCCGCGCACGGCCTTTTGCAGAACCCGTTGTGGATGACGCTGTTGCAACTTGGTGAAGTTGGTTTCGAAGATACCGCCTGGATAACCAGTGTGGCGGTAGTACATCTTGTCCTGTGCCTTGTTACCCGTCACGCGAACTTTGTCGGCGTTGACGACAACGACGAAGTCACCCGTATCTACGTGTGGTGTGAAGATGGCTTTATGCTTGCCGCGCAAGCGGTAAGCGATCTGGCTGGCCAAACGGCCTAGCACCTTGTCGGCTGCGTCAACGAGAATCCAGTCGTGCTGGACTTCGTGAGACTTGGCGGAAAATGTTTTCATGGCATTTCCTAAAACTAAAAAATAAATAACGGACTGCGAAGGGCGCGCATTCTATGTCAGGCATCCACCCCTGTCAAACATAAACTCCATCACCCATCAATCCCACCTCCGCCAAGCCTTGCTGGCATCCATAACTCACTGTCTTGGCGCATCTTTTCTGCATCCCAGCCCAACTCAACGACAAGGGTGTGAATGATAACTGCCAGCACCTCTTGGCTCAATTGAGCCAAGATTAGCAAGGGAAAACGATTCCTGAGTAGATCGTGCAAGCTGACAACCATCTCACTACCTGCGCAAAACACCAAGTCTGCATAGATGAAAGGAAGGTCAATCACGATGCGTTCAGCCAACTGCGGTTTTGTCACGAGCATCTCGAAAATGGACGCGGCCCGCGCACCCTGCCTGCGCAACAACCACTGCGCACTTTCTGCATCAATACCCAAACGTTGCGCCTGCGCGAGCATCTCTTTCGACCAGACCGCGTGGGAGCGCAACGGTTTCCACGGAAAATCTCGACCGGCTGTCACACAAGGCCGATTCATCCCCAGATGCATGCACACCACATCCACCACCGCACGTGCATCCTCGCGAGCCGCAGTGAGTTTGCCGCCGATGATGTGATGGACGTGATCCGCCGTCGTCCGCAATTCCCAATCACGACTTGCCGCAGAAGGATGGGCGACCTCACTTTGCTGCATTACACGCAACCCAGCGTAACTCGCAATGACCTCCTGCCGCTTCCATTCCGTTTTCAAATAATGATTCGCCGCTTCCAACAGATAGGCAACTTCTGCATCTTCTACTTCTACCTTCTCGATATCGCCGCGATAGTCCGTATCCGTCGTGCCAAGAATGGTGCGGCCATACCAAGGGATGGTGAAGAACACACGCCCATCTTCTTTTGCGGTGAGTAACATGGCCTGATCGGATGGCAACGCGGGCAGCACCAGATGCACGCCTTTACTCAGACGCACCGCTTGCGTCTTACTCGCCCAACGTCCTGTCGCGTCCACATACTGTCTAGCATGCACACGTTTTTCTTCGCCATCGACCTGGTCTTGTACAAGCACTGCGCAGACACGCCCTTTATCCTGCTGCCATTCAAACAGCTTGGCGTAGTTCACACACACCGCCCCTTGCGCCATCGCACCTGCAACCAACTCAAGCACCAAGCGCGCATCGTCCGTCTGCGCATCGCCATAGGTGAAGCCGCCTTTAAGCCCTGTGGCCTCCAAGTAAGTGAACTGCAGGGAGAATCCGCGCTTGTCAAAGCAGCGGTGCGCCATCGGTGCTTCTGGAAAACCCGCGAGCGCGTCGTACAGCATCAAGCCCGCTTTCATCTTGAACAGACCATTGCGACTGTCTTGATAGATGGGAACACCAAAGCGCAGCGGCCACACGCGATGCGGCGCGGCACGCAATAACATGCGGCGCTCTGTCAACGCCTTGCGCACCAATTTGAAGTCGTATGTTTCGAGATAGCGCAGACCACCATGGATGAGCTTGCTTGATGCGGAAGAGGTGCCACTCGCCCAGTCACCCTGCTCGATGAGCGCCACCTTCAATCCGCGCAACGCCGCATCGTAAGCCGTCCACGCGCCGTAGATACCGCCGCCGCAGACCAGCAGATCGAACTCACCCTCCAACGCCGCGAAATCGCGCTTCATTTGTCCCTCATCTCCAACGCCTTCTGCGGATAGTCGCTGATAAGGACATCCACCCCCAGCCGCAAAGCGCGACCGATCTGCTCCTCCGTATTGCAGGTATAAACCGCGATGGATTTTCCGCGCGTGCGTACCACCTCCATCATCGCCTCATCCAGTGTCGAGATATGTACGCACAGACCGTACAAGAACGCACGCTCATCTAACGCACGCGCCGCAAAGCTTGCATCGTGCTCAGGCTCTAAGTTGAACACCAAAGGGAACTGTGGTGCGATGTGGTGGGCGTACAGCAAACTATCGAGATCGAATGATGAGGCAAGGATGTGCTCTGCATCGGGCGCGCCTACCAACGCCAAAGTCGCGCGCACTTTGATATGCTGACGCGCATCTGGCTCACTGGGATAACGCTTTATCTCCAATAACAAACGGCATCGCGTGCGATAACGGGCGATGAAATCATCTAGCAACATCGCCCCTTCTTTGCCTGCACCCGCGAAGTGCCCTGCAAAATTCATCGCCTGTAATTGCGCGCGATCTAAATCTTCGATGCGCTTATCTGGCAAGCCAAGCTTCGCCAAATCGTCGTCATGCCACAACACCGTCTCGCCATCGCGTGAAAGCTGAACGTCGGTTTCAATGCCGTCAATGGCACTGCGCAAGGCTTTATCAAAAGCGGTACGCGTGTTCTCCGCCGCTTCTTTGTTCGCACCACGATGGGCGAATATCTGCGTACGCATCAGCCAAGCTCCTGGATGAATCGGTGCATGGATGCCTCCATCTCGGCGTAGTGCGGGTTGAATGTCAGCCGCCGCAGCAGGCCATTCTGTAGATTTTGTTCACTCACCTCACCCAAGAACGCGGACTGAGTGCCTGACTCACAAGCGGCAAGACATTGGGCATCTCGCTCGATGTAATGCAGGCAATTCTTATATTTCCCCGCCACACCGTAATGCTCATCTTCGGGAGGCATGACGATGGCCGTATGCGCGCTACTCAATATTTTCTGGGCAGGAATCGCGCTATCGACCCACTCGATGTTAGCACCCAACAAATGTACCCCCCCTCCTCCAGAGGAAGAGGGGTTATTTTTTCTTTTCGTTGAGTACCACACCAAGGTGCTCGCGTGATGCTTTGCGCGCTGCAAGAATTGTAGCGTGGCACTGGCATGTACCGAAGCATCATCCGCACTTGCCGCCATAAAAATAGGGATGTGGAAATCATCTGGGGGGAGCGCCTTGGTCAGCGCATACATCTGGGCTGCGGCGTTCTTGCAAAAGGATTCGTATTTGTAGAGGTCGCGGTCAGGCAGCACATTTACCCACGCTGCGGATGGGCTCAGCCAACTATACAGCTTGTGCAGACCAGCCCACTTGGCGCGAGAAGAAATTTCGAACGCGGGCGAAAACAAGAACAAACCGCGCACCTCTTTATTTATAAAAGTGTGATGCACACTCAACGCTGCCCCCGCCGAAAAACCCGCGAGAAATACCTCATCCACCTCTTCCGCCAGGCATTCCACGCCATACGCCACTGTACGCGCCCAATCCTTCCAACTCACATTGAGCAAATCACCCGGCTGTGTGCCATGTCCTGGCAACAACACCGCCATCACCCGAAAGCCATTGCGCTGAAAGAAAGTAGCCAGATGGCGCATAAGATACGGAGAGTCGGTCAAACCATGCACCAGCAACACGCCACGCTTGAAAGTCTTGCCGTCAGCTTGCAGAAACTCAGCAGCAGGGCGCAATTCAAAAGGCGCGTTTCCGTCCACGATGCGCTTCGCATCACGCTTGCCATAATGTGCTTGTATCAGCATGGTGCGGGTTTGCATTAGATACTCGGCAAAAGACTGGCTGGTATCCAGTGCCCGAGCATATCGCCCCGACCTCCGATGTCGTGCACCCAATGAAATCTTTGCAGAGCCATTCATGTCGCACATTGTACGCCGCACGCTATGGCTGCAACGGTCTCTTCCAGTTTATGATGCACAACCTTCTTTCGCAAAGACTCGCATGTCTTGGTTCATCACCAACCTCATTAGCCCTTTCTTACTACCTCCTCTGAGCCTGCTCATCGTGGCGGGTATCGGGCTATGGCTGTGGCACAAGCGCCCGTTCATCGCACGCGCACTGGTCACCCTCGCCTTCGCTGGATTGTGGCTACTTTCAACTCCCTACATATCGGATGCACTGATGCACAGCTTAGAAGGTGAGCCCTACGTCACCGATACCCAGAAGCCGCTTGCCGATGCCATCGTGGTCTTGGGGGGAGGAACCTATTTTCATGCCCCCGAATACGGCGGCGACACCATCAATCATGCGACATTGGAACGCCTGCGCTTCGCCGCTAAACTACACCGCGAGACGGGCAAACCCATCTTAGTCACAGGTGGCAAACCATTAGGCAACACTACTTCCGAAGCGACGCAGATGCGCAAAGTGCTGGAAAAAGAATTTAATGTGTCCGTGAAATGGGTTGAGGATGAATCGGACAACACGTTTGAGAACGCACGTATGAGTAGCGTGACACTTAAGGGAGCTGACATCACACGCATCTACCTCGTCACCCACGCATGGCACATGCCACGTGCAGTTCAGGCTTTTCAAAGCACGGGCTTGCAAGTCATACCCGCCCCCACTGGCTACACCACACGCTATGCAACAACGCTACTGACCTTCATCCCCAGAGCGGAAGCTCTGCTAGACAGTCGCAGATACTTCCACGAGAGGATAGGTATGTTGTGGTATCAGTTAAAATCCTAACCACTTGGCATTCCTGCGAAGGCGGGAATCTAGTAACACACTATCTGGATTCCGACCTTCGCGGGAATGACGAATAAAACAAAAGGAGTAGGAAATGAAAGCACGCATCAAATGGGTAGATGGCATGACCCTCATCGGCGAGAGCGAGACTGGCCATGCCGTTGTAATGGATGCCTCACCCGAAGTTGGCGGACGCAACTTAGGGCCACGTCCGATGGAAATGTTGTTGTTGGGGACAGGCGGATGCAGCAGCATCGACGTGATGATGATCTTGAAAAAATCGCGCCAAGCGGTATCGGATTGCTATGTAGAGATGAGCGCAGAACGCGCCGAGACCGACCCCAAGGTGTTCACCAAGATACACATGCACTTCGTGGTCAAGGGCAAAGACATCAAACCCGAAGCGGTGGAGAAAGCGGTGAAACTATCCGCCGAGAAATACTGCTCGGCCTCCATCATGTTGGGAGCGACGGCAAAGATGACGCATGATTTCGAGGTAGTGCAGCAGTAATTCCCCCTCCCTCATCCCGCTCCCGCCAAAGGAGGGACTAAACCCAAAGCATAGCCGCTCTCGCTCTCTCTCTCCCACTGGGGGAGGGCTGAGGTGGGGGAACACTCTCAATTCTCCCGCCCGCAAGCAAGTCAGTAGCAGGTGCTGCTTGTAAAGACGCATCCCCTATCTCGCTTCAGTCGCCCACGCAAAACCCAGATGAACCATAAATACACTAGATTCCCGCTTGGCTGCAAGCCAGTTTATCCTGAGCTTGTCGAAGGGCGGGAATGACAAGTCAGACCCAATAAACCGTCTTCGTCATCACCTGCGACATCCCACGCATTGCCACCTTCACAGGTAACGGCAGCTCTGCCGCACCCAGTTCCACCGCCATATCCGCATGTCCAACCTCATCGGTGAACATCTGCTGCGCTACGGCGCGGCTCTTGGCATCTTGCGGCGGTAGCGTATCTAAATGATGTTTCAAATGCGCGCCCACTTGGCGTTCAGTCTCTGCCAAAAAGCCTAGGTTCCACTTATCCCCTAACGCCCCTGCTAACGCACCGATGGCCAAAGAACTGGTGTACCAGATCGGATTGAGCAAACTTAATCGCCCGCCCAACTCATACACACGGTGCGATGTCCACGCCAGATGCTCCGTCTCTTCCCATGCGGCATGGTTCAAGCGCGCCTCCACTGCTGGGTCTTTTGCTGTCAGCGCCTGACCTTGATACAGCGCCTGCGCGCAGATCTCGCCCGTGTGGTTGATACGCATCAACGCGGCGGCATGTTTCTTCTCCGCATCCGTCATCGCAGCATCCTCGATGTTGGCATCAGGATAGGGACGCGCAGTTGGCGCTTTGGCGAATAAAGTGCGCAGGCCTTTATCGAATTCGATGATGAGATTGTCTAGGTTAGGCATAACAATTTCCCTTAAGCCAAGCATCGGCTTTGTAAATAAAAAAGGTCTGATTAGGTGCTCAATCGTCATTATTCCAGCGGGGTTTAACAAACAAGTCGTTCCTCAAGCAGTGGCCTAGCAATTATATTTTTGGTTCAACCAGCATTTGCGTGGGGCAAGACCAGATAGCCAG
>JAVHQF010000111.1:0-3318 GCA_036170995.1 Sideroxydans sp. | reverse complement strand
GGCGCCGGAAGTTTTGTAAGGACACCGCTATGAACAAAATTCGCAAAGGCGACGACGTCATCGTGCTCGCCGGACGTGACAAAGGCAAGCGCGGCAAAGTAACGTTGCGCAAGGATGATTCGCACTTGGTGGTGGAAGGCGTCAATGTGGTAAAAAAACATGCTAAGCCGAACCCCATGAAGGGGGTAACCGGCGGCATTGTCGATAAAACCATGCCGATCCACCAATCCAATGTGGCGATCTTGAATGTTGCCACAGGCAAGGCTGACCGGGTCGGGATCAAGGTGCAAGCTGATGGTAAGCGCGTACGCGTTTACAAGTCCAGCGGCGAAGAAATCAAGGTGGCATGAACATGGCTCGTTTGCAACAAATCTATCGGGAAAAAGTAGCGCCCGAACTGATCGCCAAATTTGGCTACAAGTCGCCCATGCAGGTGCCCCGTCTGACTAAGATCACCCTCAACATGGGTGTGAGTGAAGCCGTGGCCGACAAAAAAGTTATGGATCACGCAGTGGATGATCTGACCAAAATCGCCGGTCAGAAGCCGGTGGTAACAATGTCCAAGAAGGCGATTGCTGGCTTCAAGATTCGCGAAAATCAGGCTATCGGCTGCATGGTGACACTGCGTGGTGCACATATGTATGAGTTTTTGGATCGCTTTGTGACGGTGGCGTTGCCTCGGGTGCGTGACTTCCGCGGTATTTCGGGCCGCTCGTTCGACGGTCGTGGCAACTACAACATTGGCGTTAAAGAGCAGATCATTTTTCCTGAAATTGAATACGACAAGGTGGATGCCTTGCGTGGACTCAATATCAGCATCACGACAACGGCGAAGACCGACGATGAGTGCAAGGCACTGCTCACCGGTTTCCGTTTTCCCTTCAAGAACTGAGGTGATCTGTGGCTAAGATGGCTTTAATCGAGCGTGAGCTCAAACGAGACAAACTGGTTGCCAAGTACGCAAAAAAACGCGCCGAATTGAAGGCGATCGCAAACAGCGCCAAGCACTCTGATGAAGAGCGTGCGGCCGCGCGTTTGGGCTTGCAGGCGTTGCCACGCAATGCCAGTCCGACGCGGCAACGTAACCGTTGTGCCATTACCGGGCGTCCGCGTGGCACGTTTGCGCAGTTTGGTTTGGCACGTGCCAAGATTCGTGAAATGGCTTTTGCCGGTGAAATACCTGGCATCACCAAAGCTAGCTGGTAAGCGGCAGGAGACAAGATATGAGCATGAGTGATCCGATCGCCGACCTGTTGACGCGTATTCGTAACGCGCAGATGGTGGCAAAAACCTCCGTTCGCGTGCCTTCCTCCAAGGTCAAGGTGGCAATTGCCCAAGTCCTACAGGACGAAGGCTATATCGAAGCGTTCAAGATTGACACTGTTGATGGCAAGCCCGAGCTTGAAATAGCACTCAAGTACTACGCGGGTCGCCCCGTGATTGAGCGTATTGAGCGCGTCAGTCGTCCCGGCTTGCGTGTCTATCGTGGTAGCCACGCTATTGCGCAGGTTCAAAATGGTTTGGGCGTTGCTATCGTGACAACACCCAAGGGTGTCATGACAGATCGCAAAGCGCGCGCTACCGGTGTTGGTGGTGAAGTGTTGTGCTACGTCGCCTAATGCGTGACACTGAGGAGTAATAGAACATGTCTCGTATTGGAAAAATGCCCGTCGTCATTCCCACCGGAGTGGAAGTTGTTTTGGCGGAACAGCAAATCAGCGTCAAAGGCGCTGGTGGTTTGTTGACGGTAGCGCAAAACAAATTGGTTCAGATTGCCAGTGAAGGTGGGCGGATTAGCTTCAAGGCGGCCAATGACTCGCGTGAAGCCGATATCATGTCTGGCACGTTGCGCCAATTGGTTAATAACATGGTTATTGGCGTGAGTAAGGGCTTTGAGAAAAAGCTCACGCTCATCGGCGTTGGCTACAAGGCGCAGGCCCAAGGCAAAAAACTCAACTTGGTGGTCGGTTATTCGCACCCGGTTGACAAGGAAATGCCTGAAGGCGTATCCGTGGCAACGCCAACCCCCACTGAAATCGTGCTCAAGGGAGTGGATCGTCAACGTGTTGGGCAGGTTGCTGCTGAAATTCGCGCCATCCGTCCGCCTGAGCCTTACAAAGGCAAAGGCATCCGTTATGCGGACGAAACGGTTGCCATCAAAGAAACCAAGAAGAAATAAGGAGCCGCATCATGTTGAACAAGAAAGAACAGCGTCTTCGTCGTGCCCGTCAGACACGGATACGCATTGCCGAGCAAGGCGCCGTGCGTTTGACCGTGCATCGCACCAATCTGCATATTTATGCCAGCGTCATTTCTGGCGATGGTACCAAGGTGTTGGCCAGTGCGTCCAGTGCAGAGGCGCAGGTGCGTCAGTCCTTGGGTGGCGCTGGTAAAGGCGGCAATTTGGCGGCAGCGCAAGTCGTTGGCAAGCGCGTCGCCGAAAAAGCCAAAGCCGCTGGCGTTGAAAAAGTGGCGTTTGATCGCGCCGGCTACGCCTACCACGGTCGCGTCAAGGCGCTGGCCGAGTCAGCGCGTGAAGCTGGCTTGCAGTTTTAAGCAGATCGGAAATTAAGATGGCTAAAGTACAGGCAAAGATGCAAGGTAAGGCCGAAGGGCCGGAAGACGGCTTGCGCGAGAAAATGATCGCGATCAACCGCGTGACCAAGGTGGTCAAGGGCGGGCGCATTCTGGGTTTCGCCGCCTTAACGGTGGTCGGCGACGGTGACGGCACCGTTGGCATGGGCAAGGGCAAATCCAAAGAAGTACCGGCGGCGGTGCAGAAGGCCATGGAAGAAGCGCGGCGCAATATGAGTAAGGTGTCGCTAAAAAATGGTTCGATTCACCATACGGTGGTCGGGCACCATGGTGCAGCCTCGGTGATGATGGCACCGGCCCCCAAGGGTACCGGCATCATTGCGGGTGGGCCGATGCGCGCGGTTTTTGAAGTATTGGGCATTACCGACATCGTGGCCAAGAGCCATGGTTCGAGCAATCCCTACAACATGGTTCGCGCGACGTTGAATGCGCTCTCGCATGCCACTACGCCGGCGGCAGTAGCGGCCAAGCGTGGCAAGGCAGTTGAAGAACTGTTTGCCTGATTGGAGTACAGAAATGACGACAGAAAAGAAAATTACGGTTCAGTTGGTACGCAGCCCAATTAGCTGTGCTGAATCGCACCGCGCAACCGTGCGGGGTCTGGGCTTGCGCAAAATTCGCAGTACCAGCGAATTGGTCGATACGCCTGCAGTGCGCGGCATGATTAACAAGATCAGTTATCTGGTCAAGGTGCTCTGAGAGGTTCATGATGGAATTGAATGG
>JAVHQF010000110.1:0-3321 GCA_036170995.1 Sideroxydans sp. | reverse complement strand
GTCGGGTAGTTAAAAACAAACAATGAGTTAAACTTGAATACCGAACAGATTCTACGCTTTTGCAGCACAGGATATACACCGAAATCGGTGTATACATTACGTTGGGCATCACATCTATAAGGAGATTTCCATGAATTATTGGGTTGTTGGCGCATCTTGGGGCGGAACTGAACACCAAGACCAAAAATTTGTTAAGGGCGGTTACTGGATGCTTGGCTGGGAAGAAAAAGATCAGCCAGCTCAATATGCTCTTGCTGAGAAGATGAAACCGGGAGATCGAATTGCAATAAAAAGAATGAAAGGGCAAGGAAAAACCGGAATTAAAATTTTCCACATTGGCATCATTCAAGACGTAATTCTTGAAACCAACAAAGTTATCTGTACGGTCAACTGGGTTGCAACTGACTTAAAAAGAGACATTAGCGAAAGCAGAGGTTGCTTTGCTTCGATTCATGGCCCCTTTGTTAATGATGCGTGGGTTCAAGAGGTTTTTTGTTTGTAACCAAATGCCCAACCCTACATTCGAGCGGGACTGCGCAAAAGCGCGCAGCCCCTCAATTCCACGTTAGCCGCCTTACTTGCTTCTTAGTGGATAATCTCGTCTATTACTACAAACGCGAGCAATCATGACTACCAGAGAAAATATCAGGCAACTTGCGGACCAATACGCTCAGCGCCTGAATACCGCTATTGAAGGCCGCGTTGCTGAAATGCAGGGCGATGAGCTGTCCCACTATTTGATCTATCGCGTACTCGGCATCAGTGAGCGGGAAGGTCACTTGATTGACGTTTACCAAAACAAAGGTCGATTTCTCTATAAGTACGCAGGTTCATTCCTTGAAGAAGCCACGAAACTTTGTTTTAGGGAGGCCTTTCCTGACTCAGGCTCCCTACGAATCCCAAATACTCGCGGTCAACGCCCGAGGACGTTTGAGATTGACTGCCTTGTTGGAAATGATGCCCTGGAAATCAAGTGGAAAGACGCTACTACAGATGGCGACCATATTACGAAAGAGCACACCCGAATTCAGGTCATATCTGATGCTGGCTATACACCAATTCGGGTGATGTTCTACTACCCGAACCGAGCACAGGCTATTCGAATACAAGAAACCCTCGAAACGCTTTATGAGGGTATTGGCGGAGAGTATTATTACGGAGATGCTGCATGGAACTATGTCCGCGACAAGACGGCAATTGATCTGAAAGGAACTCTTGAAGAGATTGCGAATGAAAGGATCGCGGTGGCATTATGAGCGAGTCACGGAGTCAGGTTATTCACAACGACTGCCTGCACGCAATGAAGGAGATCACGGACTCGACGGTCGATCTTGTCTACCTTGATCCTCCGTTCTTCACAAACAAACATCATTCCTCTGTTTCACGCGACAGAAGCAGGAAGTTTAAGTTTGCTGATCTATGGAACGGACTTACGGATTATGCGGAATTCATGGAGGCAAGAATCCGCCAGATTCACCGAGTTCTTAAAGACACAGGCTCGATATTCGTCCACTGCGATACCAACGCAAATTTCCTATTGCGCGCAATCCTTGACGATGTATTTGGCCCCAATCAGTTTCAGTCCGAAATCATATGGTCATACCGGCGTTGGTCAAACTCAGCAAAGGGATTATTGCCAGCACATCAAACTATCCTCTTCTATTCCAAGACAGATCACTACAAATTTAATCGTATTTTCGGCGCCTACTCGGAAACAACCAACATTGATCAAATACTCCAGCTTCGCGTTCGGGACGAGCATGGAGTGTCCACATATGCCACAGACGCTAGTGGCAACATCATCTATGGCGGGGACAAAAAAGGCGTCCCTCTCAGCGACGTATGGGAGATTCCGTTTCTCAATCCAAAAGCAAAGGAACGCACAGGCTACCCTACCCAGAAGCCAGTGCTTTTACTTGAGCGTATTGTCGAAATCTGCACTGATGCTGGCGATCTAGTACTTGACCCATTCTGTGGCAGTGGAACAACCTTGGTTGCAGCAAAGCTCCTCGGTAGATCTTCTATTGGAATTGACATCTCAGAAGAGGCTGTTGATCTTGCACAACGCAGGCTTGCCGTGCCGATCAAAACTGAGTCGGCGATGCTAAAGAAAGGGCGAGCCTCATATGTCAATGCTGATAAAGATGCGTTGTCGCTCCTTGCGGGACTTGACTTACTACCAGTTCAGCGCAATGCCGGAATAGATGCTTTTCTGCAAGTCAAGATTGATGGCTCTCTAGTACCAATAAGAGTTCAACGTGCCGGGGAAACCATCATGGAGGCGGCAAGCAAACTGGCACGGGCAGCTAACTCAAAGAAAGCCACAAAGGCTGTGCTGGTACGCACTCACAAGGATCACACCCTGTTTTCTGAAGGGATGCTTCCGAGGTTCATCGAATTGATTGATTCCACTGCCCTACACGTCGGCGAAAGAATTGCGGAGCTACTTGCTGAGGAAGTCACGGAGAAGGCGGCTAACACTTCGTTGCAAGGGACGCTGCGCGATAAAGCTGCGCAGCGCCCCTGAACTCGGACGTTGGGCAACGCATCCCCACGCTGTCCGGATTATTTCAACTGGGGTTGGGCAATTCACTCAAGGAGGCAATATGAAGTTTATTAATGCGCTGTTCGTCGTAGCTCTTGTTTTTCCCACTACTGTTTTTGCATGTTCATTTGATACGGATTGCAACCCCGGCAGCAAGTGTGCCAAGGCATCAGGTTCAATCTACGGCGTTTGCTTAGGCGGCATCTCGCCAGGCAATAGCAATGACACTCAGCCAGTCCGTGCGCCACTGGATATAAATGGCACATATGGCAACACTTGTTCATTCAACACCGACTGTGGGCCGGGTTCAGTTTGCGTAAAGCAAGGCGGTATTGAAGGGGTTTGTATGCGTGGGCAGTAAACACTACGATTATCGGAATAGACAATACGACTATGGCCTTTCTAACCATGAAACGTCTGTTTGCACGAAAGCAAAACGACCAAGACTTCTCAAAATATCTTGGCGAAGTACCGCAAACACGGAAGCAACGGCTATTGGACGATTGCAGGAAAAACGATGTTTCGATCTACATCGACAATCCGTCTGAACAGTCTTCTGGTATCTACGCAGAGCTTCGAGGTGTCGTCTCAGAAGCCGAACTCGAACAGCGCCTTAATGCAAAGAAGGCTGTTGGCCAATCTAACCGTGCAAATTTCATTGCAGCAATCGCTCTTATCGTTTCAGTGGTGGCTCTAGTGAAGTCGTTCTTATGAGCCAGATGCCCAACCCGGCAGTCGAGAGGGACTGCGCAAAAGCGCGCAGCCCCTCACTTTTA
>JAVHQF010000109.1:0-15462 GCA_036170995.1 Sideroxydans sp. | reverse complement strand
CTAATCACTGGATTGCCAATTGCTTCAAGCAAGTAGTTGTTTTAGCACTTCACACAACCTGCCTGCGACATTTTTTTGCGATAGCGCTTTTCCTCTTATAAGGAAAGTATCTTCGGCGCGCGCTCCCAAGGTGTTAATTTTGGCGCTATACAGTTCGATTTCATTTTGTGCTAGTACATGGGCAATTTGAGCTAACAGACCCGGACGGTCACCCGCGATGATGGAGAGCACAATGTGACCTCTATCATCCTGATTAATATCAACCTTGGGGGAGATCGGGAAGTGTTTAAGCTGTCTGCTGATTCTTCCACCCTGTGTGGCTTTGGATATTTCATCATTGGAAAGGTGCTGAGTAAGTTCGTATTCGATGTAGTTCATCACATCACGATATGAAGTTTTGTCATCATTAGCGTCCATGACTAAAAAACTATCCAGCGCGTAGCCGTGCTGAGTGGTCAAAATTTTTGCTTCCATTATGTTGTAAGACATGCGTGCGAAGAAATTGCAAATCTTGGCGAATAAAAAAAGTTTGTCTGGTGAATAGACAAGCACCTGTATGCCTTCGCCTATTCGGCTTAATCTAGCCTTTACGATTGGTATCTCAGTATTAACACGATGAGCTAGTAGCCTTGTATGCCATGCAATTTCATGCGGCTCATGCCGCATGAAATATTCGTTGTCGAACTGTGTCCAGAGTAGCTTGTAGACGTCAGGATGAATTGCATAGAGATTGAGTGATTCAGTGGCGAGTCGTTTTGACTCGCCAGCTTGATCCGCGATCTTGCCGCTGCTTAGGCATCGTTTGGCGGCATTAAATAAGTCCTCCAGCAATTTCCCTTTCCATGCATTCCACACTTTGTGACTTGTCCCTCGAATATCAGCCACGGTCAATAGATAGAGTGCCGTGAGGTAACGCTCGTTCTTGATTTTGGAGGCGAATTCAGCAATCACATCTTGATCTGCCAAGTCCTGTTTTTGCGCGGTGGAAGATAGGGTTAGATGATTTTCCACGAGCCATACGATAAGATCATTGTCCTCTTGCATCACGCCATGTTGTTTGCAAAAACGCGAGGCGTCTGCACGTCCCAGCTTCGAGTGGTCGCCGCCCCTGCCTTTTGCGATGTCATGGAACAAACCAGCCAGATATAGTACTTCAGGCCGCACGAAATCTGCGATGAGTTTGCTGCATAGCGGGAACTCGTGCGCGTAGATTGGTAGCGTGAAGCGACGCAGATTTCGTATCACCATCAAGATATGCTCGTCCACTGTATAGACGTGGAAGAGGTCATGTTGCATCTGACCAACGACGCGTCCGAAAGCGGGGATATAGCGCCCAAGTATGTCTTGCTGATTCATGCGGCGCAATGCATGAGTCAATCCCTCCGGTTGCCGGAAGATGCTCATAAACAATCCCCGATTTATCGGGTCTGCTCGAAAATCAGCACCAATTTTAGGCCGAGCTCGCCACAATGCCCGTAGCGTCTGGGCTGAGAATCCAGTCAGGCGAGGGTATTTTTGCAAGAGTAGAAAACTTTCCAAAATGGCGGACGGATTCGTTTCGAATAACAACTCATCTTTAGCCTCTAGCTTGTCGTCGCATGCGATGAAACGTTCATTTAGTGGAAGGGGCTTTGCACTCGGGAACAAGCGTGCGCGCATGGTCTGCAACAACACCGCGTTTAGTTGTTGTACGGCACGCTTGGTCTGATAGTAGCGGCGCATCATGCGTTCGCTGGCACGCAGCTGCGGACTGGCTGCAATGCCAAGTTGCTGGGCTAACGGCGTTTGGTATTCAAATACAACTCTATCGTCATGCCGACCAGACAAGTAATGAAGTCTTATACGTAAATCTTGCAAGAATCGTTCGTGGTGTGCAGCTTGTTTCGCTTCGCTTTGTGTGATGAGGTTGGCTTTTGCCAAAGCTTGCCAAGTATGTCCGAAGCCAGATGCTCGTGAAATCCAGATCACGGTTTGCAGGTCGCGCAGACCGCCAGGACTTTCCTTTAGATTGGGTTCAAGGTTGAAGTCGATGTCGATGAAGCGTGTGTGACGCAGTGTCTGCTCTTGTTGTTTGGCCTGATAAAATGCTTGCAGATCGAGGCGGGCATTCAGTGTTGATTGAAGATTTTTGAATAGTGTTGCTGAGCCGATAAGCAGGCGTCCCTCAAGCAAATTTGTTTGCACCGTCAAATCTGATGATTCTTGCACGCATTGTTCAATGGTGCGCACGCTATGTCCCACTTCTAAGCCGATGTCCCATAGGTTACCAATCAGTATTGGCAAACGTTGTTCAAGGTCGGCCTCTGCATTTTGTGGAAGCAATACCAACAAATCTATATCAGACTTCGGATACAGCTCAGCGCGTCCATAGCCACCCACAGCAACAAGGGCTAGTTCGGCAGGGAGTGCCAATCTGCGCCAGACCTCAATTACATGTTCATCAACCGTTTTACTGTGTGCGCGAAGAAAGCGTGTTGGATTGGGGTGCTCCTTGTAAGCATGCCGTAGCTCTTGGCGTGCTGTATGCAGACTTTCACGTATCAGCGCGATAGTCATTGACTGGGAATGGGGGGTGAACCTGCTGAGAGCGTCAATACTTCGAAGCCAGTTTCTGTCACTAAGAGGGTGTGTTCCCATTGAGCAGACAAACTATGGTCTTTGGTGACAATGGTCCAGCCATCCCCTAATTGTTTGATTTCTTTTTTACCCGCATTGATCATCGGTTCGATAGTGAAAATCATGCCCGCTTCAAGCTTGAGACCCGTCCCAGTTTTGCCGTAATGCAAAACTTGTGGTTCTTCGTGGAAGCGCGCACCAATACCATGTCCGCAAAACTCACGCACCACGCTATAACCTAAACCTTCAGCAAAGCTTTGGATAGCATGACCGATGTCGCCCAGATGTGCGCCTGGCCGCACTACGCGAATACCGCGCCACATCGCCTCGTAAGCCGCTTCACACAGACGACGGGCTTGTATGGAGGGTTCTCCCACGAAATACATTCGACTAGAGTCACCGTGGTAACCGTCTTTGAGGGGGGTAACATCGAGATTGATGATATCGCCGTTCTTTAATTTTTTATCACTTGGGATGCCATGGCAGACCTGATGGTTAATTGAAGTGCAAATAGATTTTGGATAAGGATTGTGACCACCTGGTGCATAGTTGAGCGGTGCTGAAATCGCTTTTTGAACATTGACTGTGTAGTCATGGCAAAGTTTATTCAATTCATCTGTAGTCACACCTACTTGCACGAAAGGTTCTATGTAATCCAATAATTCGCCAGCGAGCCGTCCCGCGACGCGCATTTTTTCAATTTCTTGAGGAGTTTTAATACTGATTGACATAATGGACACTCAAATGATTAACGGGCGAGAGGATAGTGGATAGCACGACTCCGCACAACCTAGAAAAAAGGCACGCGCAAGGCGTGCCTTTTAACCTAGTTAGCGTAAGGAATTAACGTTTGTTGCCACCATAGTTGCCACGACCCAAAGAAAATCCACCCGTACTTTGAGGACGCGGTGTGTTACGAGGTGCGGACGAAAGAACTCGATTACCGTTCACTTCTCTGATTGCGGTTGTATGACCTGCTACCTGATGACTACCTTGAGGACGAGCCTCGTAACCGCGAGAATCGAAACCTCCCTGAGGACGCGCATCGTGACCAAAGCGAGTGTGCTTTTGACCATCGCGACGTTGACCTTGAGGATATTCGTGACGGCTATCTGGCGCACTGTGACGAGTATTATTACCCCCTTCTGTGGTACGTGCGGCATAGCCTCCCGTATTGTGGTTGCGACCTGCGTAACCGCCGCCATTGTTGTTGCGAGCGTTAAACCCGCCACCATTACGTGCACCATAACCTCCATTGCCACGACCTTCGCCGCGCGGTTGTGAAGAGGCGGGACGAGGCTTGAATTTTGGCTCCAGACCCGCGATGGTATGCGGCTGGATAGGCTGCCCCGTGTAACGCTCGATCTTTTTCAAATGCATCGCATCACGGTTGGAAGCAAAAGAAACCGCAATACCTGAAGCACCACCACGACCAGTGCGGCCAATACGATGCACGTAGTCTTCAGCAAACTTGGGCAAGTCGAAGTTGATGACGTGGGTGATACCTGCCACGTCGATGCCGCGCGCAGCCACATCGGTTGCCACCAACACGCGCACATTACCTTTGCGCAGGTTGAGCAGGGTGCGGTTACGTTCGCGTTGATTCATGTCACCGTGCAGTGCTGCAGCAGCATGACCTTGAGCGGAAAGCTCATCCGCCAGCATGTCTGCATCACGCTTGGTTGCGGTGAACACCAAAGCCTGATTCAGTTCAGTATCGCGCAACAGGTGGTCGAGCAGACGGTTCTTATGTGCCATGTCGTCCACATACATCAATCGTTGTTCGATGTTCTCATGACGTGCTTTGGAAGCGGTGACACTGATACGTTTGGGGCTCTTCAACAATTTTTGTGCCAGATTGCCAATCACACCATCCAGTGTGGCCGAGAACAACAATGTTTGTCGGCTTGCTGGTGTTGCATCTGCGATGCGCTCTACGTCGTCGATGAAACCCATGTCCAACATGCGGTCGGCTTCATCCAATACCAACATCTCCAAACGAGAGAAGTCGATGCGGCCACGATCAATGTGGTCAATCAAACGACCTGGTGTCGCCACCAAGATGTCAACAGGACTAGACAGCAACTTGTTTTGCAGTGGGTAAGGCATGCCGCCCAAGATGCTAACCACTTTGACGCGCATGTTCTTGCCGTACTTGGATGCCGCATCGGAGACTTGTTGTGCCAACTCACGCGTCGGTGTCAGCACCAAGATACGCGGGCCTTTGCTGTGTACTTTGGATGCGACAGACAGTTTTTGAAGTGCGGGCAGAATAAAAGCCGCTGTTTTTCCAGTTCCCGTTTGGGCGGAGGCCATCAAGTCGTGACCCAGCAATGCTTCAGGGATGGCTTGCAGTTGGATAGGAGAGGGGGTGGTATAACCCGCTTCTTGCACAGAGGAAAGAATGGCAGGAGCCAATCCCAGCGAGGCAAAAGTTACGGTAGGTTCGGCGGCTACAGGGGTTGCAGTTGTATTGATATTTTCAGACACGGTGATTCCTTTTTATTTTTTTAATACACAGCGCATGCGTGGCCAAGAGCCACACAATTAAATTCAGTAGGGGAGATAGACCGCTACCGGCGCAAACAAACATCGTCGCTAACCGGTGAAGCTGGACGCACCAACTATTATGGGTGCAGGGGGTCAGGAAACGATGGACTCAATGCCGCCGTGAAGGCGACAAGGCGCGCATTATACGGATCGAGAAAATAAAAGCCAGCGAAAATTCAAGAGCCTGCTTTGCTGTGCTAGAATGCGCGCCCTTCGAAACCAGCACAGGTAGTACGACATGTCTCGCGCACTTCGCAATATCGCCATCATCGCCCACGTGGACCACGGTAAGACCACCTTGGTTGACCAACTTTTACGCCAATCTGGCACCTTCCGCGACAACCAAAAAGTGGATGCGCGCGTGATGGACAGCAACGATCTAGAAAAAGAGCGCGGCATCACCATTCTGGCCAAGAACACCGCCATTGAATACAACGGTACCCACATTAATATCGTCGATACTCCAGGACACGCCGACTTCGGCGGCGAGGTGGAACGCGTATTGGGGATGGTGAACGGCGTTCTGTTGTTGGTGGACGCAGTCGAAGGTCCGATGCCGCAAACACGTTTTGTGACTAAAAAAGCGTTAGCGTTAGGTTTGAAACCTATTGTCGTTATCAATAAAGTTGACCGTCCGGGCGCACGTCCTGATTGGGTGCTGGATCAAACATTCGATTTGTTCGATAAGCTACATGCAACCGATGAACAGCTAGATTTTCCCGTTATTTATGCCTCCGGCCTGAATGGTTGGGCTTGTTTGGATTTGAAAGATGCGCCATCCAAAGGAGGCTCAGCTTCAGATATGAAGCCGCTATTTGATACAGTATTGAAGTTCGTTTCAGCGCCACCAGGCAATCCAGATGCACCTTTGCAATTACAACTGGCTGCGCTGGATTACTCTACTTTCACTGGTCGTTTGGGGGTGGGACGTGTGTTGAATGGGCGTATCAGGCCGGGGCAACAAGTGGTTGTGATGAACCACAGTGAGTTGGTTGGTTCTGGACGTATCAACCAAGTGTTGGGCTTCCAAGGGTTGGATCGTGTGCCAGTTGAAAGTGCGGAAGCAGGCGACATCATCATTATTTCGGGTTTAGATGAAATTGGTATCGGCGTCACGATTTGCGACAAAGACAGTCCTGTCGGATTGCCTATCTTAGGCGTGGACGAACCTACCTTGACTATGGACTTCATGGTGAATGGCTCTCCCTTAGCAGGTACTGAAGGTAAGTTCGTTTCTAGCCGCCAGATTCGTGATCGCTTGACCAAAGAATTGTTGACTAATGTGGCCTTGAAGGTGGAAGACACGGCGGATGCGGACGTATTTCGTGTCTCTGGTCGCGGTGAGTTGCACCTGACCATCCTGTTGGAAACCATGCGCCGTGAAGGTTTTGAGTTGGCCGTTGGGAAACCACGCGTTGTGTACAAAGAAATTAACGGCGAGAAGTGTGAACCTTATGAAAATCTGTCTATCGACTTGGAAGACGGTCATCAAGGTGCGGTCATGGAAGAGATTGGTCGTCGTCGCGGCGAATTAACCAATATGGAATCCGATGGTAACGGGCGTACACGCTTGGAATACCACATTCCCGCACGCGGCCTGATTGGTTTCCAATCTGATTTTATGACCATGACGCGCGGTAGCGGATTAATTAGTCACGTGTTCGACGACTACGGTCCGATAAAACCCGACTTGCCAGGTCGTCACAATGGCGTGTTGATTTCAGCGGAAGACGGCGAAGCGGTAGCTTATGCGCTGTGGAATTTGGAAGACCGTGGTCGCATGTTTGTAGTGCCAGGTGACAAACTGTATGAAGGCATGGTTATCGGTATCCACTCCCGCGATAACGACCTCATCGTGAATCCGATTAAGGGTAAGAAGCTTACCAACGTACGCGCATCGGGTACTGATGAAGCAGTTCGTTTGACAACCGCGTTAAAGATGACGCTCGAATCTGCGGTGGAATTCATCGACGATGATGAATTGGTTGAGTTGACACCCAAGTCTATCCGAATTCGTAAACGCTACTTGAAAGAGCACGAGCGCAAGAAGGCTGCCAAATCCGAGTGATGTTGGTCTACTGTTAAAGTACAAAGGGCGCGAAAGCGCCCTTTGTACTTTATACTTGCCGCCCTATTAGTCCTACAGAATTATGTTGGAAGTCCTATCTGCTGCTCTGATGTTAATTCTGTTGCTCATCTTGTTGGTGATGCAATTGCGTCAGCCCGTACATTCTGCTCAGATGCTAGAACAACAGCACCGCGCCATGCTGATTGATATGAATGAAGGTCTAAATAGACAAGGTGATCGACTTACTTCCAATCAAGCCTTGGAGTCAGAATGCTTGCGCGCCGCAGTAGGAGATGATCTACGCGCCACTCGCGATGCCGTCAATGCCGTGCAAGCCAAGCAGAATTTATTAAGAACCGAGATGCTAGCGCAGACCTTAGCGAAGTTGGCGGAGCAGGGACGTGCCGATCAAGAATTGATCCAGAACTCATTTCGCAGTGCGACACAACATCTGGCAACTAGCATCAAGGCTTTATCTAAGACAGTGGACGCATGATTGGAGCAGATAGTTGGCAAGCGATGAAAGATGTGGAGACGCACGCAAACAGGTTCACATCATCAAGGATGAATTGGGCAAGCTGGTTAAAGAATTTGGACGATTCGATGAACGCATGAAGAAGCTTGCAGATCACATTCGTCAAGCACCTGAGGATGCACAAGACGTGCGCACGACAAGCCAAAAATTAACCCAACGTTTCACGAGTATTGAACAAGTTGAATTGAACAATATAGTGTCCTCGGACTTCCTGAAAATCCTTAGGTTGGTGGCTCTCTGATTGATGTATTGGTATATTGCGCGCCGTTTTAGAATGAAATGAATTCCTTGATTTTTCTAAATGCACGGGAGTAAAAGAAGTATGAATATACCTCACACTTGGAAGTTCTTCCGCGCGGGCGGATTCGATCAAGTCCAGTTAGATAATGGTGCAGACCTATTGGCTTTGAAAGACTTGAATCAGAAGCTATGGGTGGCATTAAGTTGCCCTACACGTGGCATTGAATTCGATGAGCACACCTTGGATATGATCGACTCGGATGCGGATGGGCAGGTGCGTGCGAACGAAGTGCTAGCAGCGATAGAGTGGGCGGGTGTTTTGCTGAAAAACAGCAATACATTGACCAACGGCACAGACAAGCTTTTGTTGTCAGACATTAACGATGAAGCAGAAGACGGCAAACAAATTCTCGCTTCCTCCCGTCATATTCTAAAGAGTCTAGGCAAGGTTGATGCGACTCAGATCACGCTGGACGATATGGCTGACATAGAGAAATTCTTATCTGGATTGCAATTCAATGGGGATGGCGTGATATGCCCTAAGCAGGTTTGCGATGCAGATTTGAGCGCTACGGTTGCTGACATCATCAAGGTCATAGGTTCCATTCCAGATATGAGTGGTGACTTGGGGATAGATCAAAAGCGCTGCGACCAATTTTTTGCGGACGCAAAAGCCTATGCAGATTGGTATCTTCAAGGTGAGTCTGATAAGGACATCTTGGTGTTAGGGGCTGACAGCAGGTCAGCGGCAGCCACCTTACAAGTCGTCAAGCAAAAGATTGATGACTATTTCACGCGTTGCCAATTGGCAGCATATGACGAACGCGCCGCCTCGCCTTTGAACCGTAGCGCCGATGATTACCAGCTACTTGCTACGCTGAATCTATCCTCGCAGACGGCTGAAATTGCCAGCTTCCCGTTGGCCATAATCGAAGCGGACAAGCCATTACCCTTAGCAGATGGCATCAATCCAGCTTGGTGCGCCAAAATCGAAGCCTTGCGCAACACGGTCATCAAACCCTTGTTGGGCGACAAACAGAGCATCACCGCTTTGGAATGGGTTGCAATGTGTGCTCGTTTCGATGCATTCGAAGCTTGGCAAGCATCCAAACACGCATCTAACGTAGAGGATTTGGACATCCAGCGCGTGCGAGACATTATCGCTTCAGACCATCAAGCACAGATCACCGCTCTCATCGCCCAAGATAAAGCGGTGGAATCAGAAATAAAATCCATACGTTCAGTAGAGCGTCTGCTTCGTTATCAGCGTGACTTGTTCGAACTTGCAAATAATTTTGTTTCCTTCCGCGAGTTTTATTCAGGAAAAAAGAAAGCCATCTTCCAAGTTGGCACGCTTTATCTGGATGGTCGTAGCTGTGAGCTATGCATCAAGGTGGAAGATGTCAATGCGCATGCGGCATATGCAAATAGTAGCGGTGTCTGTTTGGCCTATTGCGAAGTGGACCGAAATAGTAGCAAAGAAAAAATGAGCATCGCGGCGGCATTCACGGCAGGAGATTCAGACTTCTTGATGGTTGGGCGCCACGGCATTTTCTATGACCGTAAAGGCCAAGATTGGAATGCCACCATCGTGCGTATCGCAGATCACCCTATTAGCATTCGTCAAGCATTCTGGTCTCCCTACAAAAAGTTGTCCAAAATGATTGGCGAACAGATGCAGAAGCTGGCTGCGAGTAAGGTGCATGCAGTGGATAATAAAATGGCAAATGCCGTGGCGAATGCTCCAACAGCAGTGACTGCGCCAGCTACGCCCCCCGCAAAACCGCCTTTTGATGTGGGAAAATTCGCGGGTATTTTTGCTGCTATTGGCTTAGCTATTGGAGCGATAGGTGGCATCTTGGCAACGGTCGTGGGGGGCATCTTGAGTCTTGAATTGTGGCAAATTCCCCTAGCGCTGATTGGCCTGATGTTGACGATCTCACTTCCGTCTATGGTATTAGCATGGTTCAAATTAAAGCGTCGTAATTTGGGACCTATTCTGGATGCTTGTGGCTGGGCAATTAATGCTCACGTAATGATCAACATTCCATTTGGAACCTCTCTCACTGCGTTGCCTATCCTGCCTTCGGGGGCGCAACGTTCATTAGTTGATCCCTATGCCGAAGAGAAGTCTGTCTGGCTGTACGTGATAGGTGGTGGTGTTCTGATTGGCGCATTGGGTTGGGCTTGGTATGCAGGCTATTTTTCTAAATAAGTGAATGGCAAAGATGAAGATCGCAATCGCACAGATGAATTGCTTGCTCGGTGACTTAGCAGGAAATTCTGCCAAGATCGCCGAATACGCGCGAACTGCTAAAGCGCAGGGGGCGGATATTCTACTCACGCCAGAGATGAGTCTGTGCGGTTACCCGCCAGAAGATTTGTTGCTACGTGATGGTTTTTATCGCGAGTGCGACCTTGCTTTGGCTGAGTTGGCAAAACAGGCACAAGGGATAGTTCTGATTGTTGGGCATCCGCATCAAGTTGGAGATAACCGTTTCAATGCCGCCTCAGTGTTGCGCGATGGCAAGGTGATTGCAACTTATCACAAGCATGAATTGCCAAACCATAGTGTGTTTGATGAGAAGCGTTATTTTGAAAATGGGCATCAAGCATGTGTGTTCGAACTCGGCGGCATCAAGTTCGGTATCAATATCTGTGCTGATGTTTGGGAAAGCCAAGCCGCTTCAAGAGCGAGAGAAACCGGTGCGGAAGTTTTATTGGTGCTGAATGCCTCGCCTTATCATTTTGACAAGCTGACCACTCGGTATGAGACCTTGCGCGAACGGGTTGATGAGACCAGGTTACCTATCGTTTATGCCAATATGGTGGGTGGACAAGACGAGCTGGTATTCGATGGCGCATCGTTTGTGATGGACGCTGATGGACAGCTTACCCACCAATTTCCAGCGTTCGAAGAAGCTTTAGGAACGGTGGAAATTTGCGATGGCAAGCTCGTGCGTGGCGCAATCTCGACTGTCGAAAAGGACGCAGCCAGTATTTACCGTGCGCTGTGCCTTGGGGTGCGTGATTACATTCACAAAAACCGTTTTCCTAGCATCTTGCTCGGTTTGTCTGGTGGCATTGACTCAGCACTTACGCTAGCTGTTGCGGTAGATGCCTTAGGGGCAGACAAGGTGCGCGCAGTGATGATGCCGTCACCCTATACCGCGCAAATAAGCATCGACGACTCGCGCGCGATGGTGGATATTCTCGGTGTGCGTTATGAAGAGTTGGACATTCTAGCCACCTTCACAGCATTGCAAGATACATTGTCGCCTGTGTTCAAGGGGCTGCCAGCTGACACCACCGAAGAGAACCTACAAGCCCGAATTCGAGGCACTTTATTGATGGCGATATCGAACAAGACAGGCGCTTTGGTGCTCACGACTGGCAACAAATCAGAAATGACGACAGGTTACTGCACACTGTATGGCGATATGGCGGGCGGTTTCGCCGTGCTCAAAGATGTGAGTAAGACTTGGGTGTATCGCTTATCCAACTATCGCAACACGCTTGGCCGTGTTATCCCTGAACGCATCATCACGCGAGCACCCAGTGCGGAATTAAAGCCAGACCAAACCGATCAGGATAGCTTGCCTCCTTATGATGTTCTGGATGCCATCATGGCTTGCTATGTGGAAAAGAATATGAGTATCCCGCAGATTGTGAAGGAAGGGTTTAGCGCGGCTGATGTGCAACGTGTGGTGAAGTTGATTCGCATCAATGAATACAAGCGCCGCCAATCCCCCATAGGAATTCGCATCACCGACCGTGGTTTTGGTAAGGACTGGCGCTACCCCATCACGGTGCGTTACCAAGACGGTTTTTAGTTATACTTGCGACAAATTCTCAGGGAGACCAGCATGAAGAAGATCGAAGCTATCATCAAACCATTCAAACTCGACGAAGTGCGCGAAGCCTTATCCGAATTGGGCGTTAGCGGACTCACCGTGACAGAAGTAAAGGGATTCGGCAGGCAAAAGGGACACACTGAGCTGTATCGCGGCGCAGAATATGTGGTGGACTTCCTGCCCAAGATTAAAGTCGAGATAGTCGTCAGTGCGGCCATGTTGGATACAGCAGTTGAATCGATTATCAAAGCCGCTCACACTGGCAAGATTGGTGACGGCAAGATATTCGTTTCCAGTGTTGAGCAAGTGATTCGTATCCGCACGGGCGAGACTGACGAAACAGCGCTTTAACATTCTTGACGATGGCATGTAAATTGTCTGTCAACTAAACATGAACCCTAAATTTGCCGCAACTTTGATCATCGCTTTTGCGGCATTTTTTTCTACGGCGGTCGGTTATCACTACGGCCTTTTTTCCAGAGTCGAATTACTTGCCTACGACTTTCAAGCCAAGCAAATTCGCATAAATCATCCCACCTCAGACCAAGTAAAAGTCATCTTGGTGGATGAAGCATCGCTTAAGTCGATGAGCTCCATTGCGGGGAGATGGCCTTGGCCAAGAGCAATTTGGTCGGATTTGCTTGAGTTCATGCAAATTGGAGGCGCGCGCGCTGTCTTGTTCGATGTGCTTTTTCTAGAACGCCAAGATAAGTTAAACGATACTGCTTTAGTTAATGCAACGCATGATTTTGGAAATGCTTACCACAGCTTGATGATTCTTAAGGAAGCAGAGGATCAGCAATCAAATCAGAAATCCACGTTGGGACGGGCATTGCCAGATGATTTGGTGTCTCAATTTGCTTTGCGTCCGCACTTGGGTAGTTTGTCACAAGATAGTTTCAATAATGACTATGCGCTTCCGATTCAAGGACTAGCATCGGCTTCGAAAGGAATTGCTGTCGTCGAATTTTCTCCTGATGAGGATGGGAGTTACCGGCGTACAAAACCGCTGCGGGAATATCAGAAAAACTATTTTCCGGTTTTAGGTTTAGCTCCCTTCCTAGACAAACAAACTCAGATTACTTTTCAGTCTCAATCAGTCCAAATAGGGGATAAGCGCATTCCTCTGGACGAAAGTGGTAACAGTCTTATCAATATGTACGACATGAATAAAATCGAAACCTATTCGATGAGTGGAATTTTTGCATCGCTTCAAAAAATACGGCAAGGCAATGTAGAAAATCTTATTGTCGATCCGTCTGTATTCAAAGATAGCATTGTTTTTATTGGTGCCAGTGCAATTGGCACGGCCGATCTCAAATCTACCCCCATGCATCATGGTGCCCCAGGTGTCATGCTGCATGCTTTCTTTGCCAACAATTATTTACTGGATGACTTTATGCGTCCGCCCAATAAGAAAATAACGTATCTCAGTATCTTTCTCGGCGTGTTTTTAACTGCATGGTCAGTGGCGTTTTCTACGCACCTGCGGTTCAGAATTTTGATGCCATTATTGCTTGTTGGTTTGTATCTGAGTTATGCATTCTTGTCGTTTAAGTCAAATAGCCAAGTTGAGATCGCCCCATTCTTGATTGCCACAATCGCAACGGCTTTTCTTAATTTTGGTTATTTGAGTTTTACTGAAGGGGCTGAAAAACGCCGTGTCGCTCAACTGTTCACCCAGTATGTCTCAAAA
Organism: Sideroxydans sp.; assembly: GCA_036170995.1. GTDB lineage: Bacteria > Pseudomonadota > Gammaproteobacteria > Burkholderiales > Gallionellaceae > Sideroxyarcus. Next base: position 1,903 of record JAVHQF010000109.1, on the reverse strand, counting down.
GAAGTGCTGGATGAGGTGCTCAATCATTACAAGGATTATCTGAAATCAAGCTCAGGCAAGAAGGTCGAGATAAGCGTGCTGTTCTCCGACATTCGCGGTTTCACCACCATGTCAGAAACAGCACCACCTGAACAGATTGTTGAGATGCTCAATGTGCATTTCAAAGTCATGGCCGATATCATTCTCAAACACAACGGCACGATTGATAAATACATCGGTGATGCAATCATGGCGTTCTGGGGAGCACCTGTTGAAACCGCTGACCATGCGGAACGCGCAGTGCTAGCAGGGCAGGAAATGTTGGAAGGCTTAAAAGAGGTGAATAGAATACTGAAAGAGCGCGGTTTCCAGCACGAGATAAGGGTGGGCATCGGTATCAACAGCGGGGTGGCCACCATTGGAAACATCGGGTCGGAGCAGAAAAAGAATTACACTATTGTGGGCGATACGGTGAATCTGGCGGCTCGGCTAGAAAGTATTACCAAGGAATACAAAACACCATTGTTATTTTCTGAATATACCCACGAACGGATTAAGCGCAAAATAGACTGTAGGAGAGTAGGTAATGTAACAGTCAAAGGCAGAGAGCAGGCAGTCGATATTTATACCGTAGCGCCTTCTAGTTAGTTCTGGACGTTTTAACCGTAAAAGGAGAGACCATGAAATATATTATTTTTTCATTGCTGACTGTCGCAACTAGCCTACTTTCTGTTCCTATCAGCCATGCTGAGAGTTTTTATTTTGTGCAGAGTGAGACAGCCAAAATCATGTCTCAGCCATCCTTCAAATCAGAGATTCTTTCTAATGTTAGCTCAGGCGAAAAGCTTGTGGCTACGGGCAAAGAAGGTAATTGGATAAAAGTGGCGGTGGATGGCAAGACGGGATATATCTCAGCCTTATTGGTGTCCACCCATGCGCCGATGAAAAAAGTCGGGGTCATCAAGGCTGACAGTGCGGAGATAGATCAGGGGGTGCGGCGTAGAGCCTCTTCATATTCTAGTGCTGCGGCGGCGCGAGGACTGACCAAAGATGACCGTAAACGCGCTGATGAAGAAAATAAAGCCAATTACAATGCAGTGAAAAAAATGGAATCGGTTGTTGTGAAAGAAGATGCGGTTACTGAATTTTCCGCAGATAAAAAGAAATGAGAAGTACCTCAAACCTGCCGCTCGTATTGTTGTTATTTTTGTTGCTCAACCTGAGCAGTCGATCCTCAATTGGGCAAGAGTGGCGTGCTCGAATCTCAACCGAGAGCGAAGTGACGGTGAGCGACATTTCGGCAGAAGTCACATTCGGGCGAGAAATCGCCGCACGTATCTTGGGACGTTACAAGACGCTTGATGACGATGTACTAATCAACTATATCAACTTGGTTGGCCTTTCACTAGTTAGAAACGCCAATCGCCCTGAACTTGGATTCCATTTTTCCATCCTTGACACCGAGGAATTAAATGCCTACGCCGCTCCTGGCGGATATGTATTCATTACTAAAGGTGCGCTACGCTTAATTAAAGATGAAGCCGAACTGGCGGGAGTTTTGGCACACGAGATTGGACACATCACAGAAATGCATGTGGTGAAGGAACTCAAGATCAAGGGTAATGATGACGCTACCGTGACTGGGTTGGCACGATTGGTCGGGGGAGGGTCTGAATCGGCCCGTGCAGCATTTGGGCAGGCGGTGGATAAAGGCTTTGAGATGGTCTTTCAGGACAGCTATAAACGCGAGGATGAGATGCAAGCAGACCGCACGGCCGTGATACTCAACACCCTCAGTGGATACGATGCAAGTGCTTTAGCGCGCTACCTTGATCGAATGCGTCCGCTCAAAGAAAAGATTGTGCAAAACGATGACACTCATCCGACCTTCGCAAGTCGTATCGCCCAAATTAAATCAGTCATT
>JAVHQF010000108.1:0-3333 GCA_036170995.1 Sideroxydans sp. | reverse complement strand
TGGTTTGAAAAATTCTAACGAAGGAGATTTGACGATGCGTATCTTGTGGATTGCAGTATTGACCCTGTTGTTGAGCGGTTGTGGTTACAACGACCTCCAAGCCAAAGACGAGCAAGTGAAAGCGGATTGGGCGGAAGTGCTGAACCAATACCAGCGTCGCTTCGACCTCATCCCTAATCTGGTGAATACCGTCAAAGGATATGCCCAGCAAGAGAAGGACGTCCTCATCGGCGTGACCGAGGCACGTGCCAAGGTCGGCACCATCCAGGCGACACCTGAACTCATCAAGGATGCTCAAGCGTTCAAGCAGTTCCAAGCTGCCCAAGGTGAGCTGACACAAGCCTTGAGCAAACTGATGATGGTCACTGAGAACTACCCTCAGTTGAAGTCGGACACCATCTTCCGTGATCTGCAAGCGCAGTTGGAAGGCACTGAGAACCGTATCACGGTGGCACGTAAGCGCTACATCGATGGGGTGAAGGAATACAACGTGTTGGCACGTTCCTTCCCAACCAACCTGACTGCGATGATGTTCAGCTACGAGGTCAAACCTTCTTTCGCTGTAGAAGACGAGAAGGCAGTCTCTTCTGCGCCTAAAGTCGATTTCGGCGCACCAGCTACTCCTGCCAAGTAATCTGCAATGAAATGCCTTTGGTGGCTAAGCTTTCTACTTGCGTCGTTCCTGCTGGGAACGGCGCAAGCTGAAGTCGCAGTCCCGCCACTGAAGCAACGCGTCACCGATCTGACATCGACTCTCGATGCCAGCCAGATTCAAACCCTAGAAGCCAAACTCGCCGCCTTTGAGAAGGCCAAAGGCTCGCAGATCGCCGTTCTCGTATTGCCTACGACTCAACCTGAGGTGATCGAGCAGTTCGCTATCCGTGTTGTCGAGGTGTGGAAGTTAGGGCGCAAAGGCGTGGATGATGGTGTGCTGCTAGTGGTCGCCAAAGATGATCGCAAGTTGCGCATCGAGGTCGGCTATGGATTGGAAGGCGCGCTCAATGATGCGACTGCGAAACGTATTGTTGCAGAAATCATCAGCCCGGCTTTCAAACAGGGTGATTTCTACGGTGGCATCGATGCAGGCGTGACTTCTATCATCAAAGTCATCGATGGTGAACCGTTGCCACCACCCGCATCTGGCGGGCAAACTCAAGGCTCGGACTCTGACAGCCTAAGCAACCTATTGGGTATCGGCTTCGTCATCTTCATGCTGGGTAACATCATCTTGCGTCAGATGTTGGGACGCTTACCTAGCGGTCTCCTCGTTGGTGGCGCCATCGGAGCCATCGCTTGGTTCATGTTGTTGTCGCTGGGTATCGCTGTCGTCGTTGGTGTAGTGGCATTCGTGCTTTCTCTGATGTTCGGTTCAAGCTCAGGTGGATCTACTATGCCTGTAGGGTGGGGTGGCGGCGGAGGTGGATGGGGAAGTAGCGGTGGAAGTGATAGCTGGAGCGGTGGAGGTGGTGGCGGTTTTGGGGGCGGCGGCGCTTCGGGAGATTGGTAATGGATTTCAAACGAGTCATCAAACATGTGTCCATCAGCGAAGCCACGGTGCGTCGTAATTTTCCACGCGCTGCATTGGATAACATCGAACGCGCCATCGCGGACGTAGAGCGCAACTGTGCGGGGCAAGTGCGTTTTGCGGTCGAACATGCCTTGCAATGGAAGCCACTGATGGCAGGACAATCGGCGCGTGAACGTGCCATCGAGGTGTTTAGCGACCTGCATGTGTGGGACACCGAGCAAAACAACGGGGTGCTGATCTACCTGTTGTTGGCGGATCGTGATGTCGAGATCGTCGCCGACCGTGGCATCCATAAGAAGCTAGGCCAAGCTGTGTGGGAGTCCATCTGCAAACAAATGGAAGCGGCATTCCGTCAAGGTGACTTCGAACAAGGCGTCATTGCAGGGATAAATAGTGTGGGTGTGCATCTTGCAGCACATTACCCGCAGGCAGGTGAACAAGCGAACGAACTGCCTGACCGACCTGTGTTGTTCTGACGCCATGAGCATCGAGACCGAACTCAAGCTCCATATCTCAGCGGAGCATCTTAAGAAGCTTCAGCGTCATCCCTTCGTGCGCGCCCTCACCAGCGGTCGTGCGTATACACAAAAGCTCACTAGCATCTACTACGATACTCCAGACTTAGCCTTGCGCCGACATGCGATGGCCCTGCGTTTACGCAACGTCGGCAAGCAATGGATACAAACCTTGAAGGGGGGCGGGCAAGTCAGCGCAGGGTTACATCAACGTAACGAATGGGAGGCGCCGGTTCCCTCAGAACAACTCGACTTCGATGTGCTCAAAGATTGTGGCGGACAACTGCCGCATGGCGTGCATCACCATCTGCGACCTGTCTTCGTCACTGATTTTTCACGCAATACCCGCTTGGTTGAATATGAAGGAGCACAGATCGAACTGTGTATGGATAGCGGTGAGATTCGTGCTGGGCATCATAGCTATCCTATCTCTGAAATCGAACTGGAACTCAAGTCAGGCGAACCACGACAACTCTTTAAGCTGGCTATGGCCTTGCTCGATATCGTCCCGCTGTGGGTGGAGCACACAAGCAAGGCGGAATATGGCTACCGCTTGTTCTCTGCATCCCTGCCTACTGCCAGCCAAGGCGGTCTCTCGCCCTTGCACAAAGACCAATCCATCAGCGAGGCGCTACGATCACTCATCGCAGATTGTCTGTCGCATGTGCAGATCAACGTGGAGGGTGTCTTACTCAGGGCGGATGCGGAATATCTGCATCAGGTGCGTGTTGGTCTGCGCCGTTTGCGCGTGGTGCTGGCAATTGCCTTACGTTACCAGCCTGATGCCGAGTTAGCGTCTTTGCGTGAACAAGTGAGCGATTTGTGTGTGGAGCTAGGCAGGTCGCGCGAGTGGGACGTGTTCGTCACCCAGTCGTTGAAACCCATCTGCGCGAGATTCCCTGAGCATGAGCGCTTGCATGAGATAGTGAGGGTCAGCGAACGCGCTCGAAAACAACAACATGCAATCATCGCCGAGCATCTCTGTTCACTCGATTTTCAACGCATGCTCTTACGCTTCGGCACTTGGATGCACTCTGAACAGCTTGATGCTTCTCCTATTGCACTGAAATTATTTGTATCGAGATCACTAAAGAAACGTCTCCAGGATGTCGTTAAATACGGGGGGGCGTTGCAAACGGAAGATAGAGAGCGATTGCACCGTCTGCGCATCGCCTGCAAGAAATTGCGCTATGGCATCGAGATGTTCGAATCCTTGTTTGATCGAGAGAAAAGCAAGGCATATCTGGGTGTATTAGCCGATTTACAGGACGTGCTTGGAAGGTTTAATGA
>JAVHQF010000107.1:0-3348 GCA_036170995.1 Sideroxydans sp. | reverse complement strand
CCACCAATTACGTAGGGATGCGATGGCTGCTCAAGACGTTCCAGAACACAAACTGAAACTGTCCGAAGTGTTGGATATGTTGGTCGGCGACAAGATAATCGACCGCGACAATGCCGATGCACTAATCGCCGAGCGTCGCATCCATCGCAATGACGACCATCCTTTGGCGGTCATCGCTGAAAGAGCTTGGAAATCCAAGCTCAGCCCACACCGAGTACTCAACATAGATAACCTAGCTGAATGGATGGCGAAGCATGTGGGTCTTGAGTATCTGCACATTGATCCAATCAAAGTTGATTTCTCCAATCTCACCGATCTGATGTCCATTGATTACGCGAATCGTTTCGCCATCATGCCTATCCGCATTGATGGCAACGATCTGGTGGTGGCGACAGCTGAACCGTATCTGCGTGATTGGGAAAGCACAGTCAAACATACATCGCGCAAGAACATCCACCGCGTGTTTGCCTCGCCTACCGACATCAGTCGTTATCTGGTGGAGTTCTACAACCTCGCCCGTTCGGTAAAGAGCGCCACCAAAGACACGCCAAACTCCTCCAACCTCGCCTCGTTCGAACAACTGGTCGAACTCGGCAAGACCAACAAACAATTCGACGCCAACGATCAGCATATCGTGCATATCGTAGATTGGTTGTGGCAGTACGCTTTTGACCAACGCGCCTCCGACATCCACATCGAACCACGCCGAGATATGGGGCTGGTGCGCTTCCGCATCGACGGTGTGTTGCATCAAGTACATCAACTGCCGATGTCCGTCGTTACTGCGATGACCAGCCGTATAAAATTATTAGGTCGAATGGACTTGATGGAAAAGCGTCGTCCACAAGATGGCCGCATCAAGACTCGCACTGAGGAAGGCCAAGAGATCGAATTGCGTCTTTCCACCTTGCCTACTGCTTTCGGCGAAAAGTTGGTCATGCGTATCTTCGACCCCGAAGTGTTGGTGCGCGACTTCTCCGAACTCGGTTTCTCTGATGACGACAGTGCGCGTTGGCATCAGATGACTGCAAAACCTAACGGCATCATCCTCGTCACTGGCCCGACGGGCTCGGGTAAAACGACCACGCTGTATTCCACGCTCAAGAGCCTTGCCACACCAGAAGTGAACGTGTGCACGTTAGAAGACCCGATTGAGATGGTCGAGCCTTCGTTCAACCAAATGCAAATCCAACTGGGTATTGACCTGAGCTTTGCCGAGGGTGTGCGTGCGCTGATGCGGCAAGACCCAGACATCATCATGGTCGGTGAGATACGCGACCTAGAGACTGCCGATATGGCGATCCAAGCCGCCCTCACTGGACACTTGGTGCTTTCTACACTGCACACCAACGATGCACCCGCCGCTGTCACACGTCTGCTCGATTTAGGTGTGCCCTCGTATCTACTCAATGCCACGCTGCTCGGTATCATGGCGCAACGTTTGGTGCGCACACTGTGTCCACACTGCAAACAACCGCAACCCATGAGCGAGAGCGACAACGAGCTATGGGACAATCTAGTTGCTCCGTGGAAAGCCGCACGCCCTTCGCAACTGCAACGCCCTGTTGGATGTTTAGAGTGCCGCATGACGGGCTACGCAGGACGTATCGGAATTTATGAAATCCTGCTCATGTCGCCTGCGTTGCGCAAAGTCATCAACGCCGAGACCGATATCGCGGCGTTACGTGAGCAAGCTAGTCGTGAAGGCATGAAACCGCTGCGCATCTCAGGCGCGCAGAAAGTCGCTGCTGGATTCACCACATTAGAAGAAGTCATTAAGACCGCTCCACCGCCTGACCCAAGTTAATTTTTCATCTTAAGGAAAACAGCATGACCACATTGAACTTGCTCAACCAACAATTCGGCATCGCCAGCCATCTACAATTCATCGAAGTTGATGGCGGATTGGTGTTCGCCGAAATTAACAACGCACACGCGACGGCCAGTGTCGCCCTCCAAGGTGCGCACATCGTCACCTTCCAACCCAAGGGTGAAGAGCCGATCATCTGGTTGTCCAAACTCGCCAAATTCGTACCGGGAAAATCCATCCGTGGCGGCGTACCTGTGTGCTGGCCATGGTTCGGCCCTCACGCGACAGACAGCAAATTGCCAGGCCACGGTTACGCGCGAACCGTGATGTGGGAAGTGCAAGAGACCAAGGCATTGGCCGACGGCTCCACCTTCATCCGTTTTGGCCTCGTCGAGAACGAGACCACTAAAGCACAATGGCCGCACGCATCAACCGTGCAACTGGAAGCTACCGTCGGCAAAGCATTGAAGGTCGAGTTGATAACGAAGAACACGGGCAGCGCTGCTTTCCAACTGGGTGAAGCACTGCATACTTACTTCCACATCAGCGATGTCGGCAACATGACCATCCGTGGTTTGGAAGGTTGCGAGTACATCGACAAGGTGGGCGAGACCACCCGCCGCACCCAACAAGGTGGCATCGTCATCGAAAGCGAAGTGGATCGCGTGTACGTGAATACCACCGCTGATTGCGTCATCGAAGACAAAGGTCTGAAGCGCGCTATTCGTATCGCCAAGACTGGTAGCAAGTCGGCTGTGGTGTGGAACCCGTGGACTGAGAAGGCCGACAAGATGGGTGACTTCGGCCCACAAGGCCATCGCGGCATGGTGTGCGTGGAAAGCGGCAACGCCTTCGACAACATCGTCACCGTACAAGCAGGTGAGACACATCGTTTAGTGGCGGTGTATAGCTCAGAGAAGTTGTAATTTACTTCCGTCATTCCCGCGAACGCGGGTATGACGGACGAAAAAATAGCCGCTTCTCAGCGGCTATTTTTATTCTTGCAACAAACCAGAATCAGTTCGCGCGTTTTTTGAACTCGTTGGTACGTGTATCGATCTCGATCTTGTCGCCGATCTCGATGAACGCAGCCACTGGCAATTCGAAACCAGAACCTACCAACTTAGCGGGCTTCATCACCTTGCCGGACGTATCGCCACGTACGGCTGGTTCTGTGTACTCAACTTCGCGCACGATGGTGTTTGGCAACTCGACAGAGATCGCCTTACCGTCGTAGAACACCACTTCGCAGATGTCTTCCATGCCGTCAGCTAGGTAGTTGACCACGTCGCCGACGTTTTCCTTTTCCACTTCGTACTGGTTGTACTCGGTGTCCATGAACACGAACATCGGGTCAGCGAAGTAGGAGTAGGTGCATTCTTTCTTGTCGAGGATGATCTGCTCGAACTTGTCGTCCGCTGCGTAGACTGTTTCCTTAGCGGAATCAGTCAGCAGATTCTTCATCTTCATTTTCACGACAGAACCGTTACGGCCAGAGCGGCTGTATTCGGCCTTCAGGATAACCATTGGCTCGCCGC
>JAVHQF010000106.1:0-3356 GCA_036170995.1 Sideroxydans sp. | reverse complement strand
AGCATCGCTTCGAACTCACTTATCTTGACGGGTTTTCCAAAAAAATAGCCTTGAAAGGCGTGGCAGCCACGCAGATCTAAAAATTCTTGTTGTTCTTTTGTCTCCACCCCTTCGGCGATGACATTCAATCCCAGCGCTTCAGTCATGGCAATGATGGTCTGCACGATGGCGGCATCGTTGGGATCGGTGGTTATGTCGCGCACGAAGCTCTGGTCGATCTTGATCTGATCGAGGGGTAAGCGTTTTAGATATTGTAATGATGAGTAACCAGTGCCGAAGTCATCCATAGAGAAGCTGATACCGAGCAACTTCAATTCCCTCATCTTCTGGATGGTGTCTTCGACATTCTCCAACACCGTGCTCTCGGTTAGTTCGAGTTTCAGTTGGGAAGGCTTCGCCCCTGTTTCCATCAACACGCACCGCACTTGATCCACAAAATCTTTTGTGCGGAATTGTTTGGCGCTTACGTTGACCGCCAAGGTAAGGTCACGGGTATCCACATCCGCTTGCCACTTTTTCAATTGTTCACAAGCCGTGCGTAACGCCCATATTCCCATTTCCACGATCTGTCCCGTCTCTTCTGCCAGCGGGATGAATTGGGCGGGCGACACTAAACCGCGTTGCGGATGTTCCCAGCGCATCAGTACCTCGGCACCGATTGGTCGGTGCCGACTATCCACTTGTATCTGATAGAACAGGCGGAGTTGCTGTGCTTGTAGTGCCAAGTTCAACTCGGCTTCCAATTCGATGCGTGCATTGATTGCATCTTGCATAGCGGGGTCGTAAAAGCGAATGGTGTTGCGTCCCGCTTGCTTGGCTTGATACATGGCGATGTCAGCGAATTTGAATAGTGCATCAAGCTGCTCTTGATGCCCTCGGAAAATCACCACGCCGATGCTGGGGGTAGTCTGATGGGCGTATTCCTTTAAGTCATAACGCATACTCAAAGCAGCGCGTATCTTCTCCGCCACTATTTCGGCTTGCGTCGCCGCCTCTGCTTGCACGCCACTTAGATTCTCTAAGACGATGATGAATTCATCCCCCCCTAAGCGCGCCACTGTGTCGCCTTCGCGCATGGCTTTCTGCAAACGGTGCGCGACCGCTTGCAACAACATGTCTCCCACGTCATGCCCTCTGGAATCGTTGAGTTTTTTGAAATTGTCCAAGTCCAGCAGCATCAATGCGCCATAACGCTCCGTGCGAGCACTGAGCGCCAAAGCCTGCTGTGCGCGTTCCATCAACAAGCGGCGATTGGGCAGATGCGTGAGGGCGTCGTAGAAAGCAAGTTGGTGGATGTGCAGCTCTTTCTCTTTGCGCTCGGATATGTCGAGGAAGGTGGCGACTGCACCAATTACTTTGCCATCCTTGAGAACGGGATGCGACCAATACTCGACTGGCACAGCAAGGCCATCTTTACGCCAGAACACTTCTTGATCCGTGTTGACGGACTGATTGAGTTTGAATGCACGATACATCTTGCATTCATACGCAGGATAAGGGCTTCCGTCGGCATGCGAGTGGTGGATGAGGGTGTGGATATGTTTGCCTAAAACCTCTTTTTCATGCTGAAAACCTAGGATATTCAGGAACGCTTGATTAACAAAGGTGCAGTTACCTTGGGTATCCACACCATACATGCCCTCGGCGATGGAATCCATTAAACGTTGCAAGTCGAGGCGTGATTCTTCCAATGCCGATTGCGCCGCCTTTCGATCTCTAATATCTCGGCACGAACCATAGACACGCCCGTTCGGCAGTAGCACTGCATTCAATTCGATCGGTATCTTAATGCCGTCTTTGGTCATCAAACGTATCTCGAATACTTGCCGTTTGTTGGTGGAAATGATCTGCTTGCCACTCAAACGATAGGCTTCACGCCAGTTTTCCGGCACCAGATCGAACACGGTCTTGGCGTATAACGCTTCTCGGTCATAGCCCAGCAGTTCAATCACATTGTCGTTCACATACACGATGCGTCCACTTTTATCTGTGATGAAAACGGCATCGGGCGCGTTCTGTAATGTCATGCGTAAGCGATCTTCACTGTCCCGAAGTGCCTCGATCATGGATTGGGACACTTGTTCGGAACGTGCCACCAATTCTCGATGCGTTTTCTCAAGGTCGGACAATTCTTGCGCGTTCTTGCGTACCATGCGCTGATCGAACAGACTGGCTAGCAAACCACCGCCGAACCAGACCACTGACGTCATCGTCAATATGGAAGCCAGTTCGCTAGGGTTGATGCGTAATACATCGGTGAGACACATCCCCCCTTCGGGTATCTCCATTCCTAACATCGCGCTGTAGTGCATGGATGAGATCGCCAACCCCATCACCAAAGCCCCCAACACGGTACGTGGAAAGGCAGACAGCTTGATCCAATCTTGCCGGTACATGATGAACAGCGCTCCCCAAGAGGCAACAATGGCGATGACGACTGAGAGTACGAAAATCATCGGCTCATAATTGATGGGGGGTGACATTTTGAGCGCCCCCATGCCGAGATAGTGCATGGTACTGATGCCTGCGCCCATCAAGATGCCGCTGTACAAGATGCGCCCAGGTCTGACATGAGCTTCCCGCAAGACATGGAAACCGAGCAGCGCAGCGATGACAGCGGGGATTAAAGACAGCGCCGTGAGATGGATATCGAAGCCAATAGCGATGGGCAGATGGAACGCCAGCATACCCACAAAATGCATAGACCAGATGGCAATGCCTAATGTGCTCCCTCCCGCCAGCATCCACAAGGTGGCGGTACGCCCGGTGTTTTCACGCATACGCTGTGCATGGGTCAGCGCCGTGAACGAGCCGAGTACTGCGATCAACACGGAAAGAGCGACCAATGAGATATTCCAAGTAACAGGCACAACAACCCCTTTTAATTGAACTTGCCCTGATACTACTCAAGCAAGTTTCCCCTCAATGACGGAAGAAAATCAGGAAATCCCCTTCTATTCCTCCAGTCCAACCTACCACTCTTAAATGAACTCAACGTTCCTATCGGCAACTTCCATGACTTCTTTAGGAAAGTGCGCACAATAAGTGTTTCGTATTTGTCAGGTTCAGGACAGGCTTATCTGCCATGCAGGCGATATAATCGCGCATCGTTTTCTCTTCCCCTTGGAGCCACCGCCATGACACATAACTTGTTCGATTCCCGCCAATCCCTTACGCTCGCCAATGGTAAGCAATCCGCACTGTATTCCCTCAAGGCGCTTGAGAAAGCAGGGATTGGCAACATCTCGCGCCTGCCCGTCTCCATCCGCATCGTGCTGGAGTCCGTTTTGCGTAACTGCGATGGCAAGAAGGTGACAGAACAGCATGTACGCGAACTGGCGAACTGGCAGCCAAAT
>JAVHQF010000105.1:0-15616 GCA_036170995.1 Sideroxydans sp. | reverse complement strand
ATGCTTCTTCCAGTGTCACCGCTTCTGGTGTCACGTCCTTGGGCAGGGTGGCGTTCACCTTGCCGTGGCGGGCGTAAGGGCCGTAGCGACCGCTACAGATATCGACTGGGGCTTTGTCATCAGGATGTTCGCCCAGCGTGCGCAACACGGTGTTGCCGCCGGTCTTGGCTTGCGCCAGTAGTTCCATCGCTCTATCCAGCGCGATGTCGAAGATGCTGTCGCTGCGCGGGATAGATTTGAATTTGCCGTCATGACCGATATAGGGGCCGAAGCGTCCGATGTTGACGATGACTTTCTTGCCGGATTCTGGGTGCAAACCAAGGTCGCGCGGCAAGGAGAGCAGTTTCAAGGCATGGGCGAGATCGGCTTGTTCCAAGGGCAATTCTTTAGGCCAAGACACACGCTTGGGTTTGGCTTTTTCGCCTTCCACCACTTCGCCTAGCTGCACATAAGGGCCATAAGGGCCGCGTAACAGCAAAACTAGCTGTTGAGTCTCGGGGTGGTTGCCCAACTCTTTGCGTGCTTCGCCCGCATCTTCTTCGCCCCCCAAGCTGCGGGTGAAATCGCACTCGGGATAGCCAGTGCAACCGATGAAGCTGCCGCGTTTGCCGAGGCGTTTGGAAAGCGGTTTGCCGCACTTGGGGCAGGCTTCTTCGAGTATCTCGGTGCCAGGGCGATCCACGTCTTTTTTATCAACGATGAGTTTGTTGAAGCCCTTCCAGAACTCGTCCAGCACGGGTATCCAATCGCGCTTGCCTTCGGAGACGTCGTCCAACTCGTCTTCCAAGTTGGCGGTGAAGCCGTAGTCCACATAGCGTGTGAAGTGCTCGTTGAGGAATTTGATGACGACGCGGCCCACGTCGGTGGGCATGAAGCGTTTCTTGTCCAGCGTGGCGTATTCGCGCGCCTGCAAGGTGGAGATGATGGTGGCGTAAGTGGAAGGACGACCAATGCCGTACTCTTCCAGCGCCTTGACCAAGCTGGCTTCGGAGAAGCGCGGCGGCGGCTGGGTGAAGTGCTGTTCGCCGTAGAGTTTGTCCACAGGCAACACATCACCCTCGACCAGAGGAGGCAATTTGGCACTGTCCTCTTCCTCGGCATCGTCCACGTCTTCCATGTACACGCCAATGAAGCCAGGGAATACCAGCGTTTGGCCGCTGGCGCGGAACAGAGTGTCGTCGCTGCTCAAGCGGATATCGACGCTGACAGTATCGAAACGAGCGGGGGACATCTGCGAGGCGAGCGTGCGCTTCCAAACCATCTCGTAAAGCCGCATCTGATCGATGGTGAGGTGGTCGCGCAGGCTGTCGGGAGTGCGCAAGATGGATGTAGGGCGAATCGCTTCGTGCGCTTCTTGCGCATTCTTCGATTTGCTCTTGTAAATGGGTTGTTTGCTGGGCAGATAGTCGGCGGAAAAGTTATCGCCGATATAGCCGCGAATCTCTGCTACGGCTTCATTCGCAAGATTCAGCGAGTCGGTACGCATGTAAGTGATGAGACCGATGGTCTGGCCGCCGATGTCCACCCCTTCGTACAACGACTGGGCGGTGCGCATGGTGCGATCCGAGGTCATCCCCAGTTTGCGCACAGCTTCCTGTTGCAAGGTGGAGGTGGTGAAAGGAGCGGCAGGACTGCGCTGCTTGCCCTTCTTTTCCACGCGCACCACTTTGGACGGCAACTTGGCGTCGGCCAATTTGGCGTGGATGGCGTCGTATTCCGCCTGACTGCTGATGCTCAGTTGTTCCAGCTTCTTGCCGTGGTATTGGAACAGCTTGGCCTTGAACGGGATGCTGTTCTTTTGGCTAGCCAGATGGACTGACCAGTATTCCTGAGTCTTGAACTTCTCAATCTCCAGCTCGCGTTCCACGATGAGGCGCAATGCTGGGCTTTGCACACGACCAGCGGAAAGCCCTGGACGGATCTTGCGCCACAGCAACGGCGACAGATTGAAACCCACTAGATAATCTAAGGCGCGGCGCGCTTGTTGGGCATTGACCAGCGGCATCGCAATTTCGCGTGGGTGAGTGACTGCCTCTTGCACGGCTGACTGGGTGATCTCATAGAAGACCACGCGCTTCATGGTTTTGCCTTTGAGTGCGCGCTTACCTTTCAGAATCTCGGAGATATGCCAAGCGATGGCCTCACCTTCTCTATCTGGGTCGGGTGCCAGCAGGATGGTGTCGGCTTCGGCGGCGGCTTTGGCGATGGCATCGACGTGTTTGCTGTTACGCGCAATGGTCTCGTAATTCATGGTGTAACCGTTTTCGGTATCGACGGCCCCGTTCTTGGGAACAAGGTCGCGCACATGACCATAGGAAGCCAAGACTTCGTAGTCTTTGCCGAGATATTTTTTTAGGGTCTTGGCCTTGGCGGGGGACTCAACGATGAGAAGATTTTTTGCCATGAATGAAGTGAGCCGATTAGTGTAGTTGAGCTTCGTCAGTGGGCGTGAGCAGGTCTTCGATCAGCATTGGATCGAGGTCTTCGTGCTGATTCCAAAGCACCATCAATGCGATGAGTTTCACTTTATCGACTGGCAACTTATCGCGCCCTAAAGCGACCACGCGGTCAATAATCATCTCGCGCTCGATGGGGGTGATGATCTTGTTATATTCCCAGAAGGCGATGAAACGCAGTCCCTCTTCGCTCATGCGCTCGGCCTCGTAATCGGTATAGCAACGCAAGCCGCTGTGGTTGATACTTTCGGGATAAGTGGCGTTTGAAAGTTCGCGCAGCCCAGACAACCAAGTCAGCGCTTGGTTGATGTCCTCTTCCTCAAAACCCGCTGCGGTGAGCTTGGCGGAGAGGCGGTTGGGTTCGGGATAGCTTCCCGCATCAAAATAACTTTCAAACAAAAATAACAAGATATCGAACATAAAAGGGGTTTTCTAAGCGATTCGTTGATAAAGCCCGCCAGGTAAGGTCGCGACCGCGCCATCCAGCTCAAGTTGCAACAGGATGGCGGATAGCTCCGCTATCGTCAAGCCGCTACGTTGTGACAGTGTCTCGATGTCGGTGGAATCGTAACCAAGATGACCGAGCAAAGGATGTTCAATAGTCGCCCCCGATTGGGTGCCGTTCATGGCGAAACCGAGTTCCTCCAAGATGTCTTGTGCGCTTTCTACCAGTTTCGCACCTTGTTTGATGAGCGCATGACACCCCTTGGATTGCGGCGAGTGGATGGAGCCAGGAATGGCGAACACTTCTCGGCCCTGCTCCAATGCCATGCGGGCGGTAATGAGCGAACCACTCTGCAAAGATGCTTCGACAATGAGACAGCCTTCGCTCAAGCCACTAATGATGCGGTTGCGGCGCGGGAAGTTAGCAGCAAGCGGCGGTGTGCCCAGCGGAAATTCGGAAATGATTGTTCCCTGATGCGCGAGTTGGTGGGCAAGTTCGCGATTGGCGGCAGGATAGACTTTATCCAACCCCGTTCCAACGACTGCGATACTGGAACCTGCACCTTGCAAACCGCCTTTGTGCGCAGCCGCGTCGATGCCATGTGCCATGCCGCTGACGATACAAAAGATAGATTCAGAGGCGGCCTTGGCAAATGCTTCGGCGTTGCGAACTCCTTGTGCCGTCGAATTACGACTACCGACCACGGCCAGTGAGCGGAGGTTCAACAGGTCGAGCCGACCTTTTATATAGAGAACTAATGGTGGATCGGGGATGTTCAGCAGTGCTTGTGGATACTCTGCATCAGCGAGCGTGACGATTCGATTGAGAGGATCCTCTAACCAAGCTGCCGTAACATCAAAGTGAGAACCATCGAAATCGTCATGTATCGCTTTTGCAACGGAGGGCTTCACATACTGGGAAAGAGAAGAGACGGAGGCACCAAGGATCGCATCGGGCGAACCAAAGGCTTGCAGCAAGTGCCGCAAACCTTCGTTACCTAGCCCTGATATCTGGGTGAGTTTGAGCCAGGACGCGAGTGAGGCGTCTAGCGACATTTAATCTGGCGTGCTTGCGCGATCCAGCAATTGAACAGGTAGCTTGGTTTCCATCACCAAGGCGTACGACACCTTGTTGAACACACGGAACACCATCACCAAGCCGTAACGCATGTCGGGCAATACAACATTGGGCGTGAACCACCCCTTGGTCTTAATCACTTCGCCTTTTTGATACACACCTAGTACGTGTCCTACCTCGATGCCATCACGCTGACCTTTATTCAAGGTTATGACAGCACGCTGCCCCGCTTGTTGAACGCCACCGTAGATAGAAATAATCTTTGCGTTGATGTTTGTACTTGGCGCATGTGGTAAGAAGTTAGCAGAGTAACCTGATGCGGCTTGAGCAAAGTGATCGCCCTTGTTGATTTCCAACACTGCCTTGGTGATGAGCATGGTGCTAGGGTCGCCAAATTTTTCAGCGGTTGCATCACCTAGATACAAAACCTCTTGCCCCAACTCTTCATCCGTATCTGGATCAACGAAAGTAACGCTAGGACGATATATCTGCCATTGCAGCCCTTTGTCTGCCGGTAGATTTTGTGCGTACGCAACATCGTTGCTGGAGAGTAAGGTGCGTTGCTCATAAGTGCCCACGAGCGTGGGCGCAGATTCCAATTCTTTATTTTCGATGACCAGCGGCCTACTTAAAAAAGAACTGATGAGATTTAGTGGGATAGCAGGAATCGCGTCACTGTTCTGTCCAACAACACGAATTTTGGGAGAATACTTTTCTGTGTCACTGGCAGGTAAGATCTCGGCAGATGGTTTGTCTTCAGCGACAGGGGGAATCGTTGAGAGTGTTCCAGTACGTCGATCTAGATAGACCACATTGCCTGGATAAATCCAGTGTGGGTCTTTAATGTCTTGTTTATTGAGCGCCCAAATATCAGGCCATTTCCATGGGTCTTTGAAGAACTTTGCAGAAATGTCCCACAGGGTGTCTCCCTTAACAACGATGTGGCGGTCAGGCGCATCTTCGCGTATCTGTACTACGTCAGCGTGAGCGAGAATGGGCAACATGAGACAAATCAGCGATATAATCTTGCGCATGGAAAACCCCAGCAAAGTAAAGAAATGCGGTGCAAAGTTTGTGCACCTGATTAAATTCTGCATGTAGTCTCTTCAGTTGGCAAGCATTTATGGCACTTCTTCCCATTCTTCAGTATCCTGACCCCCGCCTACACAAGGTGGCTAAATTAGTGGTTTCCGTCACCGAGCAGACTCGCAAACTGGTTAAGGACATGGCTGAGACCATGTATGCCGCCCCAGGGGTTGGCCTCGCGGCGACGCAAGTTGATGTACATGAGCAAATCGTGGTAATTGACGTTTCAGAAGAACACAATGACCTCAAAGTTTTAATCAATCCCGTGTTGTTGAATGCCGAAGGCGAAGCAGAAAACGAAGAAGGCTGCCTTTCCGTCCCAGGAATTTATGAAAAGGTCACGCGCGCTGAGAAAGTCATCGTCAAATCGGTGGATGAGAATGGCAAGGAGTTCAAGTTGGAAGCAGAAGGATTGTTAGCTGTGTGCATCCAACATGAGATGGATCATCTCCATGGAAAAGTATTCGTCGAACATTTGTCCCACCTTAAACAGACCCGCATCCGCGCCAAGCTGAAAAAGCAACGTCGCGAGACTCTTTAACGGCTCAGTCTTGTGAGAATCATCTTTGCAGGTACGCCTCACTTCGCCGCCCATGCCTTGGCGGCATTGTTAGACAAGCACGAAGTCATTGCGGTATTGACGCAACCCGACCGCCCTTCTGGCCGTGGCATGCAACTGACCGCTAGCCCCGTGAAACAACTGGCACTGCAACGCGGCATCCCTGTGTTGCAGCCAGTGACGCTGAAAATAAAAGAGGCGCAAAAAGAGATTGCAGCGCTGAACGCTGACCTGATGGTGGTCGCAGCCTATGGCTTGATTCTCCCCCAAGCGGTTCTGCAATTACCCAAATTAGGATGTTTGAACATACATGCTTCGCTATTGCCTCGTTGGCGTGGTGCAGCACCAATACAACGCGCCATCTTGGCGGGCGATAAAGAGACGGGTATCACCATCATGCAGATGGATGTAGGACTTGATACGGGCGACATGCTACTGAAGAAGGTGTGCGAAATAACAGAGCTGGATACGGCAGAATCGTTGCATGACAACCTTGCGGCAATGGGCGCGGAAGCTATCGTTGAAACGCTGCAACTCCTAGAACAAAAGCAATTGTGCCCAGAAAAGCAGAACGATTTGCTGGCTACCTATGCAGCCAAACTGACCAAGGCTGAAGCTTTGCTCGATTGGAATCTTGAGGCTGTGCAGTTGGATCGAGCAGTACGTGGATATTTCCCCTTCCCTGTCGCCCACACGACGATGCGCGATACGCCAATCAAAGTCCTACACGCCCGTATGCACCAACAGGATTTAGGTGTGAATATTCCGGGAACCGTCCTTGCCATCGACAAAGAATGTATCTGGGTTGCATGTGGCAAAGATGCGTTGGGTATCGAAGTTATGCAGAAGCCAGGCGGGAAAGCCTTAACTGTCGCCCCATTCATCCAGAGCTATCCAATCAAGATCGGTGATCGCTTCGGCGTGTATTGACCATGCAACATATCCAACTCGAAGCTACCAGGATTGTCATCAGCGTCTTTGAAGGACGCAACTTGAACCAAGTCTTGTCGGAGAGCTTGCGCCAGCATGGGGCGTACACCGCGCAAGAGAGAGGCGCTTTGCAAGACCTGTGTTACGGCACCTTGCGTCATTACGGCAAGCTTGAATTCATGCGTGATCGCTTGATGAATCATCCCGCACGCGATCCCTTGATCCAGACCCTTTTGCTGATTGCGCTGTATCAACTTGAATTCACCAAGGCAGGACAGTATGTGATCGTGGATCAAGCGGTGAGTGCGGCCAAGCGCCTAAATCCAAGATCGGGCGGCCTGATCAATGCGGTACTGCGCAATTTTTTGCGTCGGCGCAAGTCTTTGCTACTTGCAGCAGACCGAGAAGAGGCAAGCAAATATTCCTATCCGCAATGGTGGATAGACACGCTAAAAAAACAGTACGGTGAAACGGCGCAAAGTATCCTCGCTGCGGGGAATCAACATCCCCCGATGACATTACGCGTCAACGTAAGGCACACGACAGCAACCAAATATCTAGCACTTCTCGAAGCACAAGGTATCGTTGCGCAGATCGTGACACCCGATGCGCTCATCGTACAAGCCCCCGTAGGTGTCGAGCGGCTGCCAAAATTCGCAGAGGGCTGGGTATCGGTACAAGATGCAGGTGCGCAATACGCAGCTCATCTATTGCAAGTCAGCTCAGGCATGCGCGTATTGGATGCTTGCTCCGCACCAGGTGGCAAAGCGGCGCATCTGTTGGAGATGGCGGACATCGAATTGTTGGCGTTGGATAAAGAAAAACAACGCCTCACCCGTGTGAGAGAGAATCTACACAGATTGGGCTTGAAGGCGCAGGTGGTCTGCGGTGACGCAGCGACACCGAACGATTGGTGGGATGGCAAACCCTTCCAGCGCATATTAGCTGACGTACCCTGCTCCGCTTCGGGGGTAGTAAGTCGCCATCCCGATATCAAATGGTTGCGTCGCTCCGCAGATATAGAGTCGTTTGCCAGACAGCAAGCCCAAATATTGGAAGCATTGTGGGCGTTGTTGGATAAGGGGGGGAAATTGCTCTACTGTACGTGTTCTGTCTTTGCGAGAGAGAACCAGCAGGTGCTTGAAAGATTCATGGCACAGCACCCCGAAGCGTCTCAAGAAAAAATGACATTGCTTGCCGCTTTCGCACCAGCAGGACAATTATTGCCAAGCGAACAGCACGATGGATTCTTTTATGCGTTGCTGCACAAACATTATTAAGCATATTTCCAGAGCGGCCTGTTTGCTCTGTTGTATTTGCTTTGCGTCCACGGCGAGCGCGGAAGGGATCGAGATCAATAAAGTCGAGGCGCGCCTCACCGAAGAAGGCTACCGCCTGACAGCTGATTTCAAGATACTGTTGCCGCCGAGCGTGGAAGAAGCGCTCAAACGTGGCGTCACGCTATATTTCGTGAGCGAGTTGTCGGTACATCGTTCGCGCTGGTATTGGCTAGATACCGACATCGAACGTTTTGAGCAGACCACCAAGCTGAGCTACAACACGCTCACTCGTCAATACCGACTATCACGTGGTGGGTTATTCCAAAGTTTCTTTGAACTCAAAGATGCTTTGCGCGCGGTCGGCTATCAAATATCCCCCGTTATTTCTGCGGATAAGTTGAATAACTCGGATGGTGGTTACATTGCCCGCCTAACCAAAAAGAACAGCCAGATTGGCGCGACAGCCTCCATGCGTCTCGATCTGATGCAGTTGCCCAAACCACTTCAAGTCAACGCGTTGACGAGCGATCAATGGAGCGTCGAATCCAAGCTGTACCACTGGAGCATCAGCCCGGAAGCACCTGCAAGCGAGGGGGCGCAATGAAGTATTTAATTCTGTTCTGCGGTATCGCGGGTGCGATTTTGTTGTACCTGCTCTCTAGCATCAGCGCGGAGACGGATTTGTTGTCGCGCAACTATTTCACCGTGCTGGCACTGACGGGCGCGTTGGCGGTTGGTTTGTCGGTGCTGGTTGCTTACCAGTTCTGGCAGTTGAGGCAGAAACTTAAGCAAAAGATTTATGGCGCAAAATTGACATTACGTCTGGCCTTGTTCTTCGTCTTAATCGCTGTGCTCCCTGGTGTTTTGATGTATGCCGTATCGGTGCAGTTCCTAGGTAAAAGCATCGAGTCTTGGTTCGACGTGCGCGTGGAAAAAGCTTTAGAAGGTGGATTGAGTCTCGCTCGCAGTACCTTACAAAATGGTTTGGATGAACTGACCAAGCGAGGGCAATTTGTTGCCATGATCGTGGCAGATCAAGACCCAAGCAGAAATAATGAGACATTGACGCGCTTCATCGCGGAAGGCGGCGTGCAAGAAGCTGCTGTGTTTGCTAACAACGGCAAATTGCTCTCGGTAGCAGGGAAGCGGGGCAGTTCGAAGATTGAGATTCCTACGAATGCCATGATTAAAGAAGCTTGGAGTCGAGGGAGCTTCAGTTCAGTAGATGCCTTGTCAGATGACAGTTTGATGTTGCGTGCCCTAGTTCCTATTCGCTCATCAATATGGCCCGAGGAAAGGCATGTGCTGCAATTCGCGCAACCTGTTCCCAAACGAATGGCGGCAGATGCAGAGACGGTGCAATCAGTGTACGGAGACTATCAGCAACTGGCGTTGTCCAGAGTGGGACTGAAACGGCTCTATGGCATCACGTTGACGTTGTCATTATTAATTGTGGTGTTGAGTGCTGTGTCTGCGGCATTTTTCTTCAGCGCAAGACTAAGTGCGCCTTTATCTGCTCTAGCCGAAGGCACGCGTGCTGTTGCCAAGGGCGATTTCAGTAGTAGCTATCCTGTGCAAAGTAATGATGAGCTGGGAGGGTTGACGGCATTGTTCAACCAGATGATTGCTCAACTGTCAGCTGCTCAACGTTTGAGCGAACAGCAACAACGCCAAGTCGAAGACGCGAAGACCCACCTAGAAAGCGTGTTGGCACATTTATCATCGGGCGTGTTAGTGCTAGACGAGCAATTCAATCTGCGTTCGACCAACGCTAGTGCGAGTCAGATATTGGGTGTTTCTTGGCAGGAGATGAACAGCAAGAATCTACAGACTTTGTGGAACGATCACGTGCTATTGCGGCCATTTTTAGATGCAGTTACTCATGGGTTGGCGACAGCTCAAGAGGTGGCTTGGCAAAGTCAAATTGAACGGAGTAGTAAGAACGGTGACCAAGTGTTGTTAATAAACGGTACACGGCTCATAACAGAATCTGAAATAGGCCATGTCGTAGTGTTCGATGACATTACCCATCTGTTGCAGGCGGAGAGACAAGCGGCATGGGGCGAGGTCGCGCGTCGTTTGGCGCATGAGATTAAAAACCCACTCACGCCCATTCAACTTTCGGCGGAACGCTTGCAACACAAGCTATCTACTAAACTGGACGAAAAAGATGCGCAACTATTAGAGCGCGCAACGCAGACCATCGTCAGTCAAGTCGCCGCGATGAAGAACATGGTGACCGATTTTGCTGATTACGCCCGCGCTCCTGCGCCCAAATTGATGAAATTGGACATCCATCAACTCATCAATGAGGTGATGGGATTGTATGAAACAAACAGCAGCCCCATTAAGCTGAGATTGGAAGCAGAGCGCACGTGGGTGGACGGGGATGCGACGCGCTTGCGGCAGGTAGTACATAACTTGTTGCAGAACGCACACGATGCACTGCAACAAACAGAGCAGCGACAAATCGTCCTATCAACGATGAATACGCCAGAAGGTATGCTCAAATTGACCATCGCCGATAACGGTAGTGGATTCCCAGAACAGTTACTTGCGCGCGCCTTTGAACCCTATATGACGACCAAACCAAAAGGCACGGGTTTAGGTCTGCCAATCGTAAAAAAAATCGTGGAAGAACATGGGGGTAAAATTTCCATAGAAAACCAAGCGCAAGGAGGCACTTGCGTCAGCATCCTACTTCCATTGCTTGCTGTAGAGGCCAAGGAGACGTAATGACAACGAAAAATGTATTGGTGGTGGATGATGAGGGTGGAATCCGCGAGTTACTGTTCGAAATCCTGTTCGACGAAGGATATGGCGTTCACCTTGCAGAAAATGCGGCACAAGCTCGTACCATGCTTGAACAACGTTCGCCAGATATTGTCTTGTTGGATATTTGGATGCCAGATACCGACGGTCTGACCTTGCTCAAAGAGTGGGTGGAACAAGGGAAGCTAACCATGCCCGTAATTATGATGTCTGGTCACGGCACGATCGAGACGGCGCTAGAGGCGACCCGTATTGGGGCGGCGGATTTTTTAGAAAAACCAATCGCCCTGAAGAAATTGCTGTCTACCGTGGCGCATGTCTTACAGCAAAGTGCTGAGGCGTCTTCGAATAAAGTCGTCAAGCAAGAAGTTAAAAGTGAAGAAGATGCAAACCTGAAGTTGGAACTAGATTTAGAGATGCCTTTCAGGGAAGCAAGGGAACAATTCGATTTCCTATATTTAAGTCATCACATCAACCAATCGGCAGGCAACATCGCGGGTGTCGCAGATAAAATCGGAATCGAACGCACGCATTTGTATCGAAAACTCAAACAACTGGGGATAAAACCCCCAAAAAGGGCGAGTGAGGAAAAATTGTAAGGTTTCGCACTAAAGCCAAGGGATATGGTCTGGTTGCTCTAACCCCAGCCGTTGGGGCATAATCAGCGACCTTAAATGCTATAAACATGTTCTCAATTCAGTAAGTTTCTTCGGAGGAGATTAGAAATGTCAGCAGCGCGCAACGTAAACCCACCCAAATTTAACGACATCACCGGCGCGATTCGCATGCTGGCAGTGGACGCAGTTCAAAAAGCAAATTCCGGTCACCCGGGCGCGCCGATGGGCATGGCAGAGATCGCCGATGTCGTATGGCGTGGTCATATGCGCCATAACCCGACGAATCCAAAGTGGGCTGATCGTGACCGTTTCGTACAATCGAACGGTCACGGCTCGATGCTGATTTATTCCCTGCTGCACCTCACGGGTTACGACTTGCCGATGGACGAGCTGAAGCGCTTCCGTCAGATGCATTCAAAGACACCAGGTCACCCAGAATTTGGCTACACCGTTGGCGTAGAGACAACGACAGGCCCTTTGGGACAAGGTATCACCAACGCAGTCGGTTTCGCGATGTCGGAAAAACTGTTGGCTGCCGAGTTCAACAAGCCAGGTCACGAGATCGTCAATCACCACACTTATGTGTTCATGGGTGACGGTTGCATGATGGAAGGTATCTCCCACGAAGCTTGCGCATTGGCGGGCACATGGGGTCTGGGCAAACTGATCGCATTCTGGGATGACAATCAAATATCGATTGATGGTCACACCCCCGGCTGGTTCACTGACGATACAGCGAAACGTTTTGAAGCCTACGGCTGGCACGTTATTGCCAACGTCCAAGGGCACGATACTGCAGCTATTGAAGCGGCAGTGCAAGCTGCTAAGGCCGTTACCGACAAGCCCTCTTTGATCTGCTGCAAAACGATCATCGGTGCAGGCTCTCCCAACAAGCAAGACAGTCACGATGTTCACGGTGCTGCTTTGGGCGATGCAGAAGTCGCCGCGACACGCGCACACATCGGTTGGAACTACCCACCGTTCGAGATTCCAAAGCATGTGTACGAAGCTTGGGATGCGAAGGCAAAAGGCGCCGCACTGGAAGGCGAGTGGAACAAGAAGTTCGCCGCTTACCGCGCTGCGTTCCCAAAAGAAGCAGCAGAATTCGAGCGTCGCATGAAGGGTGATCTGCCCGCAAATTGGGCGGGTCATGCTGCTAAAGTAATCGCCGACATCAACGCCAAAGGCGAAACCATCGCGACCCGAAAAGCATCGCAAAATGCGATCAATGCCTTGCAACCCGCATTACCAGAGTTCTTGGGCGGTTCTGCTGACTTGACCGGCTCTAACCTGACCAACTGGGTGGGGGCAAAACACGTTTCCGGCAAGTCCACGGGTAACTACATCAGCTACGGCGTGCGTGAGTTTGGAATGTCTCACATCATGAATGGTATGGCCTTGCACGGTGGCTTGTTGCCATTCGGCGGCACCTTCCTAATGTTCTCTGAATACGCACGTAATGCCTTGCGCATGTCCGCGCTGATGAAGCAACGTGTGATCTATGTTTTCACACATGACTCTATCGGCCTAGGCGAAGATGGTCCGACACACCAACCCGTCGAGCAAACCGCGACACTGCGTTACATCCCTAACATGGAAGTATGGCGTCCGTGCGACACCGTGGAATCTGCGGTGTCTTGGGTCGCTGCGGTCGAACGTAAGGATGGTCCTTCCTGCTTGATCTTCAGTCGTCAGAATCTGCAATTCCAAAAACGTGATGCAGTGCAGATCGCCAACATCCGTAAGGGTGGCTACGTATTATCTGAAGCGGCAGGCGGTAAGGCGCAAGCGATCATCATCGCGACCGGCTCTGAAGTGGACTTGGCGATGAAGGCACAAGCGATCTTGGCGTCCGAAGGCGTGAACGTGCGCGTGGTCTCCATGCCTTGCACTAATGCGTTCGACAAGCAAGACCAAGCCTACAAAGACAGCGTCTTGACCAAGGGCGTGAAGCGTGTTGCAGTCGAGGCAGGCGTGACCAGCGGTTGGTACAAATACGTTGGCTTGGATGGTGTGGTGGTGGGGATGGATTGCTTCGGTGAATCCGCACCCGCACCCGAGCTGTTCAAGCATTTCGGTTTCACGGTAGAGAACGTCGTGAAAGCGGTTAAGAGCGTGCTGTAAAGCGACACAGATTTTTTAATTACATAAGGGAGAGAAGACAATGGCTATTAAAGTGGGTATCAATGGTTTCGGTCGTATCGGTCGTATGGTGTTCCGTGCAGCAGCTAAAGATTTTCCTGAGATCGAAGTCGTTGCGATCAATGACTTGCTTGAGCCGGACTACTTGGCATACATGTTGAAGTACGATTCCGTACACGGACGTTTCAATGGCGATGTGAAGGTAGATGGTAGCAATCTGGTGGTGAACGGAAAAAAAATCCGCCTGACTGCAGAGCGCGATCCGGCTAATCTGAAATGGAACGAAGCGGGTGCAGACATTGTTATTGAGTGCACTGGCTTCTTCCTCACCAAGGAAACATGCCAGGCTCACATCAAGGCAGGGGCCAAGAAGGTTGTGCAATCGGCACCCTGCAAGGACGACACCCCCATGTTCGTGTACGGTGTGAACCACGAAACTTACAAAGGCGAAAACATCGTTTCCGCAGCGTCTTGCACAACCAATGGTTTGGCACCTGTCGCTAAGGTGTTGAACGACACCTTCGGTATCAAGCGCGGTCTGATGACGACTGTGCACGCTGCGACAGCGACACAAAAAACAGTTGATGGTCCCTCCAACAAAGATTGGCGTGGCGGTCGCGGTATCTTGGAAAACATCATTCCTTCTTCCACTGGTGCAGCTAAGGCCGTTGGCGTGGTGATTCCAGAATTGAACAAAAAGCTGACGGGTATGGCTTTCCGCGTACCGACTTCTGACGTTTCTGTGGTTGACCTGACCGTTGAGCTGAACAAGCCAGCCAAGTACGAGGAAATCGTTGCTGCGATGAAGGCGGCTTCTGAAAATGGTCCATTGAAAGGTGTGTTGGGTTTCACCAGTGAGAAAGTGGTTTCCACTGACTTCCGTGGTTGCCCACAACCTTCCGTATTCGATGCAGAAGCCGGCATCGCACTGGACCCGACCTTCGTCAAAGTGGTCGCTTGGTATGACAACGAGTATGGCTATACCTGCAACTTGATGCGTTTAGTTCGTCACGTCGCTAAGTAATTCGCCTCGTGTAGGGCTGGCACTGCCAGCCCTTTTCAGGGCATCTCTAAAAATCCTAACTTCGTCACAATACTGCGTTGCTTATAAAAAATTACTCCTTACATATCGCTAATATGCTGCGTCATAATTTTTTATTCGCGCCTTGTCTTGTTTAGAAATTTGAATTTTTAGAGACGCCCTTTCACATAGTCCAAAGGAAAAATCATGTCTGTTATTAAAATGACCGATCTGGCGTTGAAGGGAAAACGCGTCCTCATCCGCTCCGATCTGAATGTGCCAGTCAAAGACGGCAAAGTAACTTCCGATGCACGTATCACCGCCTCCATGGCAACCATCAACGCAGCCCTGAAGGCTGGCGCAAAAGTGATGGTGACCTCTCATCTGGGTCGTCCAGAAGAAGGCGTTTATTCCGAAGAGAACTCTCTCAAGCCAGTGGCTGACACGATCGCCAACAAATTGGGCAAGCCAGTACGTCTGATCAAAGATTGGGTAGATGGTGGCTTCCAGGTTGCTGAAGGCGAATTGGTTCTGTTGGAGAACTGCCGCTTCAACAAAGGCGAAAAGAAGAGCACCGACGAATTGGCGAAGAAATACGCGGCATTGTGCGACGTGTTCGTGATGGATGCATTTGGTACGGCTCACCGTGCTGAAGCATCGACACACGGCGTAGCGAAGTTCGCACCTGTTGCCGCTGCTGGTATCTTGTTGACTGAAGAATTGGAAGCGCTGACCAAGGCGTTGTTGAGCCCGGCACGTCCGATGGTTGCTATCGTTGGTGGCTCCAAGGTCTCTACCAAGCTGACCGTATTGGAATCCCTGTCTGAGAAATGTGAACAGTTGGTGGTGGGTGGTGGTATCGCTAACACCTTCTTGAAGGCAACGGGTCACCCAGTAGGCAAGTCTCTGTGCGAGAACGATCTGGTGCCAACAGCACAAGCATTGATCGCCAAGATGACAGCACGTGGCGCATCTATTCCTATCGCGACAGACGTTGTCGTTGGCAAGGCGGCTCCATTCGTTCCCGGCAATGAGAACACTCCAGCGATCTTGAAGGATGCAAAGGATGTTGCTGAAGACGAAATGATCTTCGACATCGGTCCTAAGTCTGCACAAGAATTGGCTGACATCATCATGAAGGCAGGCACCGTGGTTTGGAACGGTCCAGTCGGTGTGTTCGAGTTCGACCAATTTGGCGAAGGTACAAAAACAATTGCAATGGCAATCGCCA
>JAVHQF010000104.1:0-15891 GCA_036170995.1 Sideroxydans sp. | reverse complement strand
CGAGCTCTGGCCAGGGTCTGGGCAAATTCATGCTGAGCGCCATCATTGTGGGTGTGGCCTCGGTGTTCATCATTCTTGGCTATGGCCTGATTGCCGTTCAACTGCTGATCACGCTGGTCGAGTCGTACCTGATCATTGGCGGGGGTGCGTTGATGCTGGGTTTTTCCGGCTCGCGCTGGACGCACAATTTGTCAGAAAAATACTTTGGCTACGCGATCTCCATTGGCGTCAAGCTGTTCACCATCTACCTGATCATCGGCTTTGGTGACAGCTTCACCCAGGCACTCAAAGACACCATTGCGGCTGCGTACGCGGCGCACCCCGAAGGCCCCAGTTTTGGTGACTATTTGGGCGTGGGTGGTGCGTCGCTGTTCTATGGTGTGACGGGCTACATGGCACCCGGCCTGGCCGGCTCGATGCTCAATGGCACAGTGGCGATGTCGCTGCAAAGCGCGGGCACGGCGGCTGGCATGGTGGGTGGAGCTCCGGTGGCAGCCGGGCTGGCCACGAGTGCCGCCGGTGCGCGCGCCCTGGGGCTGGCTGGCGGCGCCATGGGCGCCTTGCTGCCCGTGCAAAGGGCGGCCGGTGCCATTGGAGGCGCTTCTGCTGGGGTCGGCTTTGGCGGTGGCGTCAGTGGCACGGTCAATGCCAACAACCCATTTCATGCAGGTTATGGTCCGGGTAGTACCAGGAATACCAACAGCTTCAGCAATGTCAGCGGTGCCAGCGGTGTCAGCAGTGCCAACAGTGGTGCCACCGTTATGGTGCCGCTGGGAGCTTTGCCGGGTTCATCCGGTTTACCCACTGCATCGAGCCCCGCCAGTCAGTCTGGTCGAGCGCAAACAGCAAGCGAAGGCCCTGGCCGCGACAGCGCGTCGCCTGGCCCGTCTGGGGGTTCGATGTTTGGGGGCGGCAGGAAAGCGAGCACCCAGGGTTTGGGTCAAACCCAAGCGCCCGGTTTTGTTGACCCGCGTTTTGACCCGTCTGCCATACCGGGTGGTGGTGCAAAGCAAAGCACCAACGAAACCGGTGGCACGTCGGCCAATGCGTTCGATGCTCGGTCGTTCCAACAGCGGTTCGAGGCGGACTACAAACCGTCATCGGGCAATATGGCCGACAGGTTGAACAAGTTCTCAAAGCGGCTGCAATACGCTGCCGATCGCCGCAAGCCACATTGGGTCAGTGATGGTCATGTGGGCCACGCGCCGGGACTGCGCATGGGGCTCGATACCTGAGGCTTCACGGTGCGATCACTGCAAGTTATCGAGTACTACCTCGTTGCCCGCGGCTGCGAGATTCACAAGATCAAGGACCATTTGGTCGAATTTCGTTTGCCCGGTGAAACCAGCCGTACGCCTGGAGGGCGGCTGTCCGTGGCACGCGATGGCTCGCTGAAGATGTGGCATCGTTGTGCAGAGAAAGGACTGGCAGCGGGCGCGCCGTGGCGTGCCGCTGGGGATATCCGCCTTGGCGATAAATCGACTCCGCTACTGGCAACTTATATCGATCAGTTACGCGTGGCCAAAGAACTGTCGGCACTGACCAAGGTGCCGAAATTCTCTTCAGGGCCCGAAAAGCGGCGCTCGTATGACCCGGAACAAGTGTGGCGGGCGGCTGATACGCTGCTGCAATCGGCGGGCCTGATTCCATCACGGCTGCGCGGGCGCTACAGCGATGGCTCTGATCAAAAGCCTGTCTGCAAATTGCTGGTGTCCAAAGATGGCGTTGCCACCGCGTTTTCATTCCGGGGTGACATCGATCTGCCTGAACCATGGCGGCAAGGCCGACCAACTACCGATGGCAGAAAAACCATGTTTGTCACGGGGTGCGATTTGGGACTGATGGGTGATCGTGCACCACCCCGGTCATCAGCTGCGTTACCACGCCCGGCATCTGCTGAATTGGGTACAGCTGATTTGGAACTGAATCGGGACACTTGCCAGTCCTGGATGGCAGGTGCTAACCCACCGGCGGACCATCGTCACCTTGTCAAAGGCCATGCCGTTCTGGATGGTTCGCAGTTGCGGGTGTACCCTGAAGGGCACCGATTTGCCGGCACGATCCTGGTCCCGATGTTTCGTCCTGATCCGATGAGCCGACCAGACACGCTGGAACTGTGTGGTGCGCAACACCTGATGCCCAGGGTCGCCTTCAACACCGACAAGATCATGGCAAAAGGTTCGCGCACCGTCGGTGCCTTTGTGCCTCTGCCAGGGCTTGATGCACTGATGAAGGCCATGGACGGCGATACCCTGGCTCCAGTGCAAGCATGGCTGGCGGTTGCCGATAGAAACAAACCACTTGTGATCTGCGAGGGGGTGGCAACCGGACTGGCGATTGAGCAAAGCGGTGCGGGCAACACGCTGTGCGCGTTGTCATCGAACAATGTGATGGCGGTGGCCCTTTGGGTCAAGCAAACGGGCCTGGATGATTTGTTTTCAGGGGTTGTCATTGCAACTGATCACGACATCGGACGGACTGCGGTTGGAAGACTCAAATCAAACGCCATCCCGCGCGCTGTGGAAGCTGCCAAGATGACTGGCTTCGCTTTGGCCGTGCCGCCTGCGGCTAGTGAAATTGGCGCTGATGCGCGGGACTTGCTCGGCCAGGGCGGTCCCCAGGCTGTGCGTGACTTTATTGCCAGCGCCGCACCGGCTGCCGAGGTGGAGAAAGCGAGGACCGATATTTTTTTGTTGGTGAAAGAGAATCGGCAGGCCGTTGAGCCTGAATGCGAACGGTGAAGCCCAACACCAACGGATTGTGATTCGTGTCGCCACGGTCTCTCACGGGGTTGAGATCATTGCCTTGATTGTTTCGATTAAATATATATAATCGAAACACTTAAACGCTCAAGGAGCTTTGCTATGCGTTCCAACACTGCCACCTTTTCAGGTCAGGACTATGACCCGGCACTGCGTGGGGCTTGCGAGAAATCGGCGCGTTCGGTCCTATCCGTCTTGCGTCGTGAAGCACCAGCCGGGACATCACCAGAAGTCCTGATTGATTTTGCCGCGTCGCTGACAGGTGTGATTGAGCGCACGACCGAGCTGCTTCTGGCTGGCAAACAGGTACGGGTCATTGAAGATGACGAAGCCCTCACGACACAGGAGGCCGCCGACCTTCTGAATGTTTCTCGCCCACACCTGGTCAAATTGCTTGACCGGGGAGAAATTCCGGCCTTGTCCAAAGTCGGTCGTCATCGTCGTGTTGCACGTGCCAGCGTTCTCAAATACAAACGCGCCCGTGATGCCCAGCGAGAGATGGCACTGAAGGAGCTCGCCGAATTGTCCCAACGTCACGGACTTGGCTACTGAGCATGACACCGGTTGTCGTGCTGGACGCTTGCGTTCTTTATCCTGCGGCACAGCGCGACCTCTTTATGTGGCTTGCGGCCGGGGGCGCGATACGCGCCCACTGGACAAAACAAATCCATGATGAATGGATGCGCAACGTGGCACGGGATTACGGTGTCGCACGACGTGAACTGGAAAAAGTTGCTGATTTGATGAACCGTGCTGCAGGGGATGCCTTGATCAGCCGGTATCGCCAGCATGAGGCGTTGTTTCCGAAGACCGATGCCAAAGATCGTCATGTGGCTGCTGCAGCGGTGACCGCGCGCAAACAATCGGGTGCAGATAGCGTGACCGTCATCACCTGGAACCTCAAGGACTTCAACCGTGCGGAGTTGGCGCAGGCCGGGGTGGCATTGGGGAATCCAGACACTTTTTTGTGCTGCATGATGTCGGACTCACCGGACAGTGTCATCTCGGCATTCGTGCGAATGCGCGACAACCTCCGCAATCCGCCCAAGACGACGCAGGAATGTGCAGACACCCTTTTGGCGCAGGGGTTGACGGTGTTCTCCGGTTTGATAAGAGCCAGCATATGACCCCCACGACCGCGTGGCGTTGCATGGGCCTACGCAAAACGACGTCGGCGTTGAGGGATCGGCTCATGGCTTCTGTCCTTGCTGTAGCAGTTTCAGTGCGTCATTGATCTGGTGCGTCATACCAGCCCTTCGGATGTGGGCAGTGCAAACGGTAGGCCAGCACAACTTCCTGACGATGTTTCTTTCTGCTTTTTGTGTTGCTTGCGCCGCACCGGTATCTGGCAACAGCACTCAAAAAGGACGCCTGCATGGCAAAACAGAACCCCTACCTCAACGCGCGCCGGGAGTGGGATGAGCGATACGGTGGCTTGATCTCACGCGCGCGCAATTGGCAACTGATGGCCGCCGGCTCCCTGGCTGTCGCGGTGGTGGCTGTGGTGGGCATAGCGTTCGTCGGATCCCAATCAAAGATTCAGCCGTTTGTGGTGGTCACCGACCAACTCGGCTCGCCTGTGGCTTTGGCACGGCCTGCGCCGGTGGCCAGGGCTGATCTGGACAAAAGGTTGATGGTGGCCCAACTCGCAGCCTTCATCAAGGACGTGCGCTCCATGTTGCCGGATGCGGTTGCCCAACAGGTCACACTGAACCGGGTGTACGCCATGGCAGGGCGCGATGTGGCCGGATTCTTGAATGATTTCTTCAAAGACAACTCGCCCTTTTCGGTCGATGGCTCGGTCACGCGCGTCGAAATTTCGTCGGTCATCCCCCAAGGGGGCGAAACCTACCAGGTGGCTTGGGTGGAAACCAAAGCCAAACCTGGCGCGACGGCTGTTGCGGAGCATTGGAAAGCGGTCGTCACAGTGGGCATAGATGCCAAGCTGGCAGAAAACCCCAAAGTCGCGCTGTGGAATCCCTTTGGCATTTACGTCAAGTCAATCTCCTGGACCAAAGAAGTTCTGTAAAGGTCGTCCTCATGAAAAATTCCCTCATCTCCATTGCCATTCTTTCCTTGACTGCCAGTGCCTTTGCACAATCTTCCACGCAAACTGCTCCACCTGCGCCGACCCAAGCCTCCGGCCTGGAAGCCGTCCCTTTGCAACCGACCCCTGCAACGCAAAAAATAACGTCATCCCCGGAGGTATTGGCACCATCACCGCTGCCACCCACAGCGAGGGTGCAAACCAGAAAGCTGTCCGCCGCCGATGCAGCCAGGCTGGCAGCGGCAGAGCGCTGGGAGCGAACCGGCGCGGCTGAGGCACTGGTCGGTGCCGGTGGTGCTGTCGAATATCCCTATGGGTATGCACGCCCGACCCTGACCTGCGCACCCTTGCACGTCTGCTCGGTCGCGCTGCAGGACGGTGAAGCCATCACCAGCATCTCGATTGGCGATACGGTGCGCTGGCTCTTGCAGAACGCCAGCGCCGGATCGAAACCGGTGATGATGTTGAAACCCACCCAGGCGGGCCTGTCAACCAACCTGGTGGTGACAACCGACAAGGGGCGCATTTATGACATGCACCTGGTGTCGAGTAAAACCGAGTATGTTCCCATGGTGAGCTGGTATGACCCGGCGGCCATGACGCGTGACTTGCGCGCCGAGGCGCAAGTGGCTGCCCAGCAGAAAGCGGAATTTGAGGCGACGATTGCCACCACCAAGCTGGCCGCTGAACAAGCCAAAGCCCAACGTGTCGTTGCCGACAATTCCGTTGGCAAACTTGATCCGACCACGCTGGATTTTGCTTACACCTGCACGGGTGATGCGGATTTCAAGCCGGCACGGGTCTTTGCCAACGACACGCACACATTCATTCAATTGCCGCCCGGTGCGTCGGCTGGTGATGCACCCGCGGTGTTCAACACCTCGAACAACGAAACCGAGTTGCTGAACTCTCGCCTAGTGAACGGTTACTACATCATCGATGGCAAGCCCGCCAAACTCAGTCTGGTTCTGGGGGTGGGTACCAACGCCCAAACTATTCAATGCGAAAAATCAGGGCAGAACAGTTTGTTCAACTGGGGTGCCAAATGATCTTCAGGCGGGGAAAGAAAACCTCGACTGTCGATCCGGCTGTCGATCCGACGGACGCTCAGGTAGACATCGATGTGGCTGCCATCGATGGCCCCGGTCAGCCGCTGGAAATCCATACGCCGCCACCGGGCACCAAACGACTCTCCAAGAAAGGTCAGTTTTTACTCTTGGGTGGCGCGTCAACGGTGGCCTCGGCCATTTTGATCGGCGTGATGATCAGCGGCAAAAGTGGCGATCGTCTCGATGCAAGCAAACAGTTGGCGGCCAGTGATGCGCCGGGTCAAGCGGTTCCGTACAAGGAAAACGCTGAAGACATCCAGCGCCGAGCTGCTGCCGTCAGGCGTCAACCGACGGTTCAAACACCTGATGGTCAACAAACAGGGCCGCTGACAACCCACTCGGCATCTCAAAACGGTGGTTCGGGTGGAACCGCAACGGCCAATGGTGGAGCCTCACCGCCGACACCTGCTGAGGCGCACCGGTTGTGGCTGCAAAAACGCAAGTACGAGCGTCTTCAGGGGCACATCCTGGCTTCGGATTCAGCTGAAACCTCTGACATCAGCAAGGGTGGCGCGGCGCTGGCTGCCAAATCGGCTGCAGGTGGCATCTTGGGCGGGGATACCGAGGACGAGCGCTCAATGCGCGGTACGGATCAAAGGCTCTTAGCAGCCAATGGGCGCGCTGTGAATGCGCGCGCATCGGCCACTGCCGAGACCCTGCGCTTTGTGAATTCACCCTCGGGAGTAGCGGGTACAAATGGCAATTCAGGCTATTTGCCTGTCACGCCGGCTGTCGAGAGCCCTGTCAGTCAGGACCCTGCGGTGATGGCCCAGGCGCGCAACCGGGCGTTCATGAAGGAGGCGGCTGACAAGGGTTACTTGCCGGAATTGCTCAAGGCGCAAATGAGTGAGTTTAAATTGACGGCTGGCTCGGTGATCCCGGCGGTCATGCTGTCCGGGATCAGTTCAGATTTGCCGGGAACCATCGTTGCTCAGACGCGCCAGACTGTGTATGCCACGAACGAACCTGGCGCTGTGGTGATTCCACAAGGGTCGCGCCTCATCGGCAGGTACTCGGCTGATGTGGCCTACGGTCAGTCACGGGTGCTGGCGGCCTGGGATGAACTGATCTTGCCCAACGGTGCACGGATTTCCTTGCGCGGCATGGCGGCGGCTGATGGTCAAGGTCAATCCGGCATTGAAGATCAGGTGGATAACCGCTTTTGGAAGACTTGGTCATCGGCGCTGCTGGTGTCTTTCCTGGGTGTTGCTGCCCAGCAGTCGCAACCGCAAAACCAGGGGATTTACAACACGCCGACGGCAGCGGCTCAAGCAACAGCGGCTGCCGTGAATTCCTTGAGTGAAGTCAGCTCAAAAATTCTGCAAAAGAACCTGAACATTTCACCGACCCTGCAAATCCGTCCTGGCATGGCGTTCAACGTCATGGTCAACCGGTCGATCATTTTGCCGACTTACCGCTGAGTTTGAGGACTTCGAGGCGGAGCCGGGTGGGGGTCGAAACGCCTGGTTGGTATCCGACAGATGACACCATCGTTGGGAATCAGAATCTTCTGCCGAACAGTCCCATTTCAGGGCTCAATGCAGAACGGAAGCTGCACCGCAGCAAACCTTGTACTTTTTGCCACTGCCGCAGGGGCAAGGCTCGTTGCGCCCCACTTTGCCCTGCATGGACTTGGCAACCTGTCGCTCAAAGACAGCGCGCCTGTACGGCAGCCAATAGTCATACATGGCCACGACCGCCTCGGGGATCTGCAGTGCCAGCTTGCCGCGCTGGGCTGGTGTTTTTGTCAGCTTATCCTGCTCAGGCGAGAAGTCGTCTTCACCCAGCAATCCGATTGGCCGGTACCAGGCTTGCCCTTGAGGGGTTTTCAAAAGGGGTTCCCAATCTTTCCAGCACAGCTTCATGCCTTCCGTGAAACCGTAGGCCCACCCTTCAGCGTCATCGTATTCTTTACCGCGATATTCACTGGTGCACCAGATGGGGAATATCTCGCGTGGTAGTTGCTCCACCGCAGCAATGATGCCGTTGAAGTGACGCATGATCAGGCTCAGGATGCGGTTAAGTTGCTCAAGGCTTTTGACCGGTGGCATCATGCTGTCCTCGTTCCCCCAGATGCCCGGCATCCATTGTTGGGGCATCAGCGACGTGGGGCCAATGGCGATGGCATGCAAATACCCGTCAAGGGTGTCCGAGGTCATGGATTCATCAGACTGCACCTCGAAGAGCAGGAATTGATCGAGCTCCTGCAACTCAATTTCTGTCAAAGGTTCGAATGGGGTGATCATTGGTCGGGCTGCGTCAGTACTTTGCCCAATTATCCGACCGGCAAGCGGCTTTAGGAACCGGTTGCAGGATGCAGGTCGGTATACTGGATTCTTTTCCGTGCAAAGCAGCGTACTGACTGCCAAATCCATTGCCCCACACGCCGTTCTTGGTGGACTTCTAAGTGCCCATTGCCGACTCCGACGCCTGAAGTAAGCTCACGTTCGCCGACATGGTATCCGGGCCAGAAGCGGACATTACTTCGAAACGCGGAACCATTTAATTGGACAAGCGGCTAGCACTCGCGTTACCACTGTTGGCCTCTTCAGTTCATGCGTTTGCCAAGGTCCGTATAGACCGGACTTATCTCAGACGGTGTAAGCGGCCAATTATCTTGGGTTTGATTCGGTTGGCGGTCGACTTGAAGGTATGCAAACAAAATCCATGGCTGGCGAAAGGCGTGGATGGAACCGTATCGCGCTCTAATGTTGTCCAGAATAAAGGGCTTGCCCTGCAGCATTGTCTCAATCTGCGCATGTAAATCAGGGGCGATTTGTTGTCGTAAAGCATGAAGAACGAGGGCGTTACTCTTGTCGTTCCCCGGTGCCAAGCCGACAAACTTCTGAAACAGTTGTGAGAGCGATTGCATGGCGGCACGCTCTGCGGCAGTAGCCTCGCCAAGTTGCTGGATAGCACGTTCAAAGAAATCGTCTACGGCTTCAATCAGCGCCATGCTTTTGGCCACTGTTCGTTGAACGGTGCTGCTGACTGGAGTTCCAGACTGGACCTTATATATGTTGTCGTGTGTCAGTTCGCTATGAGCATGCTGCAGCAGTGTACGCAGTTGGACCTCACAAGGCGTTTGGCTGGGAATCGTGACGCAACCATCTGTTATGTCTTCCCTGGCACGTAACACGTAGTGTTTCGACTGATACGCGAATTCGAGGGGGCGCTGTTCTCGATCCTGTTCATAATCCTTGTCGAGGCTCCAATGCCATAGTTGCCCGCTTTCAACGACTTTCTGAAGCTTCAGGACGTCTGAGGCCAGCAGCACCACAAAGCGGACGCCGATCTTGTCTTCAATCTCTGCGTAGGGGTCGGCATAAGGCTTACCCCGATGAAACGCCTTTCCTAAAAGTGAGTCGTCGCCTTTTAGTCGTGGCCGTGGAGAAATTTTTACGAAGATTTCTGGATCGAGAGTGCTATCAAGAGAACGGATGCCCCCTAAAACTTCTTTGGCAACGACGTTCCCCCACGCGGCGTAGATTTCTTTCTCCGCCGTCCATCGTGCAAGGAACTCTGTCTCATTCATTCTTGATTCGCAATCCTGTCCTTGATGGTCACCAGCGTCCACCTCGGGACATCCCCATTTGGGTTAGGCTCGCCGCCGATAGCTTCGATCTTAATCAAGTTGTCAAAGCCTTCTGCTGGCGCAATGACTCGGACTTGATTTCGAAACACTAGGCGGCGAAGTCGGAGTGAGCGTTCAACGTCGGCAAGATCTTTGTTGATAGCCGTATCCGGGAAGCCTTTCACCGTCATAAATGACTCGTAGGAATCCTGTACCGCGGGGTCGCCGAAATACGAGGTTGCAAACGCCGTGACCTCCACGGTGGGACTTTGGTCAACCTTCAAGTAAGTCACGAGTGCGTTGTGCAACGCCACCTTGTCTTCTTCAGGGATCTCCATCGATTGAATAAAGGTTTTGGTGAGGTCGTGAAACTGCTTGGTTTGTCGGGCGCTGGACGTGGGAAAAGTAAGGCCAAGAAAACCATCGTAGAAATACTGTGCTGCACCGTAGGGGTCGCGAGCAGTCATCGTTTCGTCGTAGATAAAAGCCCGCCACGCCTCAGTAAGTTTCGTTTCGGCGGGTTCTTGCTCGACATACAGCCCAATCTTGTAGAGCTTTGTCTGGGGTGTCAGTAATAACTTGTCGAGAAACTTCAGGATGAACCTACCGTCCCTTAAATCGCGCTGAAATCCGGTATGGACCTCGGCCTTAATGACTCCGACTAAGCGTTTCACGGGAACACCAAAAGAACCTGTGAAGACGACCACAATTCCGCCGGGTATTGCGCGACTTCTTTGCGCCTCCGCGAGCAGGTCTGCAACGCGCCGTGACTCCGTGATGTATAGGGGCTCGTCCGTGTTTACCAACGCCGAGGCTACCGCGACCATGCTCGCCGGTTCAGATTTACTAATGGTCATCTCAATGCACCGATCAGATCGAGACATTGCCGCGACTATGCGCTCGCGCAAGGCATCAAGTGCTGGCCCATCGAGGGCTTCGATACCTGCTCCGTATTGTGGTTCAACTTTGAGCCGCTCGTCAGTACGCTTGAACACCTCGTGCAGGATGACTCGGCCTATTTGTAGGTTTACTAAGTCCATTTATTTCCTCTCTTTGTAGGCACTGTAACCCCAAGTACAGTTTACGCGAACTCGCCCATGGACCGCGTGAGCCCGAACCGTGCTTACCGAACACATGCAGCGTCGCGTGGTTCACGCCTTGAGCCAAAATCTTTCAGACGACACCGCAGGACTTGTCAGGTATGAGTGACCTGGTCAACCGGGCATTGAAAGTTTCAAACTGAGGGACGTTTCCGTTGAGATTCGGAAATCGTCCTCGCATCGCATTTGCACCCTCGCGGTATGGGTAAAGCCAGTCCAGCGGGGTGCACCACCTTCCCCTCAAAGTCTTGATGCTGGACTGGCCTTCCTGAAAGGAATGCCGACCCATGCTCAAAATCTCCGCTTTCACTTTGCTGCTAGCCCACGGCATCGCCGCCATGGCCCAAACCGTCAGCGGTAACGTCTTTTGCGCTGGCACGACGTATGACCCCACCCCAGCATCCGTGTCGATCAATGGCACCGTTGCCGCATCGGATGTGGGCCTGCCTGGTGCGATCTGGGTGGGTATCGAAGACCCAGCTGTGCCCGGTTACCCGGCTGCCTTTTTGACACCCAGTGGCTGGGTGGCCTGGACAACCGGTGGCTTTCCGACTTTCCTTGAAACAGCTTCACTGGGGGCAGCTTTTTCGTACGCTGCGTGCATTCCAAGTTCACCCACGGGGGGTGGTTGTGCTGCATCCAGCGTCAATTTTGTGGGCTGGAAAATTTATGCGGGATATGGCGTACTGACGGCTGAGCATCAAGTATTGATCGGCAAGCGACGCGCATCACTCGACGCAGCCAAGCCCTGGCTGCAACAAAGAGGAAAGTGGCGCGCCGAATACGAGAACGATATCGTCTTTCGCAACGCGTTGATTCAAAAGTCTGCCAACGATGGCCGCTGGGGACCAGCACTCACCATTGCCCTGATCGACTGCACTCCTCCTGATTCAGGTGGCCAATGAGTTCTTGACTGAAAGGCCCCCATGGAAAACTTGACTGACGAGCAAAAAAAGCGAATTGCCCTGCTGGATGCTTTCGAGGCCAAAACGGCCCCAGAGCGCGCCATGCGTAACGCCGGCATTGATCAGCATGAACAGCAGTACCGCCAAAAATGGCTGCAATTGCAGTCCGGCATGGAAACAACCCGTGGCGATCTGCAAACCAGACTCAAGGGGCTGGGTGCCTCTGATCCATCGATTGCCGCGTCGGTGGCCATTGAGCTGGCCAGACTCACTGAAGCCTTTGAGGCTGAAAAAGACAAGGCCGCTCGCGAACTCGATGGCACGCTGGCCAAACCGCAAAGCTGGCTAGATTTCCTCAAAGAGTCAAAGCTTGAACAACCCGATGACCCCATTTTTGACAGTCTGATCGAAGAAGCAGAAAAGGCGCCGGATTCCGGCTTGGAAGGCTTCACCCAACAAACAGCACCCAACATTGTGCTGGCCGATTTGCAGGCGCGCGAAGGCAAGGACGGCGTGATGGAATACACGCGCGGCCTGACGGTGGCCGTGCGAGACGTCGGCGACCGCCTGGATGTGCGCAAAACCGATGACCGCGACGTCGAGGCGGCACTCAAGATCGCTGCCAAAAAGTTTGACGTCGACAAAGGCCTGCTGCTGACCGGTGACACCGCCTTCAAGGTCCGTGCGGCGGAAATCTCAGGCAAATTGGGTTATCCGTTGCAAAACACAGAGCCCGAGGTGTTGCGGGCCTGGATGCAAGGCAAACAGGTCGCCCAAGGGCTTGAACGTGGCCGTATCCCAGGTGTTGAGGCGGGCATTACGGGTGATCCGCTCAAGAACCTGACGATCGCACCTGTGGGCAAGTCCATGCTTCGTGCCGATCAAAGAACGATGGAGATCCTCACAAAGAATCCTGTGGCAGGTATCGACCTGCTGGGTGATGACAGGATTTCAATGCCGAACGAGCGCATGCTGGCGGCCAATGCCAGCATCAAGGATTTGGGCTATCAGGCCATTCAGCAAATGGCCCGGGTTGACCTGGAAAAGGACAACGGCGGTGTTGACCCCGGTTCCATCGATCTGCTGCGAGAAAAAGGCATTCTTGACACCGACGGCAAGCTCACGCAGCTTGGAGCCGATGTGGTGATGGTGCGTGATGACCGCATCATCAGGGAGCGCGAAGCGCTGGAACCGTCGCAGAAGGTCAGCATTGCACAGTACTTCAAAACGTCTGGCGACTACGTGCGTGGGGCCTTTTTGGCGGAGCGGGACAAGACCGCACCGGAAGTCGCCGAGGACAACAAAGAAAAGGCACTCGAACAGGAAAACGCCTTTCAGGTCGGCGAAACAGTGCCCACAAGGCCCAAAGCCCGCCAACACGCCTGGGAGCAAGACATCGAGGAAAGCATCGAACTTTGACCCCCCAACGCCCGACCGGAACGGGCATTTTTAAGGAAATAACCATGCAAGCATTGACAGCGCTCTCACCGCAAACCATGACCGAGCTGGGCATCCCCACCGAATCTGAAGTGCATTCGGTTCGCGATGTCGACCAACTCGGCATCGAACTCTCCGGCCCTGAGCACGAGGATGTTGATGCCTCGGATTTTGTCGAGGTGCATCATGACTGAGCCCAGAAAAGACCTGCGTGAGCAAATCACGGACCGCATCGTCGCCTCCCTGGAGTCGGGCGTGATGCCCTGGCGCAAGGGTTGGAGCAATGAAGGTGGCGTTGCCGCTGGGCTGCCCCGCAATGCGGTCTCCGGGCGCATTTACGGCGGCGGCAACCGGCTCATGCTGATGATGCAAGGGATGGACAAAGGCTATGCCGATCCCCGCTGGCTGACCTACAAGCAGGCCGCCAGCCTGGGCGGTGGTGTCACCCAGGGTGAAAAGTCAACGCCGATCGAATACTGGGACGAGCTGCCCTTTCATCGCCGCAGGGATGTGGACATCACCCACAACGGCGCTCGGGTGACATTGGGTGAAGCCCCGGAAAAATACGCACAAACGGTCAAACTCTCCAACGGCGCGCAAGTGGACACGCGTCAACTGGTGGTGGAGTCTGGTGGCACCAAATACAGCTGGCGGCAAGCGGAACGAACCCTGAACCTGCTGTTTGAAAAAACCAGCCATGCCTTCAACGTCGAGCAATGCAACGGCTTGACCCTTGAACCCATTGCCACAGCCAAAGACCGCCCCGCGGTGGAAAGAATCGCCGCCGTTGAAAAAGTGGCCAGCGGCATGAAGCTCGACGGGCTGACCCTTGGCCATGGCGGTGATCGGGCCTTTTATTCACCTGCGCGCGATGCGGTTCAAATGCCCAATCCTGACCAATTTGATAGCCCTGAGGCCTACGCCGGCACCTTGCTGCATGAACTTGGCCACGCCACTGGCGGTGAAAACCGGCTCAACCGCCCTCTGGCCAACAGCTTTGGCACCAGCGAATACGCTCGCGAAGAATTGGTGGCCGAGTTGTGCAGCGCATTCGCCAGCGCCGAAACAGGTGTGCCGTTTGACGACAAAAACCATGCTGCCTATATCGGCTCGTGGCTGGAAGCCCTCAAAGGCGACAAACATGCCGTTTTTGCAGCAGCAAAAGACGCGTCGAAAGCTGTGGACTATTTGCTTGAGAAAAGTCTGGTCGTTGAGGTTGACAAGGACCGTGGTCTGGCGGCGGATGAGGTGCAGGTCGATGCGGTGAAAGAGGAAGTCTCGAAACCTTCGAAAGCCAGGGTAAAAAAAGTCGCCAAACCCGAGACCGAGCTGGAAATTTAGGCCTTGAAGGCTCTGCATGTCCCAATCACAGCGACTGCAGCGACAACAGCTCTACGTCATCCCCCGTACCCAGGGGGACATCACCCGCTTCGTGTGGGTGGCCTTCCTGATCTTCGGGTGTGTCACCATGCTGACCTTCGTGCTGGTGACACAGTACACCGCCTGGCAGTTTCGCTTTCACCCGACGCTCGGAACGCCCGCCGCGATGTTTGGTCAGACACGGCTTTACTGGCCGTGGGACATCCTGATCTGGATATTCCGCTACTTCCGGCCAGACTCGTCGCCGGATGTCCTGGCCGTCATCAAGACGGCGCAAGTGCTGCTGGCGGTGGGTGCCTTGAGTGCCATCGTTTTCCCCGTGGCCTACGTGTTCCGGCGCACCCGCAAGCTCAAAGACGAACGCA
The DNA here is from genome assembly GCA_036170995.1 of Sideroxydans sp. Classification (GTDB taxonomy): domain Bacteria; phylum Pseudomonadota; class Gammaproteobacteria; order Burkholderiales; family Gallionellaceae; genus Sideroxyarcus. Next base: position 1,212 of record JAVHQF010000104.1, on the reverse strand, counting down.
ATGACCTGCACGGTTCAGCGCATTGGGCGGGTGCCGACGAGATCGAAGCCGCCGGGATTCTGCCGACACAGGAAAACGTTGGTGGCGTGATGCTGGGGGCTGTTGAGATTCCGTTCAAAGCTGTCGGCTTCAAGCCGTTTGGCACAACCGTCAAAACGGTCTATCTGCGCCATAGCGGCCCGGAACACATTCTGGTCTTCGCCCCAACGCGTTCGGGCAAGGGTGTTGGCATCGTCATCCCGACCCTCTTGTCCTGGTCAGAATCGGTTTTGGTGCATGACATCAAGGGAGAAAACTGGGCACTGACGTCCGGATTTCGCGAGCAGGTGTTGAAGCAGCGCTGCCTGCGGTTCTCGCCCTCGGAAGTGGATTCGGCGCGCTTCAATCCGCTGTCGGAAATTCGCCTTGACGACAACCTGGTGAAAGACGTGCAAAACGTCTCGACCATGATTGTTGACCCCGACGGCAAAGGCCTACAGTACCATTGGGCCAAAACTGGCTTTGACCTCATGACCGGTGTCATCATCTTTGTGCTGGTGTCCGATGAACTGGAAGATGCACAACGCAATCTGTCAACCGTGCAGGCCATCCTGTCTGACGGTGGCCCGGTGCGCGAACTGGCAGAGCGATTGGCGGCCGACAAGGACACCGAGACCGATGCCACCGCCAAAATTGCCGAGGGCTTCCGTGCGGTGATGGAATACATCCGCGACACCGGTTACGAAAAAATCAGTGCCGGGCTGTGTATTGATGTGGAGCTGGTCGCCTGGAAAACAGCCTCGCAGGCGGCACAGTCGTTTTTGAACAAGGCGTCCAACGAGGCCTCTGGCGTGCTGTCAACGGCTTTGTCGTTCCTGTCACTGTACCGGGATCCAATTGTGGCGGCCAACACCAGCGCCTCGGACTTCACCATCGAATCGCTGATGCAGCGCCGCACCAGCTTGTACCTGGTCGTGCCTCCTTCCGACAAAGACCGCCTGAAGCCACTTTTGCGGCTTGTCATCAACCAGGTGGTGCGTCGCCTGACAGAAAAAATGGAGTTCGACGAGACCGGTGCCTCCAAGTCGCGCTTTCCCCACAAGATGCTGTTGCTGATCGACGAATTTCCGGCGCTCGGCAAACTGGAAATTTTTGAAGAAGCCCTGGCGTTTATCGCCGGCTACGGGCTCAAGGCGCTGTTGATCACCCAGGACTTGTCGCAGTTGACCAAAG
>JAVHQF010000103.1:0-3478 GCA_036170995.1 Sideroxydans sp. | reverse complement strand
CGCCGCCAATTGAATGGCAGCTTTACGGAACCTCGGCAGTGAAAATCTTTCTGCTACCCGTAAGCTGCCATCCGCGAGCACCCGCTGTTGGTCGATGGCGGGTGTCCACTTTGACGAAACGGTCGCCACAAAACCGCCGGTCGAATCCCAGTTGCAAGCGACTGCTACCGAGCAGGCAGATCGCAATTTTCTTATACCGGCGCTGCAAACCAGTCAACGCCCTAAGCCATCGTATTGACCTGAGTGCCCAGGTTGCCACTCGTGGCCAACGGTAGGGCCTGTAGCAGCGCCAGCGCGCCGGTGGCCTGTATGTCCATAGCCTTCTTCAAAACCAAAACCTGGGCCGATTGGGCAACTTGGGCTTGCTGCATTTGGGTTGATGCATTGACGAGAGCGGTTGGAGAGACATCCATGGCGGAATCCTTTTGTGGGTATCACCGATATCGGCGTGCGCAGTGGAATTCTGAACCAAATGGCAAAGCGAATCACGTCAATGCCATATGCCCATGGCGAAAACGTGCTTGTTCTAGAGCATTCTTTGTTCTCAGTCGCTACCGCCTACCAATTTCCACTTGCAAACTACCCCCGCGTAAGTTGTTGATTTCATTGGAAGTGGCCTCTTGAACTGTCAAGAGGCAAACTGAGAACGTAACTATTCGCCTAACCCCCATCACAGCACAAGACACCCTGCCAGTCCCGGCGCAGCGGGTATAGCCAGATATCCTTGATGGGAATCAGGGGCTTGTTGCTCTTGGACTTCTTGCCCCGCCCGGCAGTGCGGCCCACCAGAGTCCAATTGGCTGCCTTGTAGCATGTGCCCTTGTGACGCTCAAACTCCACAAACGTCTCCAGCAACACCGGCGCAAAGCCGTAGCGTGCCATCCAATCCTTGGGCAACTGACGCGCCGCCTTTGACAAAATCTTTGAGGCCAGGCCCAAGCTACGCACCCAGGGCAAAATCAGAAAGCGCGCATTGTTGACCACCAGATGCAAATTGGCTGCACGCTGCGCCTCGCTCCAGCCAATAAAGCGCTCGCGATCTTTGAGCTTCCAGGCGCTGGCACCAAAACTCAGACAAGCCACCAACTGCTCACCGACAAACACGTTGTAGCGCAGCTGAGAGCCTGACATGGGCGTGTAGCCCAAATAGTGATAACGCGCCACAAACTCATTCCACAGGCGCGACTGCACAGTGCCAGCCACCAAACGCAAAGACAGCGGCCCCAGAGCATGCACGGGCAACTCAATGGCTGCATCGGGATCAGTGGCAGGCGTGGGCGCAAAGCTGGGCCTGCGCCGCCCGCTCGACATGCGCGAGGGCGGCAACACAATCAAGCCATCAGCGGCCATGCGCAACAGCGCCACCCGACACGTCATGTCCTTGAGCTCCCCATTGGGCTTGCGCCACTGCCACAACTCACACAGCAAGCGAGACAGCGCCGCACGGTTCAGTGCCGGGTTTTGCTCAATTAAGGTGGTAATGGTTTGAACATCCCCATCGCTCATGGCCCGAGCGCAGTAAACCTTCATGGACTGTCAACTTCTGCGCTCTGGGTTGCGGCTTGAGTTGCTGATTGGTTGGCAGTTTGGCTCGGCGTGGCTTGCGACTCGGGTGGTGCTGCGCTCTTTGGTGCGATGGGCTCAATGGGCGACATTGGCACACTGGCGCGCATGACTTGCAGGCGCGCCTCATCCATGGACCAAGGCAAAAAGCTGCTCAAATCCGTCGGTGCTTGCCCACCATTGGCAGCGCAGGCCTGCAAATACGCCAGCATCCACGTGCGCGCATTGATGCCATGCAGCTTGAGCGTGGCAAACAGGCTATACAGCGTGGCCGCGAGCTGCCCCGACCACAGCGCACCAGAGCCAAAGAAATTCTTGCGCCCCACCACCGGGCCACGCATGTCGCGCTCTGCGGTGTTGTTGTCCATGGGTACTTCGCTGTGGCGCACAAAGACGCTCAGCCCCGTCCAGTGCCGAGCCATGCTTTGGAGCACACCCTGGCATGGCTCGGTCAGCTTGGGGTTTTGCAGTTCCAGATCACGCTTATTCGCCATTGCCTGCATGGCCGCCTCCAGGGCGCTTTGCGCCTGGGCACGCTCAGGGCTATCGGCACTGACTTGCAGGCGCAGGTCATTGAGGTGGTACAGATGCCCTATACGCTCAACCCAGCCAAACGCCCAGTCAAGATGCTCGGGGTAGCTGTTGGCCAGGTTGATAAAGTCCCGGCGTTGGTGGACCCAGCAAAACGCCAGCTCAAAGCCTGGCTCCTGGTTGGCAAAGCCTTTGTAGCCTGAATAACGGTCACAGCTGATGATGCCGCACACCACACCCTCAAACTCATCGATGACAACCTGGCTGGCACGGCTTGGGTCGAGTACGTAGTGCACCACTTGCGCGCTGTGAAATACCCACAGGTACCAGCGGTGTCCAATCTTGCCCGCCATGTCAACAAACATCGCCCAACGGGTCTCGTCAGCGTGCCAGTGTTGTTGCAGTCGCAGTTGTTTGAGCAGAGCCGCATCAATGGGCTCAAACAAGGGGGCAATCTTCTTTAACCCGTCTCCAATGGTACCTGGTGCGATGCGCAGCCCGATGTCGGCGAGCTTTTGCAGCAGTCGCTCTGTGGGGGTGCCACCGAGGTACTTGTCCAGCAAGATCGTGCTCCAGACGGAGATGCCATACTTGCCTTTGGCAATGAGCTTCGCAGGCACAGGGGCGCAAGTGATGGGATGCGGGTTGGGGCAGTCGCAGGCTTGAATGTAGTGGTGGCGATGAATTTTGCGCACGTAGGCTTTGACTTCGATTTCGATGACCGAGCTGTCCTCGGTCGTGCAGAGTTCTCGCCAAGGTTTGTGGCAGATCGGACAGACGCTGCTGTCTTGTTTGCATTGTTCGTGCACCTCGGGCAGTTCGGGGTGCATGGTGCGCCCGTGGTTGGGTGCCCCGTGTTGATGACCTTTTTTACGCTTGGTGTGACTCGCAGTCACCGATCTGATGCTCTCATCGCGGCCTTTGCCTTTTTCGCTGTGCTTGCCAAATAGGCGTTGTTGCAGGTCGCGGATTTTTGCATCACTGGTTTTGAGCTGGGCAATCAGTTCTGCTTCGCGTTTGCGTCTGGCAAGGTTTGCCAAGTTGAGCAGGATGCGCCAGCGTTCTTTGTACCAGCGTTCGCGTTTGAGCGCGCGCTGGTGCAGGCTCGTGAGGCGGTTCAAGTCGCTTTGAAGTTGGATAAATTCTTGCCGGGTCAGAACAACCTGCTCGTTGGCAAATGGGGGCGAAGCGTTTGCCGTGGCAGAGACGGGCGCTTGCGTGGGCGGTGATGTCGGCGACTGTGCGGCTTGCATAGGCACGACGATAACGAAAAAACGTCAGTGTGTCCAGCGGTTTTGGAAGGCTAAGGGGGTTGGCCGAATAGTTACCTCCACTTGCAAACTACCCCCGCGTAAGTTGTTGATTTCATTGGAAGTGGCCTCTT
>JAVHQF010000102.1:0-16373 GCA_036170995.1 Sideroxydans sp. | reverse complement strand
GATTATTAGCATTTTCTTATATACATGCCGCGCCAAAAGCGTGAAACTTCAGTTAGGGAGTAGCCGAGCGAATAGTCGGATTGTCCTAGTAGCTCAATCGTGAAGTCCTGAACGGGGACTTGATGCAGGAAGAACAGGCTCTTTCCGAGATAGTATGGATTTTCCGTTACCTTGAGCTTTTTGAAGGACTGCCGAACCTGAACAAGCGCCAAGTCCCAACGCCCCCCATCGTCTGCTTTCTTCCGAACCGCCGTTTCGATGGCATTCTTGTATGCCTCCACGCTGTCCGTCGTCGTCACAAAGACCTCGACGCGGCTTGTTCCAAGCGTGAACTTGCCCTCAAGACCATTGCTGAAATACTTGTTTGATGAAATCCCCTTCAAAAGCTTGCGGACGAACTGCTCCACGCGACCTTTGTCGTGCTGGGCGCAAATCACACAAATCGATGGATCGTGACGGTCGAACGTACGCTTTGTATACGGACCATACTGCTTCAGCCCCTTCTCGGCCCAATCGGCTTCACCGTTGTCGTTGAAGACGAACACTGGCTTGTGCATCTGCTCGCATTGACGTTGGATGTCCGGTGCATCTCCAATCACGATGCGGGTTCCGTCAATCAGCGTCACTGTTTTTGACTGGATGTATTTCTTGAGTGTCTCGATGCGTGCTTTCTTGTTCTGACCGCCATTAAACGATGATACTGATTGCCGAATGCGTTCAACGATTGAGTCTTTCTGCGCGCCATGTGTATGAAAAATGTAGTCGTCGAAATTCCCGCGACTAGCCTCCAGATAAGCGTCCTTGGCATCGATCTGCTCGCTCTGCCCGTCAGGCCGCGTAACATGCAGCGTTTCGCCCTTGATTGCGCTCACCGAACCCAGAAGCTTTCTGTATCCGTCCTCGTTCTCGGTAACGACATAACGACCCAAGAGATCAAACTCGGCGCGAAGAAAGAAAAGGCACGTCTCTTTAAGCACCCTGCGCGTTGTGCAATCAATGATCAGGTACGGATGCTCCTGAACAAAGCGCGTATCTATGGTGTACTTGGCGCAGATTTGAAAAGGGTAATCGTCGCCAACAATCGGAGCCAGAAGATTGTCTTCGGGCTTGGTGCTGATCAGTTCGATTGGGGTAAAGCCGAGAGGGTGGCGGTCAATTTCCGCAAGATGTCGTATTAATCCGTCCTTAACCAGAAAGCAGAAAACACCAAGGTTATCTTTGAGCACAACGGTTTGTATGGCACCGGAAACAGGAAATTGTCCATCCCCTGAAAAAATTTGGATGCTCTCACCTTGGCGCCTGAATGTGTGCGTCAATCGGTAATCAGTGCGAAGGCCATCGAGCATCTGCTTATCGTAGGGAATTTGACAGGCTACAAGCTCCAGATCTGGTACTTTCAGCGGGAACGCGTTTAGGGTGATCGGCAAGCCGTGATCCTCTTACATATTAGAGTTGCCCAATGCACCATGCCGCCATTGAGGTCCAACAGTTATTCACATGACAGATATATCCAGATATATTTTAATAATACGAACACGGATTAATCTCTTAACTTATTGATAGATCAAAGGCTATCCAATATCCAACCCATTTGCAAGGCAAATACTACGGATAGCACCCATTGCTCATAAAATAGCAGTTGAACAGCGGGTGGTGCTTGCACCCAATTTTGGCTGGAAGGTTGCCTACAACACAACCAACTTTGCGAAGTCCCTGAGCGAACCAAGTTCAAGATCGACGTAAAGAAGGTCGGATGACGGCGTGCTTGGTTGCCACACAAAAGCGTTTTTAGAAAAAATTATCCAAGTTCCTCTTCATTTGCCTTAAGCAGATGAGAGCAGCTTGAGGCTTCTTGCATTGGAGGGCGCTCAAAGTTCCCTCAATCAGGCCGAAATTATTCCCAACCAAGCAAACTAGATTCATTTGTGCGTCACTTTAACGACGGCCTCTGTCTACACATCAGTTTGTATTGCAGGAAACGAACGTTGAGCCGCAAGAATCAATGTTGCAGCCAATCGAGCCCGATAGGCCAGATTTGGATTCGCAGACCGGTGAGTTCAAACACTGGATTTCAATTTCGGCCAAATTTGAAGGGCTGCAAGGGGTCATTATGCATAGTACCCAATTATGAATAGCACCCTAGTTTTACACATACCTACTGCCCATCAGAGCTACAGTAAGCATGTTTTTTGCTCTTCATAATTACAGCATTTTTAAGAATGCCACCTTCACGTTGATAACTCAATAAATGGATTATTTCCCCCTACGCCATGAGGAAATAACCATTTCATGTGTTAAATGAGGGATTTCACGCATAAGCAATCGCTAAAAGGAAAATTGCCAAATAAGAATCAACCCAAATTATGCCTAATAACTTATTCATTGAGCATGTCAGAAAGTCTGTATTTATATGGCTTACAAGCTCATGAAGATGAAATGCTATTCATAACTGGGTACTATTCATAAGTGCCAAAAGTGACGATTCTGAAAACTTGAAACCGGATGTTCCAGCGAGCTGCGCCGACATCATTTTCAGAAAATCACGACAGTCCGGTTTGGCCGATTATGCATAGTCGCTGATTATGGAAAGTGGCTTGTTGAAATACGCGCCAAGGTCTGATCGATTGGCGATGGCGCGCATCGCGTACTTCTCATAATCACAGGGTTCGCAAGAAGTTGAGCAACGAGTCAGGTGCCCGATAGCGCAGTATTTTCGAACTGGGTTCATGAAGTTTGGCCAAGGCACGTTCTTTCATCGCCAAGTCGGCCTCAACGTAATGGTGCGTGGTCTCCGGACTCTCATGTCCGAGCCAGAGCGCAATGACGCTGATGTCGACGCCTGCCTGCAACAGATGCATTGCCGTTGTGTGACGGATCGTATGCGGCGAGACTTTCCGCTTTGCCAATGCTGGCTGAGTTTCCGTCGCGTGCTGAACAGCCAATGCCAATCTGAGCGTGACATTGGCACGGGTCATTTCGCGCCCATTCCGATTGGGTAGCAAGGGGGCTTCTGCCGTCAGCGCTGAATTTGCCCGCAGCCAGGCGCGTAACGCCTTGACGGTCGTATGCCACAACGGCACGCTACGCTGCTTGCGACCCTTGCCGTGCAGATGGACACAGGCGGCGCTGGCGTCGAGAACCACATTGCCGACCTTGATCCCGATAATCTCCGATACGCGCGCACCGGTGTTGTACATCAACAGGAACAAGGCATGATCACGCTGGCTCACCCATGAGTCACCCGGTTCCCCGATCACCGCCAGCACCTCCTCGCGGGTCAAGTAGCTGAACATCGGACGCTCGAAACGCTTTACCGGAACCCCCAAGGCGCGCTCGATCACCTGGAGCGATGCCACATCTCGGTGACCGGCAAACTTGAGAAATGACCGTAGTGCAGCCAGACGGGCGTTGCGACTGCGCACGGAATTGTGTCGCTGCCGTTCAAGATGATCGAGAAAGGCCATGATCAACTCCGGGGTCACGTCAGCCAGCGCCATAACTGCTGGTGCCTTGCCCAATCGTTCCTCGGCAAACTCAAGGAACAGCACGAACCCATCACGATAGGCGGCAATGGTTTGCGGACTGAGCGCACGCTGCTGGGTCAGGTACTCACCGAAGTAGGCTTGGACGAGCGCGGCAAATGAAGGAGGCAGTTTGGTTTGCTTACTCATCGTCGCCTCCCGCAAGATCGGCAAAGCGCTCAAACTTGCCGCCGGCCAAGGCCATCAGTTCTGGAACCGCGGTGAGATACCAATAGGTGTAGAAGATCTCGGCATGGCCCATATAGGTCGACAGGGCGAGCATCATCTGATCGATATCGGTACCATCCGCATGCCAACGCATCAGGCGGCGAACTGCGAAGGTATGGCGCAGGTCATGTAGTCGTATGGCGGCATGGCCGCCCCGATTCACCCAACCGAGACCATCGCGCAACATGTTGAAGACGCGGTGGGCTTGGCGGTCTCCCAAGGGTTCTCCAAGCAGCCGTCCACGACTACTGATCAGAAACGGCATGTCCGCAGCCGTGGTAACGTGCCGTGCGCGTGCCTTGCGGTATTTCGCCAATGCCGCAACCGTCGTCGGGTGGACCGGCAGCAGTCGCGATTTGGCGAACTTGGTTTGCCGAATCGTCAGCATCCCACGTTTGAGATCGACATCGGCGTCACGCAGGTGCAGCGCTTCCGATACTCGCAGGCCGGTCGAGGCCATCAAACCGAACAGGGTTTCATAGGTGGCGGGGCGAATGCTGCCAGTCGGTCCAAGTTGCCGAGCCGCCGCCAGCAAGTTGATGATTTCCTGCTCATGAAAGATGTGCGGGGCGACACGTCCCGGCTCCGGACCAAAGGCCAGTTCCTCCGGTACTTCGGTCTCCGGTTTGAATTGCTTGAGGTAGCGCGCGAAATGGCGAACGAAGGCAAGCCGGGCAGCCCAGGTCGATGGTGTGCCACGCTGCCATTTGTCCTGCCGGGCCCACTCGATCATGATGTCGGCGGTCAGTGGTCCACGGTGCTTGCGTTCAGCAACGTAGCGGGCAAACCCGGCCAACAATGTGCCGCGTGATCGCAATACGAAGCCAAGGCGATGCCGTTCCGCCAGGTAGTCTGCGACCCGTTGCTGCAAGCTGACGTGCGCGCTCATGCTGCACTCCCCGGCCAAGGCAAGGCGACCGCTGCCAACTTCGGCGTGTCGAGCTTGGCATAGATCAGGGTGCTATTCAGTGAGCGGTGGCGCAGCAGGTCGGCGACTTCCTTGAGCGAGCTGCCACGCTCAACGAGACGGCACGCCACGGTATGGCGCAAGGCATGGGCGCTGACATCTGGCAGACCAATGCGTTGGCACGCGCGCTTGATGACTTTCTGTATGGCCCAAGATGTGATGGGCAGAGCTCGGCCGGCAACCTGCCGAACGAAGACTGCCGGGTGACGGATTGCGGGTCGTTCGTGCTGGAGATAGTCGACAAGGGCCTTGCCGGTTTCTACGGGAAGTGGAACCACATCTTGCCGGAGTGACTTGGTACCGCGCAGCATGAGCGTGCCGGCTTGCCAGTCAATATCATTGAGGTTGAGATGGGCGATCTCACCGGAGCGCAGCCCCAAATCCAGTGCCAAGCGCACAATCGCATATGCGCGCTTGGGCATCTTGCGTGCTGCGGCAGCGGCGTCCAGCAATCGGTCGGCGTCCTCGACGTTCAGTGCCCTCGGTAGTGTTGCGAGCCGCCAATGAACTGGGTTCGCAATAACTGCCGCGAGCTTGCCGACCTGATCGCCGCAGGTGGCTCGGTAACGCAGGTAACTACGTAGTGCCGTTGAATGTTGAGATGCATTGGAGGCCGACTGACTCTCTGACAGTCGACGGGCAAGAAATTGCCGAATATCGTCAGGCTGCATACGGGCAATTACGATCTCGCGACGCTTGAACTTGCCCTCCAGCAGCCAGCCAATGATGCGCAGCCGACCTTTGCGCGTACCGGCGGCCAGCCCGCGAACATCCCGCAGATGTTCATCGTAGCGTCGCAATTCTTCTGTGATGTATGCCGAGTATGTCGAGGATTCCGGGGATTTCGGCGTATCCCCGCTCGTTGTTGGAATGGTCATAACGGTCTCCTAAAATGGAGCCGTTACTTCAAATCACCGTCAAGATTATGTCGAGCATATTTTGATGTCTACCTCTTGAAACTCTCGCGTCACCTACATCTGCTCACTGCCACCTTCAGCAACTTTCCATAATCAGCGACTATGCATAATCGGCCTTATGTGAAGCTTCACATAAGGCCGAAGAATAGACCCTCATGTCCATTGCAGTTAAACCTATTTCAGCTATTTCAAAACTTCATTTTTTCAGCATATTCTGAACAATTGAAACTGGATTTAATTTATCCAGCACACCTGCTGCTGTGTGCGTCAACTTCTCACAACCGCAACGCTCGCATTGGCTAGGTAGGAATAGCACATCGCTGTGCTGTTGCGTCACAGTACTCCAGCCACAAGACTGGCAGCTTGTTTTCATTGCTCCGGCAGGTATGGGCATGGCGTGTTTCCTCTCAAAGGTCGTTCTACGCTGGATTGTGCTGCCTCACCTCTTGATTTGCAAGGACGTGGTGCACGTATAACACATTGATGCAAAAACTGAAGACGAAAGGACGCAGGGAAATATAAATTGGGGATTGCGTTTTCTTATTCAGTGCATAAAGGCGTTGTCTTAAAGCTTTTTGTATGTTCATTCAACCTCAAGGCTAATCCTTTTTATGGCCTCTGCCTCAGCCTCCAAACTAGTCGATCCTAAAAATTTTCAGTCATATATCACCTCAATGTAGCTAAGCAACAGCTCAGCAACATACACCCAACAGGGACACTTTCCCTGTGCTGGGTTGTGTCCCTTCATTTCGAGGAGACATCAAAGTGAATATGCGAAACTGTAGTACACCTGAACTACTGTCCGTACTCGTAGGCAAACGCATGGCAACCAACCTAGCCAAAGTACCGCTGTCCGTCCTGTTTGAACTCCGCGCCAATCGCCAGCTCGTTTCAGAAAACTTTACCCCCTACGCCGCGAATCCAATTATTTCAGCAGCCAAAGAACTGATTACGCGAGCACTGGAAGAGGAAATCAGCACCAACCCGATTCACTTTGGCGATCCCAAAACCGTTAAAGATTACTTGCGACTGTCATTGGGCGGACGGCAGCAAGAAGTGTTCATGGTGCTGTTTTTGGACTCGCAGAATCGCCTTATTGCATCAGAGGAGCTGTTCCACGGTACGTTGACGCAAACCAGTGTTTATCCACGCGAGGTAGTGAAGCGCGCTCTGATCCACAATGCGGCTACCGTCATGCTCGCACACAACCATCCGTCTGGCCTAGCTGAACCCAGCCAGGCTGATCGTTTGTTGACCACTGCACTGAAACAGGCACTTGCTCTGGTGGATATTCGCGTACTCGATCACCTTGTCATCGGAGAGCAGGATGCACTGTCATTTGCCGAGCGTGGCTGGCTATGAAATCACCTGCTCTGAACAGCAATATCGAACGGTTATTCCACCTGCTCAACGCGGCCAGCGCGGTCACGATTGACGATGGTGTCATGCTGACAGATTTTGAGGTAGAAAAACTCACTGGCGATCCAGACAATCAGGTGGTGCGCTTCACTTGGACGGATGGCGAATGTGATTACTCGGACTGTTTGACCGAAGCCGGCATTACCGCTGGCCTCTTCGACAGTGATGGTAAATTCATTGCGGACAACAGCGAAGGTGATAAAACCGTCATTCGCTTTTTTGCCATCGAACCTTTGAATCAGGCATCTGGCAAACAGGCAGCGCTCACCTTCTTTCAGGAACTGCTTAATTCAACCGAAAGCCTGACCGGCATTGCGAATGAATACGGCTCACGCACATTGGCAGATTTGATGTACCTGCAAAACGTGATTCTGAGCGGTGGCCTTATCGATCACTATTCAGATGAGTCGAGGGTGTTGGAAATCGTCAGTGCCTTGCCATCCAGTGAGCAGTGGTCTGCCTTTATCAAAATAGCAGCGTAGCGGTCACCAGAAAATCTACCCTCACGCCAACACAGCACCTAGCCCCACCCCAAGCCACACCCTACCCCCGCAAATCCACGCGCCGTTCATTCGGTCGTGGATTTTTTATTGCCGTTTTTTAACTCAGGAGAATCCCATGAATACCCTCGCACAAACCAGCCTTTACTACGCTGAAGGCAGCAGCAATAAAGAATACCACGCCGAGATCGTCAAAGTTGTCGGTGGCAATGTCGTCAACTTTCGTTATGGTCGCCGTGGCGGTACGCTGACCAGCGGCACTAAAACCGCAGTTCCAGTTGATTTCATTCAAGCTCAGAAGATCTACGACCAACTCGTAAAGGCAAAGACAGCCAAAGGCTACACCCCTGACGTATCAGGTGCTGCCTATCAAGGCACTGCTCAAGCCGGTCTAAAAACCGACTTTCTGCCACAACTGCTCAACCCCATCACCGAAGAGGATGCTCTGCGTCTGATTCAGGATGATCGCTGGGCTGCGCAGGAGAAGATGGACGGAGAACGTCGTGCCGCTCATGCACAAGACGGCAAAGTGATCGGCATCAACCGCAAGGGGCTGATCGTGCCGTTACCACAACACCTCGCGGATGAACTGCTTCACGTAGCCGCTTGCACCGGCGCAATCCGCGTGGATGGCGAGATCATCGGCGACATCCTGTATGTCTTCGACCTGCACGTTTTTGAAGGTGAATCCATCACCGCCTACCCTTGGCTGGAACGCATGCGCTTTGCTGAAGCACTGCTCAAGGGATGCAGGCAACTCAAGTCCGTGCCGGTTGCTGTCAGCACAAAGCAAAAGTTGGAACGGTGGAATCAGGTGCAATTTGAAAGGGGTGAAGGCGTGGTGTTCAAACGTGTCAGTTGTCCGGTCACAGCGGGTCGCCCAAATACAGGTGGTGACTGGTTGAAATTCAAATTCACCGAATCAGCCAGTTGCTGTGTGATGGAAGTAAATAAGGGGCGTCGTAGCGTCAAGATTGGCTTACTGGATTCCAGTGTCCACTCCGATGTGGGCAAGGATCAGAGATTGATCCCGGTCGGCAACGTCACTATTCCGCCTAATCATGCCATTCCACTCTCAGGGGAAATCGTGGAGGTGGAGTACCTGTACGCCTACCGTGGCGGAAGCCTCTACCAGCCAGTCTATCGCGGTAAACGGGTTGATGTGGATTTGAATGCCTGCACCCTCAGCCAATTGAAATTCAAACCAGAAGGAGGAGAAGACGATGAAGACGCTCAATAATCCAGTAAAACTGCACAAACCCCACGTCATGAAGGCCGATCCGGTCATTGTGCAGTGCATACTGGAACGCATGCAAGCCGTCATCACGAAATACCAGTTGGAGGTATTGCACCGTTATCCAGACGACCTGCTGGTACACGACAAGGCGATGCTGGAACGGTTTGCTGTATCAGGTGCCAAGATTGCCTGGATGGTCGGGCATTCGCATACGCATCTGGTCGCCTTGGGCCTGCACCCTGTTGAAAACCTGAATGTGGTGTATCTGACCAATCTCTCTCCTGAAGATCGATTCTTTGTCCTGAAAATAGGCCAGGAACACGGTATCAAAATGAGCCAGATTGATCGGCCACACTTCGCTGCCTTGAGCGCCACTCCCGTGCCATATCGACGCAAAGGGGATGCAAATAATTTCTGGCTGTATCGTCAAAACGCCAAGCTCGGCCATGTCGCCATAAAACAAATCGGCACCTGGCAGGAACGTAAATCCGTGGCGACGATTACACCAGTGGCCGGCATTTCAGCACTGGAACGCGCAGCACTGGCAGTCTGGTGTTCGTATGCGATCACCGAAATGGCTGGCACGCTGTTTGTGCGCAGTGAAATCGGTTGGTCAGAATCGATTGAAAGGGCTCAGTCAGGGTTGGCTGACGTTACGACAAGGGAGAAATCATGTGCCTGAAGCAAAACGAAATCTGCGATTATCTGGCTCGCGCTCCCCGTCGTTTCCATTTTAACGGCAGTCGCATGGTCAACAACACCGCTGCCCGTTTTGCGTGGTTGGCCTCAATCGCGTCAGGCACGATAGACCAGCGTATCAACCGTCGTGCCAGCATTGATGATGAATACCAACCCTTCAAGTATCCCGCCTACGCCAGTCAGAAACGTCATCACCGGCGTCAAATGATCAAGTTATATGGCAGGGGCAAGAATGGCTATGTCTATCAGCACGAACCCATCAACCGATAACACATCAGGAGATCAACATGAGACAGCAACTCATTACCGCAGGATTTTTTATGGAAGGACTTCACGATTCAAGACCCAGTCACAACGTCAAACCCAATTACGACGTTTTGATTGAAATATGGGGCAAAGGCTGTATCGAACTGGTAGATGCACTGGTTAGTTATGTTCCGATAACCACGCAACTGTGCGAAGCCGCTGCACTCGCCTGCGCTGGAGATTATCCCGGCGTGTTTGATTACGAGGTCAGTAGTCCATTCGGCAAGTGGTTTGGTGAGCATATTCTCGAAACGGGTGATGAGCCTTCACAGAGCAATACACACACCTGGCTCATCATTCACATCGGGGAGTTCTTTGCTAAAGGGCTGTCGGAGCAACAAGCTGAGCGTATCAAGGACGCGATTAACGAAGCGTTTATGCAGGCAAAACGTACAGCCTGAGCAGGCCTACGACAACGAATGCGAAGCGGTCTACTCCAGAAATATTCACTCATATATTACCAACTTGGTCAGCCATTTACCCGGCTAAACCACCACTTACTTTCTGTTTTCATTCAACTTAATCCTTTAAAGGAAGCTTAACCATGCCAAACGAAAACTCAAATCAACGTGTATCACTCCAATGCCCCAACTGTCAGTCAGGGCATATCGAAATCCGCAACTATGGCAAGAGAGCTGGTCGCACAGTCGGCACCGTAGCTGGTGCAGCAGCGGGCGTAACCGGCATGATGGGCGGTGCGGAGATGGGCGCTACGGCTGGCTTGATCGGGGGTCCGGCTGGCGCTGCATTCGGCGGTCTGTTGGGGGCCATCATTGGCGGGATAGTCGGCGCAGCGGCGGGCGGCTCCGTGGGCTCAAACCTCGGCGAAGTCGTCGATGAAAACGTTCTGGACAACTACCGCTGTCTGGCCTGCAATCACACCTTCAATAAATAGCCCCGACACACTCCGAATCAAACCGTAGCACTCAACCCATCTCGCTCAACAGTTTTACCCATCCGTACATCCGCAACCCCACACGAACCACATGCACTGGCCATAGCCGACTGATTTCATTCAGCGGCATCGTCACGTGCGTACCCACGAAAGGAATTACCATGGCACACGAACTTGTAAATGCAACCGACATGGCCTATGTCGGCGCAACACCCTGGCATGGCCTCGGCAACCCGCTCCCCGCAAATCAACCTATCGAAGTATGGCAGCAAGCAGCCGGAATGAATTGGGAGATCAAGCAATCAGATGTTTTGTTTAACGCTGCGACGGAAAACGGCAGCATGCTGAATCTGCGCAGCAACCCCGACGCGACGGTACTGTACCGCTCTGACACCTTCGAACCGCTGTCCGTTGTCAGCAAACGCTACAAGGTCGTGCAGCCCCATGACGTGCTGGGTTTCTATCGAGATCTGGTCTCGGTCAGCGGCTTTGAGCTGGAAACAGCCGGCGTACTGAAGGGCGGCAAGAAGCTCTGGGCACTGGCACGTACCGGCGATGAAATGATGCTGTCGGGCATAGATAAGGTCAAAGGTTATCTGCTGCTGGCGACTTCCTGTGATGGTTCGCTGGCGACCACCGCGCAATTCACCAGCATCCGCGTGGTGTGCAACAACACCTTGCAAATGGCCGTGGGCGACAATCTCGGTGCGGTACGTGTGCCTCATTCAACGTCATTTGATCCGGTAGCCGTCAAGCAATCGTTGGGGCTGGGTGTGACTGCTTGGGATGAATTCAGCCGTTCCATCAAAGCGCTGGCCAATCGTCCGGTAAACAAGTTCGAGGTCATGTCCTATCTGGTCAATGTGCTCGGTGATGCTGAGTTACCGCTTCAAGATCAACCTAACCAGAAAGCGATCCAGACGGTTTACAACTTGTACGCAGGCGAAGGTAAAGGCAGCAAGTTGCCGTCATCCGCTGGTACGGCATGGGGCTTGGTCAATGGTGTAACGGAATATGTCGATAGTTTCCGTCGCGCCCGCAATCAGGACTACCGGCTTGATTCAGCGTGGTTCGGTCAAGGCGCGCAAATCAAACAGCGCGGTTTTGAAGCCGCACTGGCGTTGGCAGCATAGCCCACTCTCAACAGGCAGTTCCATCTATGCAGTCAAACAGACACGCCTCGGGCCTTTGGCTCGGGGCGTTGTCATTTATACCGGGAGCAAACAAATGAAACGAGAAAATGCAATAAGACTGGTCTCAACCAAAAACATGAGCCGCGAGGAATGGTTGGCGGTACGTGGTCGGGGCATTGGCAGCAGTGATGCCGCCTGTGCCGTGGGTATCTCGCCTTACAAAAGTCCCTTGGAACTTTGGCTGGAAAAAACTGAACGGCAAGCAGCACCGGATTTGGCCTCCAACGATGCGGTGTTCTGGGGCACCACGCTGGAGCACATCATCGCCAACGTCTACGCCCAACGAACTGGCACCAAGGTCAGACGTTTGAATGCGGTGCTGCAACATCCTGATCACCCGTTTATGCTGGCGAATCTGGATCGGGTGGTACAGCATCCAACAGACGGCAGCGGGATTTTGGAAGTCAAAACCGCTGGGGTGAATTCTGCCCGATTCTGGGAAGAAGGCGTGCCGGACTCCTATCAGTGCCAAGTGCTGCACCAGCTGGCCGTAACCGGGAAGCCTTGGTGCGATGTTGCTGTTCTGATCGGAGGACAGGATTTTAGGGTTTATCGCATCCTGCCTGACCAGGACAAGATGGCCGATCTGATCAAACGTGAGGCCGCCTTCTGGCAGTGCGTGATAGATGATGTACCGCCAGCGGTAGATGGCTCTGAGTCCAGTGGTCGTGCTTTAGCCAGCCTGTTCCCGTCTGATCGAGGGGATACGCTCGATTGCAGTGGTGACACGGAAATGAACCGCTTGTTCTCAGACTATTGGACCTGTCGTCAGCAGCGGGAATCAGCCGCAGAGCAGGAAGAACTGCTCAAGCAGCGACTACAGGAACGGCTGGGATTTGCCAGTGGCGCTGTTTTATCAGACGGCAAGATCAGTTGGCGTAAATCCAAGGATTCCACCACCACAGACTTTAAACGGTTAAGTGAGGATCATCCGGATTGGGTGAAGCCGTATGAAATCACCAAACCCGGTACACGTCGGTTTCTGGTGCAAGTCGGCAAGTAGCGTTACCTGCCCAATATCACTGCGTCATATCGCCCTTGTCAGTAATCCTGACGAGGGCATTTTGTATTTTATTTCCGGACAAGGAGCAGCATCATGATTAAAGGACTGGCAATCACACCGCCCATCATCGGGCGTATCTCAATCGGCAAAGTTGTCGAGAAGAACGGCAAACGTCTGCCAGAAAAGGACGATTGCTTCACCATCACTACCCAGGTGCAGAACCGTGATGGCTGGCTGCTGCATCCACTGCATGCGAAGCTGACTGAAGGCAAAGCCAATGCCAAAATACGCTCCATCCCGGTCAAGGTGCTGTTCAACAGCAGTGACCTAAATTTGCGTGCGGAATACAGCCTGTTCGACCGTAATACAGGACGACCGATGTGTGTCGGCAATGGCGAAACAGCTAAACGTGTCACGGAGGATGGGATTGGGGATGTGGCTTGTGCCAGCCCTGATGGGTGTGCAATGGCGAAGGCTGGGGGATGCAAGCCGTATGGCCGCCTTAATGTGGCGATTGAGGGGCAGGAGGAAGAGTTGTCATCGTTCGTGTTTCGCACCACGGGCTTTAATTCCATCCGCACGCTCACCGCTCGCCTGCAATACTTCGAGGCGGTCAGTGGAGGCAATACCCGCTACCTGCCTTTGCAGTTAAAACTTCGCGCTAAATCAACGACTCAGTCGCATCGAGCACCGGTCTACTACGTGGATTTATGCCTGCGTGATGGTATCGGTTTGGAGGATGCGGTCAGTCAGGCGATCGCTGAAGCGATTAAATCTGAGCAGGCAGGTGTTGATATCAAAGCGCTTGAGCAAGCCGCCAGAATGGGCTTGAGCAATGGTGCGTTTGAGGATAGTGAGGACGAGGCAACTGCTGTGGTGGAAGAGTTCTATCCCGATGCGACGGCAGGTGCGGTATCTGGTCAGACTGTGGTGCCTATGCCGACTAAACTGACGGATAAGTTGGCGGGGAACGAATTGGCTGCGGCGTGATTGGTGCTCTTAAATACTCAATGCAACGGGTATTATTTCCCGTTGCATTGAGCTTCTGGCTGGCAACCCATCGTGTTATGACTAATTCAAGGTTTCAAGAAAGCCGAGCAATGCGGCTCGTTGCTCAGGTTTCAGTCTTGCATACTCGCTCAATAAAAGACGTTCTTCCGGGCGCATCCAGTCGTCAGGCGTAGATTCGCATGCGTTAAGCGAATTGGAAGATAACATTTCGCCACGTCCGGTAGTAAGCCACTCAAAACTGACCCCCAGTAAAATCGCCAGCCGTATCAGGTTTTTAGTATGTGGCGCTTTCCGCCCTGATTCCCAGTCTGCCACTGAAGGCTGGGTGACGAACATGCGTCTCGCCAGATCCGCTTGGCTCCATCCCATCGCTGTCCGCACTGTTTTTATACGATCTTCCATAGTGCTGAAGATTGTATTGCTTGCGGCTATTTGCCCATGAACGGCAAAGGCTATTGCATAATACATAACCGATGGCTATAGTATTTGCAGTGACCATGCAGCTTAATATGCAATTTGACTTGGTTTTACTTGCGTCATTGCTAGCTAAAATTACCATCTACCACAATATCAAATAAAGGTAAACCCATGAGTATGATATTTTGTCGTGGATGCGGAAAGCAAATCCACGAAACTGCGCCTACATGCCCACATTGCGGCAGCGTTCAACAACTAGCAGCCACCACTTTACAGGAGATTGGTAACGCTCCAATTTGGATGTCCATCACTTCAATGGTCTTGGGAATTGTTGTAGCACTCACTTTCTTTGATGATTCCGGTTGGGATAAAAACACTATTTTAGGTGTGGGATTGTTCGCATGTGCTGGATTAGTGTTTGGTGTCATTAGCCTCAACAAGAAAATGGCAGGAAGGGGAATGGCAATAACCGGTGTGGTATTGTCATCAATTGGATTGCTGGCTGTGCTAGGAATGCTCAAAACAATCAATTAGAAAGAAAATTATGAGTATGGTCTTTTGTCGAGGATGCGGGAAAGAAATTCACGAATCCGCTCCAGTATGTCCGCACTGTGGTGCACCTCAAAAAATTCAACCAGCAGTCAGCATCAAGCCTGCCGCAGTCCCAAAAATAGAAGAGCTTATTCCAGACGGCATCAAAGGCTGGTCGTGGGGCGCCTTCCTATTGAACTGGGTTTGGGCGATTGGTAATAAAACCTGGATTGGTTTGCTGGCACTAATTCCATACGTAGGCTTCGTAATGGCCATTATTCTTGGCTTTAAAGGCCGCGAATGGGCATGGAAAAACAAACAGTGGGATAGTGTAGAGCATTTTAATCGTGTTCAGAAAAAGTGGTCATACTGGGGGGTGATGATTGTTGTTATTTCCGTTGTAATTGGTGTAGTAGCGGCAATTGGAATTCCTGCTTACAAGTCTTACCAAGACCGCGCTGAAGCAGTAGCTTACAACAAACAAGAGGCGTCTGAACAGCAAGCTGAATTGGCTAGGCAATCAGCCTTGCTAGCGGAACAGAAAAGCAATGATGCTAGACAAATCGAACCTATTCAGACTGATTCTTTATCTCCCGATCCAGCCTCTTGTACCAGCATTGCTGAACGAGCAGAAAAAGAAGGATCTCCTTACTACCCGAGCCTGACGGCTGAAGTGATAGGCCTAGGGAAATTATATTTCCATGCAGCGCCAGATAGTAATTGCGTTGACCAGAATGTCTTTGTCATCCCCAAAGATCCGCTTCTAGTCTACGTGGATTACAACGGTTGGATGAAAGTGGAGTTTGAAAATACGAAAAGTGGGCAAACATTCGAGGGGTGGGTGAAATCAGATCGAGTCAAATTATATCAATACAGAAATTTATGAGCTGAATTTTCGATCAGTATGATACAAACAAGTAGGAATGCTCAAAACAATCAATTAGAAAGAAAATTATGAGTATGGTCTTTTGTCGTGGATGCGGGAAAGAAATTCATGAATCCGCACAGATGTGTCCGCAGTGTGGAGCACCTCAATTTATTGGAAATAGTGCAGGAAGCGGTGGGTGGGGAAATGAAATGGCATGGATTATCGCCTGCGCACCACTTATCGGAGCATTTGCGGGCGGAATTGTATCCGGGCTATTCCACTACAACGTAGGATTGCTGGTCATCGTAACAATTGCCATCAATATATTCTTGTGCGTCAAAGATTCAAAAGAATTAAACAAGAATGGCATTGACACAAGTGGCCTGAGTACTTGGTTTGTTCCTCTATATCTATTTCAACGTGCCAAACTGCTCAATGAGCAACCTGGCTACCCGATTTTGTGGTGCGTGCTGTTTCTAGGACAGTTGGCTGGGTCAGCATAATAATTCACAAAGTCGTAAGACGGTTTCGTCAATCGACTTGTGGACCATCAAAACATAAGCACACAGCCGGAGTGGCGTAGCAACCTCACGTCCCCAACATGGGGTCTCCGTAGCACAATTTGCCGGAAGCCCAACCTATAACTGAGCGGTTTCATATT
>JAVHQF010000101.1:0-3605 GCA_036170995.1 Sideroxydans sp. | reverse complement strand
GTTTGATGAGGGAGGGCAGGTGAAAGCCTGTTCTCTACTCTACCCAATACTATTACCATCAATTTCAACACCCCGATAACCCTTATCCACAAAGGCCACTTTGGGTATCGTGCCGGTTAACACGCCAATCTGTTGCAGCGCACCGGCCAAGCTGTGACCATCATACGGATTGCCCGGCAGGCTCTTCATGCCCACCACCAACCCTTCCTTGTGCGTCACCGCTACGCTGACTTTGACGCCGAACTCATACGGCTGGCGGACTTTGCCTTTGCCGATGCATTCGACCTCAGGGGCGTGCAGGCTGTACAGCTTGTTCTTGTCATTGCGTTTTTGCTCCAGCAGGCGTTTTACACGAGCCAGAATGCCAGTGGCGCGTTCCTGTAAGCGCGAATCCATCACGCCCGCCACTTGCCGTTCAATATCCCGCCACACCCGACCCACAACGGTGCGAAGCCGCTTGAGTTCGGCTTGCATGCGCTTGAACTGTTTGGCATGCGCATAACGCGCTACCTGTACCGCCATGCGCGGGGCTTGCCGATTGTAGTTCTGCCGCAGCTTCAGACCCAATAAATCCGCCAGTTTCACCAAATGCTGCCGTCCGCGTTCCAGCAAGCGACTATCGGTCGGAAAAGCCACCGCCTTTTCCATCACGGTGCTGTCCACAATCACACGCTCCAAGCTGCGCTCCTTGATGACTCGCCCCTTTTTAGCCGCTTCGATGGTCTGCGCCAACAGCTTCTCAACCCCGCTTTCACCCAGTCGTTTGCGCCAGCGCGTCATCGAGGATGGGTCAATCGGCAAATAATGCTGAAAGTGCGTCATGCCACAAAAATACTGCATGTACGGATTCTCGACCCACATCCACAGCAGCGCCTCATCCGCGCAGCCCTGCATGTGCTGCAAATACAGCAAACCCGCAATCAGCCGAGTGTCTGTTGCCGGTCGACCACGCCGGGAGGGAAACAGACCCGACCACGATTGTTCAAACTCCGACCAGTCAATCAGCTTTGCCAATTTGACCAGCGGATGATCCATGTTGATCTGATCAACCAGCGCCTGCTGAAATAAGTTGCCACTCTCCGACTGCTTCGTTTTTGGCCTCATTTACGCTCACAAATTTGCAAGGAATCAGGCGGTTATTATCTCATTTCTTGCAAATTCGAGGCAACAAAAATACATATTTACACTTAACAATCAACGCATTGAGAATTATTCAAGATCGACTACTTACGTTGCAAGTGCGGACAAACAAACTCACATTTTGACCCGCTACGCCCGACCAAAGTGCCATCTGGACACTCCTTGGCATCTTGAGCACACATAATTGTATCTATGGGGCTGCTGGGTTCATCTTTGATCATCGTTGCTGGATGAGGAGCATCAGAGCAACCCTTGCCAGTCTGCGCCGATAACCAATGCCATTGGATAAGACGCATTTCACCCTTCGGCTTTTGATAAACGACAGCTTCCGCATAACGTGTTTTATTCGCTGACTTCACCTCAATGCGCAAATTGTAATTCATCCCTGCAACGACTTGTGACTGAGCCGACAGCACTTTAACAAACTTAAGCGGGTGGGATTTATTACTCTTTTGAATTACCGCCGTACGTGCCGCTTGCTTCATTCTCGTATCCGCCGTATCCGCTTCCTCATATCCGCCAACGACCACAGACTTATCATTGCAAGCGAGTGCTGATTGCATGACACATCCCAAAAATAAAATACTCAAAATGGAGTGCTTCATTTGTTTCTCCTTAAATAAAATGATATTGAAGTTCGGCATAGGCTTGCTGGGTTGTTTTGAGCAAGGGCTAAATTATCTATGCATTTTGGGTTATTGACAGCCTAATATCATTAGGAGCAGCATGGAAGTGCTGATTCAATAGACCAAATCAGCGGGAAGCGGATTCCTAAAAATGGGTCGCTCTTTTCATATCACCTAATAGGGAGTTAATCATGAAAAAAAATATCTTGAAGAGAAATTTGGCGATAACAGTCGGTGGACTGTTACTTGCGTTTACTGCACACGCAGCTAGCAACAATAATGGAGGGATTGCACCTCAAGTACTTCCAGGGGCGTTGCAACCTAGCCACGGTTTGACTATGTGTACGGCGGCCATCAATTCGACAGGTGTCGTGGTCAGTGGGCAGCATGTTTTTACAGCTGCGACTGCCACATTCAGAGTTGGGTTGGGGCAATATCAAGTGGCTTTCGCAGGCCCTTGCAATCCCGCCACTGCGGCATCAGGCCACTCACGTTGGGTACAAGTTGATACGCTCACTACAGGCACAGCACCGCAAGTGTCTTGCACAACAGCAGATCGTGGTGGGGTCGCCAATGCAGTGTGGGTTGAATGTAAAAATGGAGCAGGAGTGTTGACTGACACTTCGTTCTTTTTGTTTGTTGCAAGATAATTTTTTCCTAAGCAGCATCATTTAGGTATGCATCGTTGTTTCCCACAAGGGAGGGGGTTTACCCCCTCCCTTGTGCTTTCAACCGGCACTTTTTAGATAGAATGCCAGTATTTTGGTTTTAGTTGTTACATGAATTATAAAAAATAGGGCGCAGCTTTGTGGTGGGAGCATTATAGCCAGCACACAAAACAGCGATAACCGTAACGGTTATCTTTCCTGAATCAGAATCAACGCCACTGCTTCAGCCACCTCAATGCCATCCACCGCTGCCGACAAAATTCCGCCCGCATAACCAGCGCCTTCGCCCGTTGGATACAGTCCGCGCGTGTTGATGCTTTGGTAATCATCGGTATTGCGCTTGATGCGTATCGGCGATGAGGTGCGCGTCTCCACGCCCGTTAAAACTGCATCGGCCATGTCGAAACCGTGTATCCGCTTGGCGAAGGCGGGCAAGGCTTCGCGTATCGCGGCGATGGCGTAATCGGGCAGCGCGGTAGACAGATCCGTGAGATGCACGCCAGGGGTGTAGCTTGGTGTCACTTTGCCGAATTTTGTCGAAGCGCGTCCCGCTAAAAAATCACCGACTAATTGCCCTGGGGCTTGGTAAGTGCCACCGCCCAATTCATAGGCACGCGACTCCCAACGGCGTTGAAATTCCATACCCGCCAGCGGGTCGCCAGGATAGTCCACTTCGGGCGTGATGCTCACCACGATGCCCGCGTTGGCGTTGCGTTCGTTGCGCGAATACTGGCTCATGCCGTTGGTCACCACGCGTCCGATTTCGGAAGTCGCCGCCACCACCGTGCCGCCAGGACACATACAAAAACTGTACACCGAGCGACCGTTGCTGGCGTGATACACCAGCTTGTAATCCGCCGCGCCGAGCTGCGGATTACCCGCGTTCGCACCCAAGCGCGCGCGGTCGATAACGGCCTGCGGATGCTCGATGCGAAAGCCGATGGAAAACGGTTTTGCCTCGATGAAAATGCCGCGCTTATGAATCATCTCGAAGGTATCGCGCGCACTGTGACCGATGGCCAAAACGAGATGACGGGTGGCAATGCGTTCGCCATTCGCCAGCACCACGGCTTGCACTGCACCCTCTGCAATTTCGATGTCATCGACGCGGCTTTGAAAGGTAAGCGTCCGGCCGACTCACATTGAATTGGTTGGCGAAAGCTAAGAGCAT
>JAVHQF010000100.1:0-3610 GCA_036170995.1 Sideroxydans sp. | reverse complement strand
GGGCAGGCGACCAACGAGTTGTAGCCGCTGATGGAGACGCTGACAGGCACAGAATCTGTCGCCACACTCGGCACAGGTTGTGCTGACGGCGGCAACGAGACGTGACGTGCATCTTCTGCCGTAAGGTAGGCATGCAACTCAGTCTCGGCAAGGTCGTCGCCATGCGCTTGCTCATAGTCATCGCGCAACATCTGCAAGAAAGGACTCAGCAGCCGCGCTTCGCCGCTCTTGTCTTTCTGCCACGTGACCAGCACGCTGTCGTTCAACGCTAGCAAGGCCATCAGGTCGGCGCGTTGCCGCGCGGCATGAGTTGCACGTGTGGGCAAGTTCAACACCGAGCGTACCGCATCGTTGAACCAGCGCCCGCCATCACCAACACTCGGTAAATGATCGGCATCGCACCCCAACAACAAAACCGCATCGAAAGCGCGCCAGCGTGTAGCAGCCAGATGGGTGAAGCGCACAGGGCTGTCGATGCTGCTGTCGCGATAGGTCTGCACATCCAATTGCTGTGCCAACCAGCGCCGCCATTCGTGGAAGACATATCGCCCCTTGTCATTCGCCAGCTCCTGCTGCCAAGTCTGCAAGGCGCTCAATAGTTGCTGCCCCGCATCGTCTTGTTGCAATCCTTTGTCTATGCTCAACACGACCAAGCTCTCGCGCAGCGCGGAGAGCCATTCAGTGAGTGTGCGTTTCTTGCTTTGATCTAACAATGCGGCAGCCTGCCGCAAGCGCGCCAGTGGCACATGCAGAGCCACCTCATGTGGCACGAGCGCTATGAATTTCTCCAAGCCTGACACCACACCTTGTTTGCGTAGCAGTTGCTCTAATTCATACACGGCAGACTTACGTTCGCCCGCAGTCATGTCGGCGAAGATGAAGGGCGACTTGAGCAGATCGAGCAGATCGTGATGGTAGAAATCGCTCTGCAACGCGGTGAGCCAACGGTCTAACACCGTGCTAACGGATAGTGTGGCGAAGGTCCATCCCGTCTCGTCCGCCACCAACACTTCGGCGCGTTCAAGCAGCGCGCGCATGCGCCGTGCGACGACACGGTCTTGCGCCACGATGGCGATGTCGCGCTTGCCTTGTTGCAACCACAGGCGCACTTGCATGGCTGCGGCGCGGGCTTCTTGTTCGAGCGAGGTGGCGGCGAAGAAACGGGGGGCTGAAGGTCGCGCATCCATCTCACGCAGATCGAACACCTTCACCACTGCACGCTGTTCATATTCTTCAAGGAAGCGTTTCTCTACCGCCTCCCATTCAGACGCCATCAACACATACAGTGGCGACTGCGCTTGTGCCGCCAGCTTCGCCAAGCGTTGCTGATAGGCACGCGCCGCATCCAACTCCTGCCCTGCTTGCATGGCGCGCCATAGCTCGAACACCAAGCGCGCTTCCAGTTGCAACGTGGTGTTCTGCCGCGCTTGGTAGGCACGCTCCACGGCGGAAATGAACCCAGCTTCATCGTCAGGCAAGGCATCCATCGCATAGGTAAGTTCATCGAAGAGTTTGAGCAGCTCCTGCGTCATGCTCCATAGGTCGGCGTTGTCGAACCATTGGCGCTGCTTCAACTCACCGTAAAGCAATGCACTGCGCTGGCTATCGGTGACGATGGGGGCATCAAGCGCGATGTCCTGCGCCCATTGATTGAGCGTGACCATCTGCGGCAACAAGATGGTCGGCGCATCCGCCACACGTATCAATGCCTGCGCCAGTGGTTGCGCCGCATGGAAGTTGGGAAGCAGGATGGTGATGCCGCGCAGGTCAGGCGCGGGATGCGCGGCAAGGATGCGCCGCGCGACAGCATCAAAGTAGATCGTTGAAGTGCTCACCGTTCAAGCAGATGTCGTTTATCTTTTACTTCGCGCCACTCATCCGCATCGGCAGGTGCGGCCATCTTCTGAGTGATGGTCTTCCACTGCTTCGCCAACTCGGCATTGAGGGCTATGAACTGCCTTTCAGCTTCGGGCACATCATCCGCCGCATAGATGGCATTGGCAGGACATTCGGGCACGCAGAGGGCGCAGTCGATGCATTCATCAGGATCGATGACGAGGAAGTTGGGGCCTTCGCGAAAACAATCCACCGGACACACTTCGACACAGTCGGTGTATTTGCATTTGATGCAGTTTTCGCTCACTACAAAGGTCATTCGGCACTCACAATTTAAAACGGTTTCGTGCCGAATTGTACACGCCAGCCTTTCCCTTTTCCCAATGAAAAACGCGCCTAACGGCGCGTTTTTCATGTTGCATCGTTAGCTGCTTAAGCGCTCAAGCAAGACTTCATAAAATCTTTACGTTCTTGGCCTTTTAGGGCTTTGGTTTTGGCATCCGCATTGCACGATTTCATTTTGTTTTTTTGCGTCGGCGCGGTACTTGTATCGGCAGCCTCTTTCTTCAAACAGTTCTTCATAAACGCTTTGCGTTCAGCGCCTTTCAATGCTTGCTGCTTAGCATCTGCATTGCAGGCTTTCATTTTGTCTTGCTGCGCCCCCGCGAATACTGGAGCGGATACCACGAGTGCCATTCCAAAACTGACCAGCGCTAGCAATTTCTTCATGCGAATCTCCTTAAATTTAGTGGCAAGTTTTATTCCTGAACCGATGTCAGGCTGCGCGATTTTACGCCTAGCTTTGCAATTCACAATACAAGCTAACTTAAGCCAAGGATTGCTTTTATCGTGCAAGTCCACCTATCCAATGAAGATAGAGCCGTTCGGCAACCTGATGCAGCAGGGGGAGTTGTTCGTGCATCTGTTGTTGCATGACTTGCGCAGTTTGCACCGCAGGGCTGCTTTGCGCAGTAGCGATTTCATCCGCCCCGACCCTACACCACTCGCCAATCATCGGCGCCTCCATCTCAACGTGGCATTGCAAGGCGAGATGCTTTGCGAGGGCATAGCCTTGGTTCACACAATGTGCACTCGATAAGATATTGATTGCGTCTGGTGGCAAGGAGAAGGTCTCACCATGCCAGTGGAATGCCTCAAACTGCTTGATGTCTTGAAACCATTGCGTTGCCGTTTCGTTGTCAGCGACATTGACCAGCCCCCAACCAATTTCTTTTACTGGATTCTGCCTCACCACCCCACCCAACGCTTTTGAGATGAGCTGTCCGCCCAAGCAGTGTCCCAGCAAGGGAATATCCTGCGCATAGGCAGCCCGAATCAGCGACAACGCCTGCGGAATCCAGGGCAGATCATCGTTGACGCTCATCGGCCCGCCCATGAACACCAACCCTGAAAATTGACTGGCATCTGTCGTCACGTCATCCCCCTGGTCGATGTGGATCATCTGCCAAGGGATGGCGTGTTGATTCAGGAACAGTGCGAAATAGCCGGGGCCTTCTGTCTCGGCATGACGAAATATGGCGACCGGCTTCATCTCACTTACCCAATTCCAGCATCAGTTGATTGATACGTTTGACGAAGCCAGCGGGGTCATCCAACTGCCCGCCCTCTGCCAGCATCGCTTGATCGAATAACACTGCCGTCCAATCATCGAAGTGAGTGCTCTCTGCTTGCAGACGTGTCACCACAGGATGGCTCGGATTGATCTCAAGGATGGGTTGTGAGTTCGGTGCTTTTTGCCCGGCCGCTTTCAACA
>JAVHQF010000099.1:0-3614 GCA_036170995.1 Sideroxydans sp. | reverse complement strand
GCCAGCTTTTCAATCGTCTTGAAGTATTTTTTAGCGTCTTTAACCTCTGCTTTGGTCATCAATGCTTGCGGTGACAGATCAATCATCATTTTGAATCACCTTGAGTAAACACATAAAAGCCTCATTGAAATCTTGATTAACGACAACATGCTCAAAATTACGGGCGTGACGCATATCCCTGACCGCCTCGCGCAAACGCCGCTCAATCACCGAACTGCTATCCTGGCCACGGTTCGTTAAGCGTTTACGCAGAACCTCGATAGAAGGTGGGGCGATGAAAATTGATATGCTGTCAGGGTAAAGCTCACGCATTCTCTCCGCACCCTGCCAATCTATCACCAGAAAAACAGTGTCATGGAACGACATGGCACGTTCAAGCGCCTTGCGTGAGGTTCCATACATACTGCCAAAGACGGTGGCGTGCTCCAGCAACTCGCCGTTCTCCACCATTTTATTGAAATCTGCCTCAGACACAAAATGGTAATCCACTCCGTCACACTCGCTCGGCCTCGGTAAGCGCGTCGTGTGGGTAACGGGACGGCCACCATGCCCATCATTGATGAGCGCACCAACCAAAGAGGTTTTCCCTGCACCGGAAGGCGCACTAATGATGAACAGTTTTGACATGATCAGCGTGTCACAGCGACAGCAGGCAGGAACACCAGGCGCGAGAGCGATTGACCATCACCTTTACATCATCCAAGCGCAAACCACGAATTGTCGCAGCACTGACATGCCAACCATCACCCACATTGATATGCTGTAACTTCAATGGGCTTGCACTCGATACCCGATAATGGGCGCTACCGTCAGCATAGGGGAAGTGGATGATTGCGCCGACGACCTCACCATCAGGCAAAGCCGCCGCTACCGCGCACAACTGTTCAAAAGCCGCATCACTTCGCTTCAAAAATTCTGAGAAATTTTCACCGTCTTTTTGAGTAAAGTCAGCCGCAATCTTTTTCGGTGTCACTACGAGTTGTGCCATTGTGAATCTCCTTGAGTTGATGACAAATCTTAGCAAATCAGGATGATTCCACAACAACAAAAAACACTTTTAGTTGTAAACATAACTGTATATCCAACGCTTTACATCCGTAAAACAATGATATTCAGAAAATCTCTTGCGTTGATATTGCACCGCTCGACTGCCGGGCGTAGAATCACACTCGTAGTCGTAATTCGCCAGCTCTGTGTGGGCGTTAAAGGAACGCAGAATTTCAATCGCTAACATTTGTTAGCACCTCGTATCAACCTGTAGCATCAATCCATCTATCGAACTGAATCCTGAGTACCGTCACGCTTGCTTGTGCGTTTGCGCGCGCGCGTAACCGCGACCTGATTCAGGTTTTCAATTTTTCAGCTACGGCTGAAATTCGCCGCTCCACGTAAGGAGCATTTCAAACAACGCAGATCCTCTGCAATCTAAACCCTACGCGGGACAGTGTTCTCCGCAAGGGGATAACTGTTCTCGCAGAATCTTGGAGAACAACATGGAAGTTCAAAAAATTTCTTTCGATGAATTTGAGGTGCGATTTGTGCCTCAAAACAATGTAAGTACACCTGAACAAGAGGCGTTTAACGGCTGTTTTTACGAATCCTTCGGACGTGATCTGGAGGTTATTGAAGAAACAGCAAAGAAATCCCCTAACAACGTATGGACGATCTTGAACATTGATGGCCGGATCGTTATCGGTGAAGGATTTCATGTGGTTAACAGCGTTGGCTATCTGGTCACCAAAAACGCTTTCCAATATGGCGAGATGTTTGAGGTAAAAGATGCCCCATACCAGGAGTATTCAGTAGCTTGGCAGATTGATGTTTCTGCCAGCGATCCAGTCATGGCGGCAAAGTTAGCCATGTCCTGCATGCCTCAAGATGGTGATCGTGAAAATCTTGCACAGCTTTTCAAGGTTTCTTCCGCAGCCGGGATGACCTGCTGTGTAGATCTCAGCGATGACGTTCCTGAAAGTAAAGTGGTTGAACCTACACCTCTGCCTTTCGGAATTACTGTCTCAGGTAACGCACTGCAGTCAAATCTCCGCAAGGAATTTGAATTCGATGGTGTGTCGAACGGTGTGCTTGAAGAAACAGTAGGCAATGCCAGTGCAGACGCACTGGAATCATTCCTGCTGGCGTTGCATAGCGAAGGGGTTGATATTCAGACGCCCGAGTTTGCAAAGGCACTTCAAACGACTGTAACAACGATTGCGGAGAATCTATCATGAATAAATTCGTCGCAGCGTTCACGCTTATTCCAAACGAAGGGGTGAGTTTCGACCAGTTCAATCAGATCATCGGACAACTGGCCAGCCTGGGTTCTTTGGTTTGGCTCAATGCCACCTCTAATGTGCAACTCAGAGAACCTTCAGACCAACACACAAAAACACTGCTGGTTTATATCTCGCCCGATGATGAAGTTGATTATCAGGTGGTTGACCATACCGGCGAAACTGAAGGTCGTAAATTGTCACAAGAAGCCTGGGCGAATATCCGTTTCCATGGGATTTGCACTGAGTTCTACGGCAATTTTCCACGTCCGGACGTTTACGGTGTTCCGATGTTTGCAACAAACAGTGATTTTGCGGCGGGAGAGGTGAGTGATCACCATTTTGTCGTAAGTCCAAACATGGAGGTTGTCGTTGATTCATCTGACGATGACACTCCTGAAGAAATCTGGCTCACGATTGCAATCTCAGACGTTCTGTTCAACGAACTGATGGGTTTGCCAGCGTAGCTGGAGTAGTGCGACCGCTATTTATAGTGGTATTTGAGTCGTCTAATTTTAGGGCGGCATAAATTAGCAAACACCTTACGGTGGATGCTATTACACGGGAGGTAATGAAATGGATCGAAGTATTGATTCAACGCAACAAAAAGGTGGTGACGTATTCATGTCATCCAAAAGTCGAAAGCAAGGAAGGTTCCGACAATGATTGTCTGTAACAAAACGCAAAGCGGCTAACCCCTAACTTTGTGCGATGTGCGGATGATCACTGGAACCTGCCTCTTTCATAATAAAAACGCACCCATCGCGGGGTTCTTTGCCCCGTAAGGGGTGCGGGACCTCTCTCTGGTGCTAATAGGAGAGAGAATTATGAGTAAGAATAAAAAAAGAAGCAGGAACAAAAAAGTGGTTGTAGTAATTAACCAACCGGCAGACAAGAGCTTCCAATTCGATAAAGTTTTGGATCAACTGGCTTTTGTTGCCGCACCGACCGCTATGTGGGCAGGAATCGAAGACAGGGTAGAAATTGCAGCCCTGGCATTCTTTTGGTTTCTTTTATGCATTTTTTGGTCGGTCAGGATAAGGAGGGAATCCAAGTGAGCTTATCCGGCTTGGTTGTGCTCGGTGTTTTGCTGACCTTCATCGTTGGCATTGCAGGGGAGTTTTCAGTTCATCGGAAACAAACCAAACGCCACAATCTAAAACATCACATAGTGATGTAACTAACTTGAGCGTCCTCTCGAAAGGGTGGACGTTTCAATTTTACAAGGAGCAAAAAATTATGCTTAAACGAAGAAATAACTTAGTGTTTTGTCCAACTTGCGATCGGAGTTGGCACATGATGGATGGTCTGAAACAAGGTGATGCATGTCCTTCTGACGACTGT
>JAVHQF010000098.1:0-16690 GCA_036170995.1 Sideroxydans sp. | reverse complement strand
ACAGCGCGATCTCCAGCCAGTGCTTCATGCCGTTGCTTTGCAGCAAGATCACTTCGGGCTCCAGCACCCCCAGGGGCTGTTTTTTGAGCACCTGCAGCAACAGGTCGCGCAGGTCTTCCAGGCGGTTACCGTGCAACACCATGAAGCCGCTGGCTGAGGTTGACGCAGGACTTGGCGGCGGTGTCATTTTTATAAGCAAAATAGGCCTCTAGCCCTTGTATATAAAGGGCGAGCAGCTATCAAAAATAGTGCAATGCAAGCACTACACCCAGCACCAGCGTGAACGCTGACAGCGCCAGCAAGCGTTTGCGGTTGAGCTCCACGCGTGCGATCAGCTGGGTGTTTTGCTCAGCCAGGGATTGGATCAGCGCGCTGGACTCCAGCATTTGCTGCTGCAGTTCGGCCGTGCTGGCCTGCAGTGCGGTCAGTTGCGCGGCCAATGCGGCCAGTCGTGCATCCTGGTCGATGCCGGGGCTCTGCGTAGCAAGGTCTGTGGCCGGTTCGGTTGCAGCAACAGGCATCGGTTTTTTGCCCACGCTGCCCCAGAGCTTTTTGGCCCCTTGCGCCACTTTGGGTGCGTTCTCGATCACATCGCCCCAGGGCACCATTTTCAAAACCGTGAGCCAGCCAATTGCCATAAAAACCTTTGATGCAAGTTCACCCAAGCAAACTTGCGCTTGAGTTTAAACGCCGTCAGGTGGCCAAACCCTATTCTGCGAAGCAGTTTCACGGACTGCTCCATTGTTCAGTTTTGACATGGTTTGTCACATGACCTGGCGCAGTTGTGACATCGGTCGGGTCATTTCCACGCTCATCACCCCCGTGCGAGCAACCCCGTCTCTCCGCATGTCGTGCGCAATCAATGACTGGCACGCACCTTGCGTATGGCTGTCATCACACCAACAAACGAAGAGACCTATCCATCACTGCAACGCATTGAGTGCACAGAAGACCAGAGCTACGACTTTCTCAACATCCGTAGCACCAATATTTCCAACAGGATAAAGCAGGCAAAGGAGACCGCGCATCCTGACCCGAAAGGGCACCCAACTGAACGTGATGTCAAGGCTTGGTTTTTTGCAAGCCTTGGCGGCACTTCGGTACTGTGGTTCTTGCTTGAACCACGGTTTCATTTTTATGTTTCATAACAACGAGGAGAAATCGATGCCTTTACTTATTGCGCTCAGTGTGTCCATTGGGGTGTTGGCCATCGCTGCCACATGGCTCTTTCTAGGGCCTTTGGCGGCCTTCAACATGCAAATCTGGCAGGCCTTCATTGCCTGGGCCAGCCACTTTCACAACGGCGGGAAATCTGACGGCCTGAAAAAAACCATCATCTGCATGACCTTTGGCGCGCTGGTCGGCATGATTTCAGTCATGCTGATCGGACCGCTTGGTGCGCTAGGAGGGATGGCCGCACCGGTGGCAGTGGGCATCGGTGCGGCGGTGATTGTGCTTGCCGCCCACCTGCCAATCCTGTCAACGATTCCGTCCAGTGTCTACGGTTTCGCCAGCGTCGCCGGCTTGATTCTGCTCGGCAAGGATATGTCCCCTGAAAAAGCCATTTTGCCAACAGTTCTTTCAATCATCGTTGGTGCCGGCTTCGGCTGGCTGTCGGAACGCCTTGCCGGGCAGATGACAAAAAACTGAACGAGCCGAAAACGCACCCCTGTCAACGTCCTGGTTCAGCCAAACCTTGCACCACGGGTGCGTTTGTTATCGCCATCGATTGAGAGATTAAAAAATGAAAGCACCGCATTCAATCACCACCGCAGATTGCTTGATGCTGGCTGGCGGCATTCCATCGCCATGGCGGTTAAGTCAATACCGCATTGATGTCATCACCAAGACAGCACATCTATGGATCACCAGGCAACCTCAAAACAATGTTGAGAAAAAACGCAACTGGTTCAGCATGCACTTGACCCACAACGTCACCACAATGCCCACACCTCAGGAGCCAGTCAGCGGACCGGAACTGCAATGGCGTCATCTCAATGTCATGACTTTTGGTTGTCATGTCCACACCACAGACCTGCTTGACGAGCGACACCACGATTTGCCCTGGTTTGGTCAACTTGGTCTGCCATTTTCCAACCGGTTGTCGCACCAAGTCTTTGCCTGCCTGGCAGAAGGTATGGAGATGAGTGCCGTCTGCGCCTTGTTGAATATTACTTTTTCGGATCTGTGGAAATTCAAATATGCGCTCGACAAGGGACTGGTAAAGTTTGAGTACAAGCCAGCAAAGAAAATTGGCTCGGCTGCCGCCCTTGCTTCTGTAACACCGCTGCCGGCAACAAACTCTAGCGGCGTGCCTGATGTCACCGACCCCCTGTGGGAACGCCTCATTACTGGCGAACTCACCTTTCAGATCAAGACCTTGGGGCTACAGCTCATGTTTACCAAGCTGCGCCAGCAGTTCAGCCTGCAACAAAGTGATGAAGTGAAGTTAATGAAACTGCGCGAGTTGCACCGCTATGTCGAGCGCAACGCACGCAGTCTGGCAGATGAACTGCGCCAGTTAAGGGAACTCGCACAAACGGAGTCCGTATGAGCGCCATGCAACAGTTGTTGGTAACCCCGAAGATTGCAGCTGACTTGATTCGCCGCGGCGCGACGCTGTCCATTGCAGGCGATGAAGACGTGCTTGCCGCACTGCCCAATGGCAACTGGATCGGCGGTACGATTCCTTATTTCATGGGCCCGGAAGGCGGCATTACCACGCGTGACAAAGTGTTGGTGACGCCGCTCTCGCTGTACCCTGATGTCCAGCCAACCATCAAAGTCTATGACTGCGCATCGCTGTCGCAAATATGCGTGCAAGCGCCAGACAATGGCTACAGCGTGATTATTCTGCCGGCCTTTTCCGAGGTGCATTTTGAATACGCGCAGCACGCCCCAATGTATGACGACATGTTCATGAGGCCGCTGGTAGGCTGGGTCTCTGGCATCCACCTTGACGACATGGGACATCGCACACCCAAGGTGCGCGATGGACGCCAGGGTGTGATGCTGGAGAATCAAGCGGTTGTGATCCACGTTCCGCTACCGGACAACGTCAGCGCCAATGTGGCAATCGTCAACCTGTTCCGCCAGGGCAATGGCGACGAAATTACGTTTCTTGAATGCGGGTTTGAAGCCAGCACCTGCCTGGTGAACGGCACCCCAACCTCACTGGTGAAGTACCTTCAAAGCTCCCGTCACGATAACCGTTTGCCACTGGTGGCTGACTGCAGTGGCGCGCTGATCAATGTCAGCCTCAAAACGTTGGATCAGGCACAGGACAAAGTGGCGTTCTATGGGCCAGTCTTCCCGGACGTTGTATACAAGCTGGCGCAGCCATTTGACGGCAATTATGAAACCCTGTTCGACCAAGCCATTGCCAGACTGCCTGAGCCCGCCGGTTTTTCCTGCAACTGTGTTCTGAACTACCTCTACTCAGAATTGGAGGGCAAGCGCACGGGAACTGTCATCGGGCCCATGACCTTTGGCGAAGTGGCCTATGTTTTGATGAATCAAACCATGGTTCAGTTGACACTGGAAACACATTGAAACAAAACACTGGCTGCATCAATTTCATCATCGCCGCGATAGGTTGTCCGGTTGCCATGTTGCACTAGCCTGAAACATGGATCACACCATGCCGCACGGCCAGCAAGGTCATTTCAGCCTGGTTGTTAAGCCCCAGTTTTTGCTTGATGTTGTACAGATGTGTGCCCACGGTGGAAGTTGACAGCTTCAGGGTGTCTGAGATTTGCGCCACCGACTGGCCTCGTGCCAGTTGGGCAAACACCTCAAATTCACGACCTGAGAGTTTCTCCAACGGACTGGGGTCACCGCTGATGGCTTGCACCGCTATGCGCTGGGCAATTTGGGCATCCACATAGCGCTGACCTTTTGCCACGGTGCGAATCGCATCGATTAACACCTCGGGGGCGCTGCGCTTGCACAAGTAACCCATGGCACCAGCTTGCAGGGCACGCATCGGGTGACTGATGTCCTCGTGCGCCGACAGGGCCAAAATGCGCACCCGGGCGTTTTTGGCGCACAAGCGTTTGATGGCTTCCATGCCCCCCATGCCCGACATGGCCAGGTCCATCACCACCACATCGGGGACTGCTTCGTCAAAACACTGACAAGCGACCTCGCCACTATCGGCTTCAGCCACCACACAAATGTCGTCACAGGCCTGCAGCAACAGCTTGAAACCCATGCGCACCACCACATGGTCATCCACCAGCATGACTTTTAATTTATGCATGGTTTGCCTTTTGAAGCAAGGGCAAAGTCACTCGTACCGACACCCCGCTGGGCTCGGTCTGGGTCAACGTAAAGCTGCCGCCCAAGGCTTGCACCCGCTCGCGCATGCCCGACACACCAAAATGCCCTGGCATCTGAAACTGCGCCAATTGTCCATGGCCATTGTCGGTAACCCTCAATTGCAGATCCTGTGCCACGACCGTTAACTGCACCTCCAGGCGCGTGGCCTGGGCATGACGCAACGCGTTGTTTACGGCTTCTTGCGCAATGCGGTAAATAGCAGTAGCCAGCGCGTCGTCCAGGTCATCCAGATCGTGTGGTGCGTCAGGCAACTTAACCATGAACGTCACCTCGGGATGCTGCAACTGACAGTCGCTCAGCAGGTCGATGAGCGCCTCATAGAGCCCAAAATGGTCTAGTGCCAAGGGGCGCAAACGAGCGATCAACCGGTGCATGCCATCGTAAATCTGATCCGCGCACTCCATCACCAAACGCGCAGACTGCGCAATGTCGGGGTCGGTGGCCATAGTGCGCCGGGCAATCGCCAGGCTCACGCTTTTAATGGCAGTCACTTGCTGGCCCAATTCGTCATGCAGCTCGCGTGAAATGGCCCCGCGTTCGCGTTCTATGCGATCCTGAATCATTTGTGTAAGTTCACGGTTTTCTGCCAGTGCCAAGGTAGCCTCTTTGGCTTGACGCTTGGCTTCGATGCTGTCTTGCACCGACTGTGCCATGTGGTTGAAAGCCAAGCCAATTTGACGACCTTCGCGCCCGGACAAGCCGGCCAGCCGGGTGTCGTAGTGACCTTCAGCCATGTGGCGCATGCCGTGCACCAGCACGTGCAATGGCCGCATGGCACGTCCCATCAAAGCATAGATCAAGGCATTGGCCAGAATAAAACCCGCCAACACAATCCACAACATGGGCCGCAGGTCGTCCCAGCCGTCGAGCACGGCACGTGACGCGTCGGCTTGCAGTACCAGAAACCCGTTAGGTAAGCTGATCTCTTTGGGTGACAGCGGTGGTGACACGATGCGGCTGTACCACTGTGGAGCCTCCCGACCGGCTTTGTAGGTGGGTGCGGGTGAACTGTAAATGACGGTATTGTGGTCATCACGCAGCGTGACTTCGTTGGCACGGATGCGCCCAACCTGATCCAAGAATTCAGCCATGCCTGCCAAGCCACTGTTGCCATACACCCACTGCATGCGCGACAGCAATTGCGCCGCTACTACATTGGCACCCACCACTTCTTCGTGCACGCTGCGCCGGGTGTTGTCAACTTGCAGCCAGATCAACACCGAGGCAAAAATTGCCAGCAAGGTGGTGATGATCAAATTCACTTGCAGCCGCAGACTCATGAAACCACCATCGGGTGAAAACTCTGGCCCCAGGCGCGAAAGTTTGCATGTACTGCAAAGTGTTGGAGTGCATCCCGCAGGGTTTGCACCATGTCCGGTTCAAACGGGTTATGGCCAGCGCCGTCAACCCATTGCAAACGGCTGTGTGGCACGCTGGCATGTACCTCCCAGGCAGCTTGTGGACGGCAGACCCAATCTTCTCGTCCGTGCACCAACGCCACCGGCAACTGACCCAGGCTTTGCGCACGCAGCAATAAACCAGCAGCGCCCCAAAAAAAACCCTGCCGCACATAGCGGCTTTGCAGACGGTACTTGGCCAGCAAGCGGTTGCCCTCAGCCGCATCGTGGGCATGTGTACGCGCCGCAACGAAACCACGCTCTGACACCGATTGCTCCCAAGCCTCCCACGCCAGGGCACAAGCCAACGCTTGCCCCGGTTGTCGGCTGTAAAGCGTGGCTTCAAGACGCGCCAAAATACCGCTGTGTGAGGCTTCATCCGCCTCCGACTGTCTCATGACGCGACCGAGTTGCCGCTGCCAGGCATCCGGCAAAAACTGGCGCACCCCGCCAAAAAACCAGTCCACGTCGGCATCACGTCCCAAAAAAATACCGCGTAGCAGCACCCCCAGACAAGCCGACGTGTGTGCTGCCGCATAAGCCAGACCCAGTCCAGCCCCCCAGGAACCTCCCACCACCAGCCACTGCGACACCCCCACATGCTGGCGCAAGGCCTCCATGTCAGCTAACAAATCGGCACTGCTGTTATGACACAACTCACCCTGCGGGGTGCTGCGACCACAACCACGTTGGTCAAACAAAATGACCCGAAACACCATGGGGTCAAAAAACTGCCGATGTCGCGGCGAGCAACCGCTGCCAGGGCCACCATGCAAAAACACCACAGGCAGACCCGTTGGCAAGCCGCATTGCTCAAAATAAACACGGTGTCCATCGCCCACGTCCAAGCGCCCGCTGGCATAGGGTTCAATAGGTGGATAAAGCGTATTAACGCAGGCGGAGTCAGACATACTTGGCATCCTAGATGCAATTGTCATGCCTACAAACTGCTCCCCATCAAGGCGACCTGATGAACGCACAAACTCATGAAAATCATGAGACACAAATCCACAAATTACGGATAGCCCAGGTAAGGCACACGCCACATACTTCAAACAGTGTTGGCAGAGTGCTGCCAACACGTTTCACCGCCCTTGGCGGGTTCAACCACACAGGAGACTTCACATGACATGGGAAAAACCAACCGCTTGCAACATGCGCTTCGGCTTTGAAATCACGATGTACATCGCCAACCGTTGATCGTTGATCAGCAAGTCCAGCCCATCAGTTTCCCCCGATGGGCTGTTTTTCATTTAACCAGCAGCGCGCAGTCTTGTCAGCCCAGAACCACGCAAGCCCCAGACACCGCGCCGTGCCGACCCGGACCCACCCACTTTGAAAATTCATGTCTTAGGCTCTTCGGCCGGTGGCGGCTTTCCACAATGGAACTGCAACTGTCCCAACTGCAACGCCTACCGCCAGGGCAGCCCGCATTTGCTGGCGCGCACGCAGTCTTCCATTGCGATCAGTGGCGACGATGCCAACTGGGTGCTGTTCAACGCCTCGCCGGACATCCTGCAGCAAATCAAAAGTTTTGCAAAATTTCAGCCGAATCCGGTTCAAGCCTTACGTGACACAGCGATACGCGCTATATTTTTAATAGACGCACAAATCGACCACACCACTGGTTTGTACATGCTGCGCGAACATCGCCAGCCGCTGGAACTCTGGTGTCACGCCCTCGTGCATGACGATCTGGTCAACGGCAACCCGGTGCTTAACGTGCTGGAACACTATTGCGGCATCCATTGGCACGATGTGCCTTTGTTACACACCGGCTTTGCAATGGACGGCGTGCCGGGTCTGCACTTCACCGCGTTGCCACTCATCAGCAACGCGCCGCCCTACTCGCCGCACCGTGACCAGCCGCAGCCCGGCGACAACGTGGGCGTGACGGTAGTGGACGCAAAAAGTGGCAAAAACCTGTTTTACGCGCCCGGCCTGGGTGTCATGGAGCCGCATGTGTGGGCCGCCATGCAAGCCGCCGACTGCGTGCTGATTGACGGCACCTTGTGGACCGACGACGAAATGATCACCCTGGGCGCATCGGACAAAACCTCCCGCGCCATGGGCCACCTGCCGCAAAGCGGTGTTGGCGGCATGCTGGAATGGCTAGACCTTCTGCCCACCCGCACACGCAAGATTTTGATTCACATCAACAACACCAACCCGATTCTGGATGCCAGCAGCCCGCAGCGCCACGAGCTCACCCGCCGTGGCATTGAAGTGTCTTACGACGGCATGGAAATTGACCTATGACCCACACCTACACCAACCGTTTTACCGACACCTTGACGAACACGGTGACCAATACGTCAGCCAGCACCTTGGCCAGCCCATCAACCACCACCCCGGCCCCCTGGAGCCAGGACGAATTTGAAGCCAAGCTGCGCGGCAAGAGCACCAGCTACCACATCCACCACCCGTTTCACGTCATGATGGCGCAAGGCACATTGACCCCGGCGCAACTGCGCGGCTGGGTGGCTAACCGCTTCTATTACCAAATCGCTATCCCCATCAAGGACGCAGCCATTTTGTCGAACTGCAACGACATCAACATCCGGCGCGAATGGATTCAGCGCATTCTGGACCACGATGGCTGCCACATCGGCGGCGTGCAGGATGCTGGCGGCATTGAAGCCTGGATCCGTTTGGGCGAAGCGGTGGGGCTGACGCGTGACGATGTCACCTCACTGCGCCACGTGGTGCCTGCCGCACGTTTTGCGGTAGACGCTTACGTCAACTTTGCCCGCCGCCAGCCCTGGCAAGAGGCGGTGGCCTCCAGCCTGACCGAACTGTTTGCGCCACACATTCACCAGCAGCGCATTGACACCTGGCCCACGCAATACCCGTGGGTCGATCTGGCAGGCCTGCATTACTTCAAGCAGCGCCTCACCCAGGCGCGCCGCGATGTCGAGCATGGCTTGCATTTCACGCTGAACTACTTCAGCCAGACCCGAGCACTTCAGGAGCGGGTGCTGGAGATTCTTCAATTCAAACTTGATGTGCTGTGGGCGCTGGCCGATGCCATTTTGCTCAGCCAATGCGAGATCGAGGTCAAAGGGCCAAAGGCATGAGCGCGATGGCGGCCACTATCGACTTGCAGGGGTGTCCGCAGGTGGCAAAAATGTTCAAGCTGCAATGGGAAGATGTGCAAAAAAGCTGGGTGCTGTTGTACCCCGAGGGCATGGTCAAACTCAACGGCAGTGCCGGTGAAATCATGAAGCGCCTGGATGGCAGCACCAGCGTGGCAACCCTCATCAGCGCCCTGGAGCGCGACTTTGCAAGCCCGGATTTAAGCGCGGATGTGCTCGACTTCTTGCACATCGCACAAGGCCAGGGCTGGGTCAAGCTATGAGCGCCAGCGCATTGACCGCCAACGCGCTGCCGGCTGGCGCAGTGACTTCTGATGCCCCACCGGCCGCTTTGGCCAGCCCAACCACCGCGCCGCCGCAACCTGGCCCACCTTTGTGGCTGCTGGCCGAAATCACCTACAAATGCCCGCTGCACTGCGTGTTTTGCTACAACCCGGTGGACTTTGCGCAGGCCGGGCCAGAACTGTCCACCGACGACTGGCTGCGCGTGTTGCGTGAGGCCCGCGCCGCCGGCAGCGTGCAGTGCGGCTTCTCGGGCGGAGAACCGCTGGTGCGCGATGACCTGGAGATTTTGGTCGCCGAGGCGCACCGCCTGGGTTTTTACACCAACCTGCTGACCTCCGGTGTCGGCCTGACCGAAGCGCGTGCGGCAGCGCTTGAGGCCGCCGGGCTAGACCACATTCAACTCTCGTTTCAAGATTCCACCAAAGAACTGAACGATTTTTTGACCCACACCAAAACCTTCGACCTGAAACGTCAAACCGCCGCCATCATCAAAAAGCACGGCTGGCCGATGGTGATGAACTGCGTGATTCACCGCCTGAACATTGATTTCATCGAACAAATCATTGATCTGGCCGTTGAACTGGGTGCCGAATACCTGGAGCTGGCCAACAGCCAGTATTACTCTTGGGCCGAACTCAACCGCGACCACCTGCTGCCCTCGCGCGAACAGCTTGACCGCGCCGAACGCGTCACCAACGACTACCGCGCCCGACTCGGCAACAGCCTGAAAATTTTCTTTGTGGTGCCCGACTATTACGAAACGCGCCCCAAGAAATGCATGAATGGCTGGGGCAATGTGTTCCTGACCGTCACACCCGACGGCCTGGCACTGCCTTGCCACACCGCGAAGATGCTCAAAGGCATTGACTTTCCCAACGTGCGCGACATGAGCATCCATGACATTTGGTACACCTCAGACGGTTTCAACCATTACCGCGGTGACAGTTGGATGAAAGACCCGTGCCGCAGCTGCCCCGACAAGGAAAAAGACCTTGGCGGCTGCCGCTGTCAGGCCCTCATGCTCACAGGCGACGCCGCCAATGCCGACCCAGTGTGCGACAAATCGCCCCTGCACCACCGCGTGACCGAGGCAGTAGCGTACGCACAGATTCCCGACGATCAACGCACCAGCGTTAAACCACTGGTGTTTCGTGATCCCAAAAATTCAAAATCACTTGCAAGAGTCACGAATACAAGGCAAGACATTGAGCCTCATCCTCGCTTTGATTTGTAACGCTTTCGAACCTCACCCGCACTGCGGGTGAGTGATCAAAACTCAAGGTGCGGTCAACGTCAAGCCACGTGTCGTGAACATGGCCAGCAATTCACCACTGTCACGCAGCGCTTTCATGGCTGCATCCAAGGCTTGCCCCAAATTTTTGTTGCTTGACTTGATCGCCATTCCCAACGGCCAACCGTTGTCTGGCAAACCAGTCAGACGCATTGGCGTGGTCGAAAAATCTTTTGATTTAACTTTGTCCAGGGCCATGGCCGCTTCAGCTTGGGAACGCAGCACATACGCAGCATCCACGTGTCCACGCAACACGGCCGCAGCAGCCTCAATTCCAGAATTGAACAAGGTTACTTGTGAACTCAGCAAACGGTTGTGATGTCCAAGCAGAGCGCTGGCCGCACCCGTGCCGCGTTCAGCAGCCAACCTGTGCCCCTTCAAGTCTTCAGGGGACTCAACTTGCGGCAACTTGCTGGCGTTGTAAAACAAAACCGGCATTTGGCGCATGTAGGGTGAAAAAATCGTGACCTGCCTGTTTTCCTGCATCAGGTATTTGTCAACGGGCACGTTCAACATGACATCGGCTGGACCATAGCCCAGGTAGTGGCCTTTCCAGACCATGTTGCGCAGGTCATCATTCATGTTCTCACCTGCATCAAACGGCAACAACGCCAATTGGAGCTTGAGTTGACGCGCCAGCCCTTCAGCCAGTGCAATGTCCAGACCATTCATGTCATTGACTGAACCGCCAGAAAACGGCGCATTGTCTTTGTACACAGCCACTTTGAGCGTGCCACGAGCCTGAATTTTTGCCAGGTCAGCAAGTTCACCTTCAGCAAAAACCGACGATGTACCTAACGCCAACAACACCGAAATGCTCTTCCGACGACTCATGCCACCAGGCCAAGCCAGGTTGGCGGGGCTTGTTTTGAATGCCATCATGCAAACAATCTCCTTTGTGGTTATGAAATAACACGCAATTAAATGCGTCATGCCAAGGGGCATCGTTGGATGCCCCTTGGCCGCTTACTAGTTTACTTTTTCGCGTCGGGTTTCGATGTAAGTTCGAATCGACCAAATCGCTTCTTGCGTCAGAATGCCCTCAAAGTGTGGCATGTAGACGCGACCGTCGCGCACCCGACCACGCCGCACAGTGGCCAGAAAATAGTCGTCCATTTCCTTAAAACAAGCCGTTTTGGCGGACTCGTCCGCCATGCCCATGCAGTCGCTATCGAGTTTTCTCAGGTCAGGTGACATGCCGCCAGAGATTGCCTCAAGCCCGTGGCAACGAGCGCAATTCTGGTTATAGGCAGAAGTGCCAATGCGCAAAGCCTCCGCATGCGCCTCACCGGTGCTGTAAGGGTTGGCATCCAGCCACTTGCTGCCCAACTGTGGCAGTGATGTGGTATCAACAGATTGTGGCACTACATCACCATGTGCATAAACCAACCCCGCGCAAAGGCTCATCGTAGCCATTGAAATAAGACCGAAGCGCTTGGCTACCAGAACGAGTTTGACCTGCATAAAAATCTTCCTAAAAAATGAGCAAAATAATCCTGTGGAAACAATACGCAATAAGCGCGCCAAGATGCCAGCAAAGTCATTGTCTTTAGATCATGCTTTCATACACGTGTACCAAAATTGAACGGCAACCCAAAGTGTGACAATTTGAGGCATGGTGTTGCAGGATGCTGTAACACCCCTATGGAACTAACAAAGAACTTTTTTCAAGGGTTTTTGCCAATGGCTATGGAACTGGGCATCTGCCGATAATCAACCCGATATCGCCTACCACCATGCAAGTCAACATCGCCACGCCTATCCTTCAGCGCCGTCACCCCATAGAAGGTGCCACGGCTGATGCCGAACACTTGAGTCACTTGATTGCTGAGTCGCACGCCAGATCCATGGCCTATGGTATTTGTTGCCAGGACAAAGCAGATTACTCGACGCAAGGCCGCTCTTGCCTGATTGATGCGCTCGATGAAAACAAGTTTTTATTCCAGCATGCAGCCCCAGTGATGGAGTCTTTGTACGCTCAAATTGTCAATACCCACAGCGTTGTTCTC
The DNA here is from genome assembly GCA_036170995.1 of Sideroxydans sp. Taxonomy (GTDB): domain Bacteria; phylum Pseudomonadota; class Gammaproteobacteria; order Burkholderiales; family Gallionellaceae; genus Sideroxyarcus. Next base: position 4,272 of record JAVHQF010000098.1, on the reverse strand, counting down.
TTAACGGCCGCCAATGGCTTGGTGTTGCACTCACTGGGCGACCCGGATTTTCTTGACACGGCCTCCAAAGTCGCACTTATGCCCGGCGTTGAATGGTCTGAGCAGTCAAAAGGAACCAATGCAATCGGCACTGCGCTACACGAAAAGCAACCCTTAATGATTGCCGGTGGCCAGCATTTCATGAATGCCAATCAGTCGCTAACCTGCTCTTGTGCACCTATTTATGATCCGCATGGGCAAATTATTGGTGCACTGGATGTCACCAGTGATCATCGGCGTTCGCACCAACACACGCTAGCCCTGGTGCGTATGTCCGGACAGATGATTGAAAACCACATGTTCGCCGAAACGTTCATAAACGAGATTTGCATACGCTTTCATGCTCGTTCAGAATTTTTGGGCACATTGGTCGAAGGCATGGTTGTGTTTTCCCCTGATGGTCGCTTTTTGTCAGCCAACCGCAGTGCTCAATTCCAAATCGGTCTGTCGCTTGACGCGCTTCGCGCGCATACGTTCTCATCTCTTTTTGGCATCCCAATTTCACGCCTTCACCAGATTTCAGGACACACCACACCCCAGCCTCAACAACTGAACCTGTTCAGCGGCTTATCTGTCTGGTGTCAGATCAAAATGAAGCCCGCAGGACAGTGGTTGCAAGGGCACGAGCTGAATTTTTCAGCCCCATCTCGTTCATCACCCCAGGCTAACCAGCGCAAATTGCAGCTGTCCAGTTTGCGCTATCTTGACACCGGTGATCCACAAATATCGGCCGTGATTCGAAAATTGTCCATGGTCAGAAACCATGACATCCCGATCATGATTCTGGGGGAAACCGGTACGGGGAAAGACTTGATGGCACAGGCCATCCACTCAGATTCAGGGCGCGCGGGGCAACCCTTCGTGTCGGTTAACTGTGCCTCAATCCCCGAGACATTGATTGAATCGGAGTTGTTTGGCTACGAAGAAGGTGCATTTACGGGAGCTAGAAAAAAAGGGGCCACTGGAAAAATTCAACAAGCGCATGGTGGCACTCTGTTTCTGGATGAAATTGGTGACATGCCACGGCAGTTGCAAGCGCGCCTGCTCAGGGTTTTGCAAGACCGAAAAGTTAGCCCGCTCGGGGCTAGCAAAGAAGTTGAAGTGGACGTGTCCATCATCTGCGCCACCAACAAAAACCTCAAAGACATGATTGCGCAGGGCACGTTCCGTGAAGACTTGTACTACCGACTCAACGGACTTGTGGTCCGGTTACCCGCCTTGCGTGAGCGTTCTGATTTTGATCTGGTTGCTCAGAAAATTCTGAGCACCTTGTGCAGCCGTAGACCCACTATGGGTATCTCCGCCGAAGTCCTGCATTTATTTAAAAAATACAGCTGGCCAGGTAACTTCAGACAACTTCACAACTTGCTGCGCACGGCAGTCGTGATGGCGGGCTGCGACGGCAACATCAACACCACTCACCTTCCGGATGATTTTTTGGAAGAGGTGACACGACAAATACCCATAGCAAACTCTGACCCTTTCACGACTGTTACAACCCCTGCGGGGGTGACAGATGGCGATGCCACCAATCTGCAGGATGTCACCTTAACAGCGATGGCCCAGACGCTGCGTTTGCATAAAGGCAATGTGTCCACCACCGCCAAAGCACTTGGAATCTCACGTAACACTATTTACCGCAAGAAAGACCTGCTTCCACCCGACGTTTGGGGCTAGGCCATCAAGGCTCAAATAACCAGGTTCACCTGAGCGACAAAATCCAGAACACCACCTGGCGGGCGTTGCTTTCTGTGATGGCTACTGTATTAGGCGGCATGGCAATTCCAGCGGCTTTGTTCTTCCAGTGACTGGCATAGGGATTAGAGCCTTCTAGAACAATACGCGTCAGGAAGTCAGCCGCGCCGGGTTTGTCACGGTACTGGGCCGACACATCTTGCCAAGCCGGGCCAACCGGCAAACCGCTATCTTTGGATTCCTGGTGTTTGATGCTGTGGCAGGTAAAGCAGCCTGCATTGGCTGCTATTTTTTTGGCAGCATCATCTGCAGATTGCTGGGCAAAAGCAGCAGTACCGGCAAATAACAAGGCACTGGCCAGAAGACTGATTTGAGTACGGCGTTTCATAGGATTTATAGAGAGAGTGGGCAAAAAATTTTAATCAGCTTTGGCTTTTCGCGACATCACCCATGTGGCCAGCGTTTTCAGTTCTTCACTGCTTAAGCTGGCGTGTGCCGGCATGGCCATGCGACCCCATTTGCCGCGTGAGCCGTTTTTGATGCTTTGAGAAATATTGGCAACAGCATCGGGATCCGCGCTGTATTTGGCCACGACATCCTTGAAGGCCGGGCCGACAATTTTCTCGTCGACCGAGTGGCACGACAGGCAGCCGCTGGCCTGCACCAGTTCTTTCACGTCTTCGGCATCATCCGCGTAAACGTTACTGATACCTGCCATCACCACCAAAGACGTGATAAGGAGTCTGAATTTCATAGTTGAACTTGTCCGAAAAAACATCACAAGGCCCGGCGCAACAGCGCCGGGCCTTGCCGGTCACTATTTGATGAGCTTGAACGTCCAGACAGAACCGCCTTGCTCCAGCAAGTTCACCTTCTTGGCAACTTCGCCACCCCACAAAGGCACGGCACCACCCCAACCAGACACCACGCTGATGTATTGCTCGCCGCCTTCTTTCCAGGTGATGGGAGGCGCAACAATGCCGGAGCCGGTTTGGAACTGCCAAACCACCTTGCCGGTCTTGGCATCAGCGGCCTTCAAATAACCTTCGGGTGTGCCCCAAAAGACCAAATCGTCCGTGGTCATCACACCACCCCACAGAGGTGCGGTGTTCTTGACTTCCCAGGCCACTTTGCCGGTCTTGGGGTCAATGGCGCGCAAGGAACCAATGTGATCCTCAAAAAGCGGTTTGATCGTGAAACCAGCACCTAGGTAAGCTGCACCTTTTTTATAGGCAATGGGTTCGTTCCAGATATCCATACCCCATTCGTTGGTGGGCACGTAAAACAAACCTGTCTTGGGGCTGTAGGCCATAGGCATCTGATTTTTACCCCCCAGGAAACCTGGTGCTGCAAAAGCGGTTTTACCTTTTTTGCCATCCGCACCAGCAGCGGTTGGGTCACCAGGGCGATTCTCGGTGATGTAGTTTGGTCGACCAGTCTTCAGATCAATACTGCTGGCCCAGGTGGTTTTTTTGACGAAGGGAAACGCGTTGCCCAATTTACCAGTAGTGGCATCAATGACGTAGAAAAAGCCATTGCGGTCAGCCTTGGCTCCCATGCGCTTGCCGTCCATGTCGAAAGTGATGAATTCATTGACACCGTCGTAGTCCCAACCATCGTTAGGCGTGCTTTGGTAGTGCCAAACAATTTTGCCGGTCTTGACATCAATCGCAATGGTGGATGCTGAATACAGGTTGTCACCCTTGCGCACATGACTGTTCCAGGGGCCGGGGTTACCGGTACCAAAGTAAGCCAACCCTGTTTTGGCATCGTAGGTGCCGCCCAACCAGGGTGCTGCACCACCGGTTTTCCAGGTTTCGCCGGGCCAGGTGGCATTGGTAGTGCCAGAAATACCGTTGTCCTTGCCGTTCAGAGTGCCCATGTGACCTTCAACGGTCGGACGAGTCCAAACCAATTTGCCGGTTTTTGGGTCACGCGCTTCAACACGACCGACCACACCAAATTCGCCGCCAGACAAACCGGTAATCAACAAGCCTTCAGCAATCAATGGCGCAGCTGAATAGCTATAGCCCGCGCTGTAGTCATCAATTTTTTGACGCCAAACGACTTTACCGGTGTTTTGATCCAAAGCCACCAATTGCGCATCCAGAGTACCGAAAATCACCAAATTGTCATACAGCGCGGCACCACGGTTGATCACGTCACAGCAGGGCATGATGCCCTCTGGCAGGCGGTGCTCGTACTTCCAGAGCTTCTGGCCGGTTTTGGCATCCAGCGCAAAAATGCGCGAATACGAAGCGGTCACAAACATCTTGCCGTTATGCACCAAGGGCTGGGATTCCTGGCCACGCTGTTTTTCGCCGCCAAACGACATCGACCACACAGGCACCAGGCGACTGATGGTTTTGGCATTCACGTCTGACAATGTGGAATGGCGTTGTCCTTGAGTGCCCATGCCCCAGCTGAGCACATCTTCCGGCGTATTGGCATCATTGGCAATCATGGCATCGGTCACCTGCGCGCCGGCTTGGGCGCATGCGGCCATGACCAACATACTGAGTAGTTTTCGTTTCACTT
>JAVHQF010000097.1:1893-16852 GCA_036170995.1 Sideroxydans sp. | reverse complement strand
TGATTGATTTAATGGCGGGTTCAATGTAAATTGCGGTATTCGTTATTTATAGTGAACCGAGCAACACATGCCATCATCCAACTTATTGTTTGAGCTCTCGGAGAGTCAGAAGCGCCAATACATTGACGCTGAAACGGTGTTTATCGCGTTGACGCAAGCCAAAAAGGCAGCGGCTGAAGTGCGCGGCTCCATGTTCTGGCGCGAGCTCAAAGGCACGCGTACCTTGATTCGCAGTTCTGCCACCGGTGGCCAAAAATCTCTTGGTGCGCACTGCGAGGCCACACAGAAGCTGTTTGACGGCTTCATGCTGCGCAAGACCAATGTTGAGGCACGCGTCAAGGCTTTGAAGGCCCAGCTTGCGACACAGCATCGGCTCAATCGGGCGCTTCGGGTAGGTCGGGTGCCAAATATTGTGGTCAGTGTTCTGAATGTGCTTGAAAAGGCGGGGGTGGGAACGCATTTTTTGGTAGTGGGCACCCATGCCCTCTACGCGTTTGAAACGGCCGCCGGTGTGCGCATTGCCGAGCAGGCGATGGCTACCCGCGATGTGGACATGCTGTTTGATACTCGCAAGCACCTGGCTTTTTTTACCGCCCTGCAAAAACTCGACAGTTCACTGATCGGTTTGCTGCGCAAGGCCGATGCCAGCTTTGAAGTCGTTGAAGATCAGCATTACACCGCCAGAAACAAGGATGGTTTTGAAGTGGACATCATCAGGCGTATGGCGCGCGAGCTTGATCCCCATCCTTTGCGCATGAGCAATGCTGAAGACGACTTCTGGGCGGTGCAGGTGTCCATGGGCGACAAACTTGCATCGTCGCGCCGGTTTGATCAGGTGGTAGTGGCCACCTCTGGGGAGATGGCGCTGATGCGAACCGTGCATCCGCTTGATTTTGCCCGAATCAAGCTGGAACTGTCCCAGCAAACGGCCAGGGATGCCAACAAGCGCGGCAAAGATGCCCTGCAAGCCGCGATTGTTACCGCGCTGGTGACAGACTACTTGCCTCAGTTGGCTGCCGATTAAACCTAAATCCGGCAGTTGGACGCGCCCGAGTGGGCCGCTGGCGGCGTGTCCGGGTAGACGCGACAACGCTGCAGGCTAATGCCTGCGAGGCGGAGCAACGACCCCGGGCGCGTTGTCAGTGGTTCAATCGAGTGTGTAGCGCTGTCACCCAAAAGGTGAATGGCATCGGAGCTGGAATAATCAATTATTTAATCTGCCTCCTCCAAACCCAACATTAGCGTCCAACGGCCGACCGTCAACAATGCGCAGTTGAATTCGTCAAAACCAATTTCGGGAATCGACCAGCAGCGGAAATCCAAGAATGCGATTCATGACCGTGATGCTGCTCTGAACCCTGGAAAATGGGCGATGGGGCAGAGTAGGCCCCGGCAGGCTCACCATGTGAGTTTGGTTAAAAATTGTTGCTAATTAGTTACGCCGTCGAACAATAGTGTCACTCACACGTTGCACACTGCCAGCCATCTGTTAAAGTTTGTCTGATGATCCGATGATCAGACGGTAATTTTATCGATTCAAATTTTATCAAGAGGAGCGAAAATGGCAGACGCATCGTATGACGCCATAGTAATTGGCGGAGGGCATCACGCGACCATCATTTCTTGTTATCTCGCCAGAGCGGGATTGCAGGTAGCGGTACTGGAAGGGCAAACCGGGCTTGGCGGAGGAGCGGTCAGCGAGGAGGCACCAGCCCCCGGATTCCGGCAGAATCCACACGCACATTTCACCCGTTTTTATGGTCATCCCGCTTATGCGGATTTCAACCTTCGAGAAGAGGGACTTGAATATGTCTTTCCGGAACAAAACGAGGGCATGATCTTCGAGGATGGTTCGAGCTTCATCGGCTATTCAGCCTTTCGGGTCGTCGACCCCAAGACTGGCCGAACCGAAGAGGCACCTGACAACGTTCGCAAGACCTACGATCAGATCAAGGCGTTCTCCCAGCGCGATGCCGATATGTATTTGCGCTTGTTTGATCAGTACAAGAAGTACTGGAAAAAGGCCTTCCATTTGAATCGATTCACCGCGCCGACACCCTGGGGTACTCCGGATGCGCTGGAAGAACTATGCCGTATCCCCGACAGCGGGATCGAGCCGGTGCACCAGTTCATGTCGGTGCGTCAGTGTGCCTACGATTTCTTTGAAAGCCCTGAACTTCGCACTTTATTCATGCGGGCCTGCCCGACCTCCAACGGCTGTTTTCCAGACGACCCGATGGGGCTGATGAATCTGATTCATGTCATGGGTCTGGTGCTGTCATTCGAACCGGCGGCGATCGTCAAGGGTGGCACCCAGTCGATCACCGACGCGCTGGTGAAGGCAGGCAAAAAGCTGGGTGTCTCGCATTTCACCGGTCACGAGGTCGATGAGATCATGGTCGAGAACGGCAGTGCGGTTGGCGTGAAACTCACGCGCGGCGGTGCCATCAAGGCACCGCTGGTGATTTCTGATCTCGGTGTGCCACAGACTTTCCTGCGCCTGCTGCGCAAACACGAGATCGGCGACCGGCTCTTGCATCGGATCAAGAACATTCATTACGACCGCGGTCAAATCTTCTGGGGCAATGTGGCCATGCACGAATTGCCCAAGTACACCGCCGACAACATCAATCCGGGCGTCGGGACGCAGCCGCGTCTGTACACGGGTGCCAAGGACCCGGACTATCTGGCCAGCAAATATCAACACGATATCTTCCTGCTGGGTTATTCGCAGCAACCCTACATCCTCACAGCGCCTGACAGTATCTGGGATAAAACCCGCGCGCCGGAAGGCAAGCACACGATCCTGATCGAGGATTTCACGGCACCGGCGCGACTGTTCTCGGGGCGCGACTGGGGACGCATCAAGCAGGAGTTCACCGACCGCGCACTCGAGGAATGGTGCAAGTACGCACCGAACATGACGAAGGACAACATCATTGGCGTGCGCATCTATGGCCCATACGATGTGCAGGCTGGCAAGCCCGACATGATCGAAGGTGGCTGGACCGAAGGCTCAATGTTTGCCTCGCAACTGACCCGCTTCCGGCCAACTCCGGAGTTGTCCGGGTTTCGCACGCCCATCAAGAATCTCTACATGTGCTCGTCCAACCTGCATTCAGCAGGCGGCATCGGTCGCGGATCAAGCTATATCGCCTACAAAATTATTGCCCAGGATTTCTCATTGCCGCGCTTATGGGAACAGGCCGGACGTGAATACTAACGAGGGGAGAGAAGAATGCGCATCATCGTTTGCCTCAAGCAGGTTATCGATCCACTGACTCCGGCATCGGCACTGGCGCTCGATCAGGCTGAAAAGAAAATTCGTGTCAACCTAAGCGCTCCACCGGTGATCAACGGGTTTGATGAGCAAGGGCTTGAGGCAGCGCTGCGTCTGAGAGAAGCGAACAAGGATATTGAGATTGTCTGTCTTGCTGCCGGTGGTCATTTCAACACCGACGTGATGAAACGATCATTGGCGGTTGGTGCCGATCAGTTGATCCTGGTGCAGGATCCATCTCTCGACACTTGGGATCCTTATCCGATCGCCTCGGCCTTGGCCGCCGCCATCCGCCAGATCGGAGGTGCTGACCTTGTCATTTGCGGACGGCAAGGTTCCGACTGGGACAATGCGCTAACGCCCTTCATCCTCGCCGACCTGTTGGCGCTGCCGCTACTCACCCTAGCCAAGCGCGTAGGTATATCCGATGGAAAGCGGGTCGAGATTGAACGCGTGCTTGCCGACGGCACGATGGTGATGAAGGCGGATATGCCTGCGTTGGTGACGGTGACGAGCGAACTTGGCGCGTTGCGAATGCCCAATGTCGCGGCGCGTCTGGCGGCGGCACGCAAGCGGCCGCGCCAAATCGCGCTGACCGAACTCACCGATTTTGCTACTGCGGCGCATGCGCCAGAGGTAGTTGATCTGGCGATTCCCGTCAATGGGCGAAGTTGTACTTTTATTGAGGCCGCAGATGGGCCGAGCTTGGGCTCGTGTCTGGCGGAAACACTATTGCAGGCCGGGGTGATTCGCCTCGGCGGGGAGCGCCAACCATGACAGGCATTTTGATTGTCGCCGAAGTCGATGCAGGCGAATTGCGACCGGAGTTCTGGGAGCTTGCGACAGTGGCCAAAGCCCTGTCCGCAGCGGGTTCGGGTGGAATTAGTATTGCCGTCATCGGCGCGAATGTGGCTGAACCGGCGCGTCAGGCGGCAGCAATCGGTGTCGAAGCGCTGCACATGATGGAGGACGATCGTTTGACCGATCCGTGGCCCGAGGCATATGCCGCCGCGTTGATCCAGTTGTGTAGCGAACTGGCGCCGCGGATGGTGATCGTGCCATGCACCATTCTTGGCACCGAAATGGCGGCGCGCCTGGCGGTTCATTGTCGCTGGCAGTTGGTGCAGGATGTGACCCAGATCGAAGCGACAGCCGATGGCGGATTGAAAGGCTTGCGGCCCGTTTCGGGCGGTGCAGTTGTCGCGACAGTGCGCGCGGGTGCCGGCCCCTGGGTCGTGGTACCGCGTCCGCGTGCTTTTGCGTCGGCTGAGGCCGCCACGACCCCCCAGATTGTTGAACCCGTGCGACACGCTTTCGAGCCGCCGCCGCTGGCGACAGCGTGCGAAGCGCCCAAGCGCGTTGCCATCGAAGGCATCAGCGTTGATCGTGCGAAGACCGTCATCGCCGGTGGCGGCGGCCTCGGCGGCCCGGAGCCCTTCGCTTTGCTGCGCGAAATTGCTGATCTCGTGGGAGGGGCGGTTGGTGCGTCGCGGGTTGCGGTTGATTCCGGTTGGGTGCAACAAGCCCTCCAGGTCGGCCTGACTGGCAAGACCATTGCGCCCGATTTGTATATCGCAGTCGGCATTTCAGGCGCGATTCAGCATCTGGTCGGTTGTTCGTCTTCGCAGGTGATCGTCGCCGTCAATAGCGATGCATCGGCGCCGATCTTCGGCATTGCCAATTACGGCGTCGTTGGCGACTGGAAAGAAGTCATGCCGGCATTCCGCGACAAGCTGGCCGAACGTGTTGTATGACCCCTCTGCTGATGTACTGAAATGACCATCGAAATCGCCTTACGTTTCGTCGTCGTTCTGGCGATGCTGGTCTGGGCGGGTTTGCGTTTCGAACGCCTTGCGCGTCCGCTGCTGGTCGCGCCGACGGAGGCGCGTTTGTGGCCGTTCGCACCGCGTGCATGGGGCATCGTGGTCAATATACTGTGCCATGCACGGCTCATGCGAAAGCCCTATTCCGGGCTCTTGCACCTGATGATGTTTTTCGGATTTCTTTTTCTGATGACGGCCGTTTTGCAAATATTTGGCGAAGGTGTTTCACCACTGTTTGCACTTGAGACGATGGGTGGTTCGACCTGGATCGCCCTCGGACAGGATATTTTCGCGGTACTGTTGCTGATCGCCGTCACTATGGCGGCGTTTCAACGCGTTGTCTTGAGGCCAACACGCTTCGAGGGCTCCAACGAAGGCGATGCCGCGATCATTCTCAGCCTGATAGCGACAATTGTGATCAGCATGCTCTTGCGCAATGCCTGCCAACTAGGTGCTGATGATCCTTCGGCGCCATGGCGACCGATCAGTGCGCTGCTGGCGACGATGCTTCATTCGGCGGGTATGACAAGGCCAGTCGCCGAAGCGGGTGCCACAGCGTTCGCATGGTTTCATATGTTGGCCATTCTTGTTTTCCTCGTGTACCTCCCGGGATCGAAGCATCTCCATGTGTTCGTTGGCATTCCAAATGTCTATTTGCGCGACCTCCAACCGGCGGGCCGCCTCATCACACCCGATCTCGAACAGTTGAAGCTCGGCCTTTCTGAAATAGGTCAGCTCGGCCGCAAGCAAATACTCGATCTCTACGCCTGCACCGAATGCGGGCGTTGTCAGGAAATGTGCCCAGCCTACGCTTCGGGTAAACCGCTGAACCCGAAGTTATTGATCATGAATTTGCGCGACCATCTCCTGGAAAAACTCGGCGGCACATTGATCGGCGGCGTGGTCACGGAAGAAACAATCTGGTCATGCACCACCTGCCGCGCTTGCATGGAGGCGTGTCCGCTGTTCATCGAACACGTGCCCAAGATCATCGATATGCGTCGGCATTTGTCGATGGAGGTTGGCAGCATTCCCGATGGAATCTCTGGCGCGATGTTGTCGATAGAGCAGCGTGGCCATCCCTGGGCGGGCACTCGATTCTCCCGTCTGGACTGGTGCCATGATCTTGATGTTCGCATTCTTAAGCCCGGAGAGACAACCGATACGCTGTTGTGGGTTGGCTGCACTGCGGCGCTGGACGCGCGAGCGCAAAAGGTTGTGCGTTCCCTGGTGCGATTGCTACGCGCAGCAAAGATTGATTTCGCGATCCTCGGCGATGACGAAAAGTGCACGGGCGACGTGGCGCGTCGCGCGGGTAATGACTACCTGTTCCAGATGCAGGCCACGGCCAATGTCGAGACGCTCAACGCTCGCACTTTCAAACAAATAGTCAGCATTTGTCCCCATTGCTTTAACACGCTGAAAAATGAATATCCAGATTTCGGCGGTGTGTACAAGGTTATGCATCACACCCAGTTACTGTCGGAGTTGATTCAGAGTGGTCGCCTGCCACGGCTGCAGCAGAGCGAGCTGGGCACCATCACATTCCACGATCCATGCTATCTCGGTCGCTACAACGGCGAATTCGATGCGCCTCGTTCGGTTCTCTCGGCAGCGGGTGCCACGATTGCCGAAATGGAGCGCTCCCAGGGACAGTCGTTTTGTTGCGGGGGTGGCGGCGCACGCGCGTTCGCGATCGAGCCACCCGACAGGCGTGTCAACGTCATCCGTGCCGCTCAGGCGCGCGAAACGCAAGCTCCGGTGGTCGCCACCGCCTGCCCGTTTTGCCTGCTGATGCTGGAGGACGGCTGCAAGGCGGTGGCACGGCAGGAAAACGACCGGGTGCCGATGCAGCAAGTACTCGATATCGCTGAAGTCCTCGACCAGTCGATGCACTACGTCGCTGCGGAGGTGGTTTCGTGAGCCGCGTCGTGATATTAAATCACCGGACGGGCACAGTCGATGCCGTACGGGCGCGGTCGTGTCCCTCAGGTTTTGCGAGGCTGTCGTGCAATGATTTTGTGCCCAACAGGTTTTGTTGTCTTGGTGTCGGAATCACTCTTTTTGGTGACATCGAGAACCATCTTGAGACCATGCCGCATATGTTTTTCGCTGGCGGCCCGGGCCGCTTTCGGATCGTGATCGCGGATCGCGGTGAAGATTTTCTGATGATCCAGCAACAGTGTCTCGTAGCTCTCTGGCTGTCGACGCGAGAACCGCGTCGATTCGAAGTAGAGGCTGCGCAACAGGCGTGTCGTAAGCTGGAGCGTCTGATTGCCGCTGGCATCGGCGACCGCAGTATGAAAATCCAGCGAGGTTTGGATGCTGGCGGCCTCGTTGCCAATCGCTCGGCGGCCCGCCTCAATTGTGTTCTCGATGCGACGAATGCTTACCGCATCCGCTCGCTTTGCCGCCATCGCCGCAATCAAGGGCTCAAGCGCGAGACGCGCCTCAACAATGTCATTGATCAGATCTGTACTGGTAAATTCGGACCAGTCCGTCAGCGCAAACAGTGGCGCAGTATTGACCAGAATAGTTCCACGACCCGGCTTCGCCTCGGTCACACCAAGAATCTGGAAGACACGGAAAGCCTCGCGAAGCGACGAGCGGCCAACCCCCAATTGCTCTGCCAGCACGCTCTCGGAAGAAAATTTGTCGCCCGGCCTGATTTTGCCAATGGCCACCAATCGAGCAATCTCATGAACGATCGTCTTGACCAAGGAAGCATTGCGAGTAATGGATATTTTCGATAGCATTGATTAGTTTGTCTGATAAACCGAGAATTCTCCAAGTATGTACCAAATGCGCAAAGTCTTCAATTGATCGTGAAGAGGTTGACAGTATTTTATGCAAAAAGAATTAGTTCGAGGAGTTGAACAAACCAATCCGATAGGCCAAGCGATACGCGCATATTCGCACAAATGAGACAGCTTCCCCACCAGAAGCACTACTTTGTATCGCGGTTGTTGGAGACGCCAGCGCGAAGGCTAAAACCAACGTGCTGAAATTTGAAACAAACTAAAAGAGGATGAGCAATGATGAATGCCAATGTACAACGTCAAGCGGTAAAACTTTCGGCCGCGGTTCCAGGTTTTGAATTTGACGAGGAGGCCGACCTAGCCCAATCGCCCGCATGGTTTCTTGACGGAACCCATTCAGTTCCGCCATGGACACCACTATTCGGCTGGTTCTGGATCAACTTCTGCCGACACGGCATGCAGTACGGTGCCGAAACGCTTTCGCTGCCGACCGTCAAGGGATGGGACTGGAGATTCAAGAATGGCGGCGGGTATCTGACGTTGCTGCTGGTGAAAACCGAGGCGGAGCAGAAGGTGCGCGAGCAGCGTTTCAAGATCGCGATCCGGCCATTTATTGAGGACTACGACGGCCTCTGGCACAGCCAGCTCCAAGAGATTCTTGGTCTGTACGAAGGTCTGAAGAAGCTCGATCTCGACAAGGTCAGCAACATCGAGGTACTTGCCAATTTTGAACAGACGATCAATGTGTGCCGACGCATGTGGGAAGTCCATATGTACATGATGTATGGCACCTATACAGCCTATATTCTGTTTGAAAACATGTGTCGAGAACTGTTGGGGATCGACGACACCAATCCGCTCTTCCACAAACTCATTACCGGCTTCGACAACAAGGTTCTCCAGGTCGACAAGACAATCTGGGGCTTCTCCCAGAAGGCGACCAAGCTCGGGTTGGCGGACATCATCCTGCGCAGCGAGCCCAAGGATATCGCGGCCAATATTGAAGCGGCACCGAACGGACACGGGTTCATGGAGTCATTCCGTGCCTTCCTCAATGAGGACGGCTGGCGCATGCAGCGCATGTCCGAGATGAACATGCCGACCTGGATCGAGGATCCCACACCTCCCCTGACGAACCTGAAGCAGTTCCTGGTGAAGGGCGGTGGCTTTAACCTCGAGGATGAACGGGCAAAGGTCAGTAAGGAACGAGAGGCTGCCGAGAAGGAGGTCCTCGCTAAAGTGGCACCAGAGCAGCGCGGATGGTTCACTACGCTCCTGCGCCTGGCGCAGAAATCGGGGTCATTCAGCGAGGAGCATGACCACTACCTCGACCTGTATACCCATGCCATGATGCGTCGTTCGGCGCTGGCTATCGCTGGTCGGCTTGTCCGTGGCGGTGCCATCGATTCCGTGGAAGACATCTTTTTCATCATTCCGGACGAGATTCGCAAGGCGGCCATCAACCCGGATCAGTTCAATCTGCGGCCGATCGTCGCAAGCAGGCGTGCCGACTGGCAGGAGTGGTGCAAGACGCCGAACCCCCCGGTGATACTTAAAGAAGGCTTTGACATGGACCAGGCAATGGGTGTGCTGGTGAAGTCCAATGACCCGATTGCTCTGAAGGTGGTGGTGGGTGCCATGCCGGTCGTGAGGCCGGAACTTAACGCCGACCTGCACGGTACCTGTGGTTCGCCGGGCGTAGCGGAGGGGCTGGCGCGAGTGATCCTCAGCGAGGACCAACTCGCCGACGTTCAGCCCGGTGAGATTTTGGTCGCGGCAACTACCTCGCCAAGTTGGACGCCGGTGTTTTCGTTCATCAAGGCAGTGGTTGTGGATCGGGGTGCGTCGCTCTCGCACGCGGCAATCGTGGGACGCGAATATGGCATCCCGGTGCTGATGAACGTATTCGTCGGAACACAGCAAATCAAAACCGGCCAGCGGATCCGGGTGGACGCCAACATGGGCGCGCTCTACATACTCGACAAATAAGCACGAATCGGCGGGCCGCGAAGACGGCCCGCCAGAATTTTGGCAACAAGCAGGAGACTAACGATGGCAAAGAAATGGATATATGCGGTGGAAGAACTTGGGCAGGAGCACATCAACATCGTCGGGAGAAAGTGCGCCAGCCTGGGAACAATGACCAGCCTTGGAATGCGTGTGCCGCCGGGCTTTGCGATTTCAGTGGACGGTTTCGAGAAATACATGCAAGTGACCGGACTTGGCAAGCGCATCGAAACCTACTTTGCCTCCCAAGGCGAGGATCTGAAGAAGAGTATTCAGAAGCAGATGGATGCCAGTCGGGTCGCCAGGGACTTGATTGCGGCCACACCGCTGCCTGCGGATATGGCCGCCGAAATCGAGAAGAACTACGAGGCGCTTTCCACCCGTTGCGGCGAAGCGGATTTGTCCGTGGCGGTTCGCTCGAGCGGTGCAGTGAGCATGCCCGGCCAGATGGAAACCTACCTTCACGTTCGCGGAAGCTCAGAGGTGACGCGTCGGGTGCTCGAGGTATGGCAGAGCACGTTCAATACGCGCGCCATCGCCTTTCGGCTGGAAAAAGGCATGCCCGTGGACAAGGCACCCATTGGCGTTGCCGTAATCAAAATGGTTAACGCCAAGAGCGCCGGTGTCATCCTGACAGTTGTTCCGACCACCGGCGACGTGGATCACGTGGTCATCGAAGGGAATTGGGGTTTAGGCGAGAGCGTGGTAAGCGGCGATATCACGCCGGACAATTTCATCGTGAACAAGGCAACCCGGGCCATCGAACGTAAAGTAAGCAAGAAGACAAGGTATGTCGTCTCGACCGGCAGTGGCACCATCAAGGCGGATGTCCCTCTGCACCAGCAGGATATTGCCTGCCTTGAGGACGAGGAAATTCAAGAGCTGGTCCGTATCGCGCTGAGTGTTGAGAAACATTTCGGCATGCCGCAAGACATGGAGTGGGTAGTGGATCGGGACTTGCCATTCCCAGAGAATGTCATCTGGGTGCAGGCTCGTCCAGCCAAATTCACCGCGAAACGCAAGGAAGCAGATGCCGATTACATCGTGGACCAGATGGCGATGCTATTTCGCCGGTGAGCACTCGGGACGCGTAATGCTAAAGCTAACTCTACGTAACGGATCGCCACAGCAGGATCCTGGCAGCCACTGGCCGCATCAACCTGCCCATTTTTGTGAAGGAGATGCTGGCGAGCTTTTAACACCAACAGCGGGCGAATGGCGGCGCTGTCGCCCAAAGGAAAGACATGGACTTTTTTATTGATGGCAAATGGCTACCCGCGATAACAGCGCGGACGATGTCGGTGTTCAACCCGGCGACCGGCGAGCTGATTGATGCCGTACCCATGGGGAATGCCGCAGATGCCGATCAAGCGATTGCCTCGGCGGCGAGCGCCTTCAAGAAATGGCGCAAGTTTTCCATGGCCGGTCGCGCCAAACTGCAACACGCGGCCGCGAATCGACTGCGAGAGAGGGTCCACGAATTCGCTCACCTGCTGACTTTGGAATTGGGGCGGCCGCTCGCCGGATCGAAAAGCGAAATCGAACGATCCGCCGATCTGCTCGACTACTTCGCCGAGGAAGGTCTTCGGCTGCGCGGCGAGATACCGATGATCAACGAGGAGAACGAGCGGGTTCTGGTCGTCAAGGAGCCCGTGGGTGTGGTGGTCGCCATTGCGCCATTCAACTACCCCGTCACGCTGCTCACCTTCAAGTTGGGTGCGGCGTTGATGACCGGCTGTACGGTTGTCGCTAAGCCGGCATCCGATACCCCGCTCACCACGCTTCTTCTGGCCGAACTATTTCATCAAGTTGGCTATCCACCCGGCGTATTCAACGCGATTACAGGTTCCGGATCGGAGTTGGGTCGGGCGCTGGTAGAGCATCCAATTCCCAGAAAAATAGGTTTCACAGGCAGTAGTCCGGCGGGTAAACGGATCGCGGCCATGGCTTCTGCGACCAATAAGCGGCTCACACTGGAGATGGGAGGACAGTCACCAGCGATCGTGTGTCGCGACGCAAATCTCGACGTCGCGGTTGCAGCGCTGGTGAGGCATTCCTTTGCTAACAGCGGCCAGTTCTGTTATCGAGTCAACCGTATCTATGTCGATCGCGATATCTATCAGCCGTTCATTGATCGCTTTGCCCGCGCTGCGGCGGCACTCAAAGTGGGCAATGGTTTGGATCCCAGTTGCGACATGGGACCGATGATCAATGAGAAAATTTTTGCTACCAGCGTGGCGCATGTCGAGGACGCGCTTGCCATGGGTGCGAGACTAACGACCGGAGGCGAGCGCCTTTGCGGTGGCGACTATGATCGCGGCTGGTTCTTTCCGCCCACGGTGCTGGTTGATACCAGTCAGGCAATGAAGATCATGCGTGAAGAGACCTTCGGCCCGGTGGTTGGCGTCATGCCCTACGCTACATTGTCCGAGGCAATCGAGATGGCGAACGATTCACCGTTCGGTCTCGCCGGCTACATCTTCAGCAGCGACCTGGCAGTCGCACTCGACACCGCCGAGAGCCTCGAAGCCGGCTCGGTGTGGGTGAACAACATCCATCGCTCGTACAACATGGTGCCATTCGGCGGCTACAAGGAGAGCGGGCTGGGCCGCGAAAAGTCGCATTACGGCCTGGAAGCGTACCTGGAGTTGAAGACTATTTATCTATCGACGCCGCGATGATGCGGCATGGAACGCCATTTTGAGGCCACCACGAGGCTGACCCACCAACACACACAAGCAGGTACAGAAGACCCATGAAAGAAATTTACTATGCCGTTTACATTCATGCACGCGAGTACTGGAACACCCGGTTCAACGACATCCACGTGCCATTGGCCTACTTGCATGGGCACGAATTGCTTTTGTCAAACCCGAGCGTTGACGCGGATGTCGTCATCCCGGCCATCCTGTTGCACGACGTTGGATGGAAAACAATCCCCGAAGCGGATCAGAAACGGGCTTACGGGCCAATCGTGGAGGACGAATCGTTGCGACGCAAACACGAGGTCGAGGGCGCGCGCATTGCCAACGAGATACTCACCGCCGTCAACTATGACCCACGCAAGCGGGAATTGATCGTCCGCATCATTGATGGGCACGACACGCGCATCGAGTCACTGTCGGAGGAAGATTCTATAGTCAAGGACGCAGACAAGATGTGGCGTTTTACAACGGTAGGGGTCGAATATCTTCACGTTCAATTCGGCAAGCCTCTGGCGGAGTACGTGCCATGGCTGGGCCATCAGATTGACCGCTGGTTTTTTACCGAACGCGGTCGGCAAATGGCGCGCCAAGAGTTGTCCAAGGTTGAACACGCACTCGGGGAGGTCGGTCATGTCTGAGGTAAATCTGGCTAGTCAAGTCATGCTCGTAACGGGAGCCGGAGGCGGCTTGGGAAGGGCATTTGCTCTGGCGTTGGCTGGCAGGGGCGCACGGGTCGCGGTTGCGGACTGTGATCTGCGTGGCGCGTCAGTCACCGTCGAGCAGATCGTTGCACAAGGTGGTGAGGGGATGGCAATCGAAGTTGACGTTGCCGACGACGTGTCCGTGGAGAAAATGACCCAGTCAATTGTCCAGCGGTGGAGTCGGATTGACGCCTTGATCAACAACGCCGGCCTCTATGGCAGCATCGTTCGCAAGCCGTTCTTCGAGATTACGACGAAAGAGTGGGACACACTAATGGCGGTCAATCTGAAGGGCCCCTGGCTCTGCGCACGAGCCGTGTTTCCCCATATGCGGGAACATGGTGGCAGCATCGTCAATATCTCATCCGCCACCTTTTTCAGTGGTTCGCCGCTCTGGGCTCACTACGTTGCCTCAAAAGGCGGTGTGATAGGGCTTACGCGGGCACTGGCGCGGGAAGCTGGCGATTACGGTATTCGCGTGAATGCTATCGCCCCTGGTTTTACGCTCACTGAGGCCAGTCTGCGACTGATCGAAGACGCGGCGCAGTACGGGGTGAATCGAGGCGCAATAAAGAGGGCACAACAAACAGACGACTTGATTGGAGCGCTGCTGTTCTTTGTTTCGCCCACCAGCGATTTCGTTACGGGCCAAACACTTGTTGTCGACGGCGGTCGTCAGTTCAACTGAACCTCGTCCGCCACGAAAGGTGAAAGCCAGATGAAGTTCGACAAGCGAACTCACCGACCTGCATAGCACACAGGAAAGGAGCGACAAAATGCCCGCCAAGAAGGGAATCGTCATCGTCTGCAATCTGGATACTCGCGGCGAAGAAATCGTCTTTGTCAAGAAACTCATCCAGGACCGCGGCCACGAGGCCATTCTGATGGATTTCAGCATGGAAGAACGACCACCTTTTCCGGGCGATATCCCGACCGAGGAGGTTGCGGCACGCGGCGGGCTACCGATCGAAATTGTGCGCGCAAAGTATCGATCCGACCGGGAAGCCGCCACGAATAACCAGATCAAGGGCGCTACAGCTATCGTTCTCGACTTGGTTACCCAGAATCGGGTCCATGGAATCATCGGCATTGGCGGTGCCACTGCCTCCCTGGTCGCAACATCAATCATGCAGCGCTTGCCGTTTGGCATGCCCAAGTTGATGGCAACGCCGATGGCGGGACACCCAGTCTATATTGATCGATACGTTGGCACCCGAGATATCACAATGCACCATACGGTGCTGGATATCGTGAAGATGAACCCGTTATTAAAGGCGCAAATCATCAACGCGGTGGGCGCAATTTGCGGCATGGTCGAGATGACCCACGGGACAAACATCGTTTGCGACAAACCGTGCGTTGCCATCTCATCATTCGGGTTCGCCGAGATGGCGGTTCAAGCCGCAGTGGGCATGCTGGAAGCAGCCGGTTTCACGCCGATCGTCTGCCACGCTCAGGGGAAGGGCGACAAGGCCATGGAGGAAATGATCCGTGACGGGGTTTTCAGGGGAGTGCTCGACATCTGCACGGGCGGGATCATAGAAAATTTGTTCAAAGGCAATCGCGACCCCGGGCCCAGTCGCCTCATGGCTGCTGTAGAAACAGGTGTGCCCACAGTGCTGGCACCATGCGGGTTAGATTTTTTGTCTTACGGCGGGCGCACCGACATGTTGGAGAAGACTAA
>JAVHQF010000097.1:0-1793 GCA_036170995.1 Sideroxydans sp. | reverse complement strand
GCTTGTTAGAAAAGGATAGGCTCAAGGAGGTAGATATGAACCTATATACGACTGAATTTGCTCAAATCGTTGTAGATGAATTTCGACTGCTGTATGGCGATTTGCGCTGAGATGTGTGACTTTAACTTCTAACTCGATGCAAAACTTTTCATTCCTCACAACAGAAAAAAGCACATGACATACTTCGACGAAGCGACCGAAACGCTGCCGCGCGAACAACTGGCTGACTTGCAACTCAGCAAGCTGCAAACGATGATGACGGAGCTGTGGGGCCGGAACCAGTTCTACACCAACAAGTGGCGCTCCGCTGGTGTTCAACCGTCAGATATCAAATCGCTCGACGACCTAGCCCGTCTGCCCCTGACCAAGAAAGCGGAGCTGATGGATGACCAGGCCGCTCACGGCCCTTTCGGCACTAACCTGACCTATCCCATTGAAGCCTACGTGCGCATGCACCAGACATCGGGTACCACCGGGATGCCACTGAAGGTGATGGACACCAACGAATCCTGGGACTGGTGGGGGCGTTGCTGGGGACATGTCCTGGCCGGTGCCGGCATCACCGCCACAGACCGCCTGTTCATGGCGTTTTCCTTTGGCCCTTTCATCGGCTTCTGGGCCGCGGTCGAAGGCGCGCGCAAGATCGGCGCGGTGATGATTCCCGGCGGC
Organism: Sideroxydans sp.; assembly: GCA_036170995.1. GTDB lineage: Bacteria > Pseudomonadota > Gammaproteobacteria > Burkholderiales > Gallionellaceae > Sideroxyarcus. Next base: position 1,124 of record JAVHQF010000097.1, on the reverse strand, counting down.
GGGCGCGATTCGCAGCAACGCCTGGAGTTGATGCGCGAAGTGGGCGCAACGGTGCTGTGCTGCACGCCGACCTACGCGCTGCGACTGGCAGAGGTGGCGCGCGATGTCGGCTTCGACATCCGCTCGATCCCCATGAAGGCTACGGTACATGCCGGCGAACCGGGTGCCAACATCCCGGCAACCAAGCAGCGCATCGAAGCCGCGTGGAACGCCAAATGCTTCGATCACGCCGGCGCTTCAGAAGTCGGCGCGCATTCCTTCGAATGCCACATGCAACCCGGCGGCACGCACCTGATCGAAAGCGAATACATTGCCGAAGTGATTAATCCTTTGACCGGCGAAACCGTTTCGACGGGGCAACGCGGCGAACTGGTGATCACCAACCTCGGACGCTGGGGCTTTCCGGTGATCCGCTATCGTACCGGCGATCTGGTGCGGATGAATCTCGACCGCTGCGATTGTGGTCGCAGCTTCCTGCGCTTCGAAGGAGGCATCTTGGGTCGCGCCGACGACATGGTGACGGTGCGCGGTGTGAACGTCTTTCCCGCTGGAGTGGAAAACATCATCCGCAAATTTCCCCAAGTCGAAGAGTTTCGCATCACCGTGAACAAGGTCAAGCAGATGGATGAAATGGACATTGAAGTGGAACTCTGCGAGGGAGCCGATCCTACCGTGGTACAGGAAATCGCCATCAGGATTGATTCGATACTGGCATTTCGTCCGCGCGTGCATCACGTCGAACACCACGCCCTGCCCCGCTTCGAAATGAAGGCCAAACGCTTCCATGTCAGACTTGATGAATGACCGACCACACGTCGCCTGATACGGTCATCTACGCTATCGGAGGCAATCCGCCCGCCGAAACTACCCGTTTGCGACGATATTCTTCGTTGATATAGATCAATGTGCCTGGCCAGCGTAGGAATATATTTCCCAACTGCGAAACGTGTTCCCGGTTTTCTGCGCTGACGAATCGCAACCGAAGAAGGGGAACCGTATGGTTCAAACCAGGGCTACGCCGGCTTTGCTGGATACCATGGAGCTAGCAGACCTCGAACCCGGCTTTTTCGGCGGTGCAGGTGTCCATGGGCGACAAACTTGCATCGTCGCGCCGGTTTGATCAG
>JAVHQF010000096.1:0-3716 GCA_036170995.1 Sideroxydans sp. | reverse complement strand
CTGCTGAAACTCCTAGCCAATCCACTAAGCCAGCAAGCTGGCAAGTGGCTGGTTAGCCCACCAGGGGAGGGATTAGGGTGGGGCAGCACTTGGTGAGGTAACTAAATTTTTTGATCCACTGGTTAATCCGGCCTTGACCCACGCAAAACCCGGATGAACCTAAATAACGAGATTAGCCATGTATGTACGCCTGCTTTCGGTTGTCGCGCTCGGCATCACATTAGTCTCTTGTGGTGGGGGTTCCAGCGCACCCACTCCCCCAACGCCACCCCCCACTGCGCCAACGGGCGTGGCAGCGACGGCGGGTGACGGCTATGTGTTGCTCGATGGCAACCCAGTCGCGGGCGCGACGGCTTACAACATCTATTGGGCCACCGTGCCAGGAGTCAATAAATCGAATGGCGCGAAACTAGCGGTCAGCTCGACACCACAGGCACATACTGGCCTCAGCAATGGCACAAAGTATTACTACGTGGTAACCGCTGTGGGCGCGGGGGGCGAGAGCGTAGCTTCAACTGAAGTGAGTGCAACCCCAGTTACACTCACTACGGGTAGCGATCCTTTGTTTGCCGATCAATGGCACTTGTTCAACACCAGCCAAAAGGGCGCAACGGGTGTCTTAGCTAAAGGCGGTGAAGACATTAATGTGTCTAGTGCTTGGAGCATCAGCAAAGGAGCTGGCGTACGCATCGCTATTGTGGATGAAGATTTGGAGATGGCGCATGAAGACCTTGCCAGCAATCTGGCGGCCAATACACTCAACTACAACTATTTAACAGGAACCAATGATTCCACTGCCGATGCCGCCAATACCGCAGCAGGTCACGGCACGGCTGTTGCAGGCATTGCCGCCGCACGCGACTTGAATGGTTTGGGCGGGCGCGGTGTTGCGCCGCGCGCTACTTTGTTGGGCTACGCATTGTTAGGCAATCAAACCATCAGCAATGAAGCTGATGCTATGACGCGCAATGGCGCGAACGTTGATGTATCAAGCAATAGCTGGGGACCGAAAGATGGAACGGGCACTGTGATTGCGAGCACTTCTTTGTGGCGCACTGCCATTGACACAGGGTTGGCCTCTGGCCGAGGCGGCAAAGGAACAGTGTATGTATGGGCAGCAGGTAATGGTGCGGCTGGCTCTGCGACCTGCGCCGCTTGCGTTGATAATTCCAACTACGATGGACAGGCTAATTACCGTGGCGTGATGGCAGTGGGCGCCGTCAATGATCAAGGTACTTTGGCGAGCTATTCAGAACAGGGGGCGAACGTTTGGGTTAGCGCACCCGGCGGTGAGTTTTGTACTAGCCACACCATCACCACCACTGATCGCAAAGGTGGGCTGGGACACAACACCAACGGCGCTGGTGACTACGCCAACACCAACTACACGAAATGCATGAATGGCACGTCATCTGCCACGCCGATGGTTTCGGGCGTGGTCGCGCTGATGTTGGCTGCAAATCCCAATCTCACTTGGCGTGATGTGCGCATCATCTTGGCGCAGACGGCACGTGCCAACGACCTAGGTGTTTGCAGTAATGCGAGCAATCCGTGCAACGCCACGGATACAGGCTGGATACTCAATGGGGGTTCTCCACAATACTACTTTAACCACAACTACGGATTCGGCGTGGTAGATGCCGCTGCCGCTGTGACGGCCGCGCTGGGATGGACAAATGTTGCCGCAGAAAAGACGCCGTACACCACCGTACTCGCCTCCCCTGCGCTTGCCATTCCAGACAACAACACGACAGGGGTGAGTAACCCGATCACCGTCACAAGTAGTGGAATCGCCAGCCTCGAATGGGTTGAGATCACCTTCAGTGCCGCCGACCACACCTACGCAGGCGACCTCGACATCACACTCACCAGCCCCTCAGGTTCGATCAGTCAGTTAGCAAAAAAACATACCTGCGAAGCTAACCAATGTACCGCTTATAACAGCTGGGTATTTGGTAGCGCCGTGCATCTGGGCGAAGTTGCTGACGGCACCTGGACGCTGACGGTAAAAGATTTGAGCCTTAACGATATTGGTACTTTCCAATCTTGGAAGCTGAAGTTCTACGGGCATTGATATCCCACATCAAAATAGGAGCGAATGTGATGAACACCCAACTGAAGTTAGCCCCCAGCCTGTTGCTGATCTTTGCGAGCATCATGTCGCTGAGCGCCTGTAGCGCAGTGCCCTCAAAACAAGCGCCTGCAAAATCAGACGCCACGTTGACCCAGTCTTACACTTGGTATGACGGCACGCAAGCGCAGACAATCTGGTTGAATCCCAATGTCGTCGCCGAGTTCAATCCGAGTGTGCAAAGTTCACAGGTAACAAAGGGGATTGATGCCAAGGCGCAGTTGCTACCGCTGAAGCAGAGTCAACGTGGCATTCGCTTGTGGCAGGTGCAAACCCCAGCAAGTACCTCAGTAAAAGGGTTTGCAATCAGCAATCCTGTCGGCAGATATTCCCCCGTATTCCACGACAGTGCATCCAACTCAGGGGCGATGCGCGCCTTGCCAGGCAACATCATCGTGTATCTGAATCCGCAATGGAATGCGGCAACAGCCAACAGCTGGATAGCCGCGCACAAATTGGAGTTGGTCAAAAAATTGGAGATCGGTAGCAACATCTTCGTATTCAAGACCGCGCCTGGATTGGATGCCTTGAACATCGCCAATGCGCTCTACCAATCAGGCGAAGTCGTGGCTGCCTTCCCTGATTGGTGGAAAGAATCGTTCACGCGTTAAGTCTTGGGGACAAAGGTGAACGCATCGGAGTAGAACGCATCATTGGACAAGCCGCGTTGCGTAGTGAAATCGCGATGCGCTGCTTCCACCACCACGGGTGCACCGCAGGCGTACACCGCATAGTTGGACAAGTCCTTGAAGTCCTCCAGTACGGCTTGATGCACAAAACCAGTACGGCCGCTCCACTGCTCATCCGAAACCACGGGCGTGAACTTGATGCCGTGTTCCATTTCCCAGACCTGTATCTTGTCCAGCATGTAGAGGTCTGATGCTTTGCGCACGCCCCAGTAGAAATGCATCTCACGCTTGAAACCAATCTTGATGGCGTGCTCGATGATTGCCTTTACAGGGGCAAACCCCGTACCGCTCGCCACTAACACGATGGGCTTATCTGAATCCTCGCGCAGGAAGAACCCACCCAATGGCCCCTTGATGCGCATGATGTCGCGCTCTTTCATGGTGTTGAACACGTGATGCGTGAAGGTGCCGCCCGCAATGTTGCGGATGTGCAACTCCAGCACAGCATCGTCATGCGGTGCATTAGCCAATGAGAAAGCGCGCGGCTTGTCATCTTTCTGCAAAATCTCAATGTACTGGCCTGCAAGGAATTGCAGGCGCTCGTTAGCGGGCAACTTCAGCGTGATCACCATGACGTCATGCGCCACCTTGTGCATCTTCTCCACGCGGCAAGGCAACATCTTGACTGGGATGTCTTGCACGCGCCTCACTTCATGGCTTTCGATGACTAGATTAGAGAGCGGCTTGGCACAACAGAACAAAGCTAGACCCGCCGCTTTGTCTGCTTCCGACAAGGTATAAGCTTGGGCATCACCGTAATCAACGCTACCTTCCAGCACCTTACCCTTGCACGATCCGCATGCGCCGTTGCGACAGCTGTATGGCATCACATATCCGTGCTCCAACGCGGCTTCGAGGATGGTCTCATCAGCTGTGATAGGGAAGCTGTGATTGCT
>JAVHQF010000095.1:0-3732 GCA_036170995.1 Sideroxydans sp. | reverse complement strand
GATTTTTACGCGATCAATTTTCAGGGCATCAGCGCCTATTGTGTGACCTCGGCTTACGGTTTCATGGTGTTTGCTTATGCGGCGTTGTGGTTCGTCGGTCGCTGGTTCACGCCAAAGCATGACTTATCTGCAAAAGGGTTGGCAGGGTTAGCGTTGACTGCGGCGGGAGCAGGTAGTGCGGCTTTTGTTATCGCGAACGTCAGCTTTTATCTATTGGCGGGTTACTTCGACAGCATGAGTGTCGTTGAATATGTCTCTCGCGTATCGCAGTACTACGGCTCTTACGTTGCTGTGATGGCGTTGTATATTGGTGTTGCTGTGATTGTGCAAGCGCTATTCGCAATGTTGGTTCGTCCTGCTATCGGTGCAAGCGAGTAGTCGAGCCAAAATTTTCATCAATAGGTTGACAGTCGCGCCGCATCTGGCAAAATCCAAACCCTAGTTTTTCAGTCAAGTTTCAAAACCTCATCAATATCAGGAGAAAATCATGGCCGTACTCGTAGGTAAGCAAGCCCCCGATTTCAACGCGGTTGCCGTCATGGGCAACAACGAGATTAACGAATCCTTTAATCTGAAGAAAGCCATCGCAGGTAAATACGCAGTCGTGTATTTCTACCCGCTGGATTTCACTTTCGTGTGTCCATCCGAAATCATCGCGTTCGATCACCGTTTGGAAGAATTCAAGAAGCGCAACGTGGAAGTTATTGGAGTGTCTATTGACTCCCACTTCACCCATCTGGCTTGGAAAAACACCCCCGTCAACAACGGCGGTATCGGCCAAGTGAAATACACGCTGGTGGCTGACATCAAACACGAAATCTGCAAGGCATACGACGTGGAGGCCGACGGCGGTGTGGCATTCCGTGGCTCTTTCCTGATTGACCGCGCTGGCGTGGTGCAACATCAAGTGGTGAACAATCTGCCGCTGGGTCGTAACATCGACGAGATGCTACGTATGGTTGATGCATTGCAATTCACCGAAGAACACGGCGAAGTCTGCCCCGCTGGTTGGAGCAAAGGTAAAGCTGGGATGGGGGCTTCCACTGAAGGCGTTGCCAAATATTTGGCTGCACACGCTAAAGAGCTATAAGTATTTCGTTTCAGTTCGTAAAAAAGGCTCCTGCGGGAGCCTTTTTGCATCTTAGACAAGACTGCTAGAATCCTCGTCGTTTTTAATTCGCGCGAGGCTTTCTCATGCTGGTCGGTTTCGTCATCCTGTATCTCGTCCTATCCATCGGTATCGGCATGTATGCCGCCACCAAGGTGCACAATGCACGCGACTACATCACCGCAGGGCGCTCACTACCGATGTACATCGTATTGGCGATGGTGTTCGCCACTTGGTTTGGCGCGGAGACGGTGCTGGGTATCCCCGCCACTTTCATGGAAGAGGACATGGGCGGGCTGATCTCAGACCCCTTCGGTGCCTCGCTGTGTTTGGTACTGTTCGGCCTGTTCTTTGCTCGCAAGTTGTACCGCATGAATTTGCTCACCATCGGCGACTTCTATCGCCAGCGTTTCGGGCACAAGGTCGAAGTTATCGCCGGTATCGCCATCGCGCTGTCCTATCTGGGCTGGGTGTCGGCACAGGTCACCGCGCTGGGGCTGGTATTCAACGTGCTGTCGGACGGCAGCATCACGCAGGCGCAGGGCATCCTCATTGGTGCGAGTGTCGTGCTTCTATACACACTGTATGGGGGGATGTGGTCAGTGGCGCTGACCACCTTCGTGCAGATGATTGTCATCGTCATCGGGTTGATCTACATCTCTTGGCTCCTCGCGGACATGACGGGCGGTGTCACGCCCGTGATTCAACACGCTGTTGCAAACGACAAGTTTCACTTTTGGCCGGAGTTGAACGCGATGGCCATGGTGGCCTTTATTTCGGGACTGCTGACCATGGGGTTTGGTTCTATCCCGCAGCAGGACGTGTTTCAGCGCGCCAACTCGTCGAAGAATGAGAACGTCGCGGTATGGGGTACGGTGCTGGGCGGTGTAGCTTATTTTCTGTTTGCGGCTGTGCCCCTGTTCATGGCCTACTCGGCCAACCTGATAGACCCTCAGTTGGCTGCACATTGGCTCACCGAGGACAGCCAGAAGCTGCTGCCTGAACTGGTCAAGGCGCACCTGCCGCTCATCGCGCAAGTTATTTTTTATGGTGCGCTGCTGTCGGTCATCATGTCCACTGCATCGGGCACACTGCTCGCGCCCTCGGTCACCTTATCCGAGAATGTGCTCAAAGGCTGGGTTACGCGCAAGAACCTGTCCGATCACAAGATGCTGGTGATGACGCGCTGGGTGGTTGGATTGTTTTCACTGTGCGTAACGCTCTACGCCTTGTGGGCGCTAGATCACCACACGGGCATTCATCAGATGGTGGGAAACGCCTACAAGGTCACGCTCGTGCTGGCCTTTACGCCGCTGGTGGCCGGGCTGTACTGGAAGCGCGCGACAACTGTGGGGGCATACTGGGCAATGGGGTTGGGTGTGGCGGTTTGGTTGCCTCTGGAATTCTTCATGCCCGAGGCGGCGCTGCCGCCGCAATTTGCTGGATTCCTGCTGAGCATCGTTGGCATGGTCGCAGGATCCCTGCTTTCGAAGACGCAAGTTCCTGTTCAGACATGAGGTAGTCCACTTTCGGAATAGACTCTGTCATGTGGTTGTCACAATTCTTTCATACCATCACCCTAGTGAAGGGGGCGGAAAGCGTGTAACTCACCGCCATCTGTGATGTCGCCTCCTGCGGAATAGGGCGGGTGTGAGGGTGAATAAAAAGCAACCGCCCAAACAGAGATAGTTGATACCTGATGGAGAGAAGAATGACGACCGCGAATATCCTGCTGGTGGAAGATGAGCCAGCCATTCAAGAGTTACTCGCATTTAACGTAACTCAATGTGGCTATCGCCCCATACAAGCTTTTGATGTGCCCGCTGCACAAGCGGAGATCAACCGTGCATTGCCAGACCTCATCTTGCTCGATTGGATGTTGCCAGGCACATCGGGTGTTGAGTTCGCACGTCGCTTACGTGCCGATGCGCGCACGCGCGACATCCCCATCATCATGCTCACCGCCCGCACCGAGGAACGCGACAAGGTGTTGGGCTTGGAATCGGGCGCAGATGATTACATCACCAAACCGTTCTCACCGCGCGAACTGATGGCACGCATCCGCGCCGTATTGCGTCGCCGCGCACCGCAGATGACGGATGAGACAGTGCGTGCGGAAGGGATCGAACTCTCACCCTCTACCCACCGCGTGAATGCGAAAGGCGTAAATATCGAACTGGGCCCCACCGAGTTTCGGCTGCTACATTTCTTTATGACCCATACCGAGCGCGTCTATAGCCGCACCCAACTGCTCGACCAAGTATGGGGTGACCACGTGTTTGTGGAAGAGCGCACGGTTGATGTCCATATTCGGCGATTGCGTCAGGTACTGGAGCCATCTGGTTTAGACGACTTGATTCAAACCGTGCGTGGAAGTGGGTATCGTTTTTCTAAAGCTTAAGGAAGTTCTGATTAAGTCACACTCCGTCATTCCCGCTGCTTGTGGGCTGGAGAATAGAGAGTGTTCCCCCACCCTAATCCCTCCCCCAGTGGGAGAGGGACTAAACCCAAAGCATCGCCGCTCTCGCTCTCTCCCTCGGTGGGAGAGAGACTAAACCCCAAAGCATCGCCACTCCCACTCCCACTCCCACTCCCACTCCCACTCCCACTCCCACTCCCACCAG
>JAVHQF010000094.1:0-3732 GCA_036170995.1 Sideroxydans sp. | reverse complement strand
TAGATACACAACACCCCCGTAAGCATTGCCAAACCAAAGCTTGCGAACAACTCTTGCATCGCTTCGGCATCACCAATCGGCGCGATTTGCACCCCCTCTGGCATGTGCTTGATGGATGGCAATGCAAGCGCCGCCGCCTGCACCTTACCCATCGGCTGCCCAGCCAATTCGATATCAAAGGTGATGTTGCGTTGGCGATCATAACGATCAATCTGAGCAGGGCCACTTTCAATACTCAGCGTCGCTACATTTCCCAACATCACGGGGCCGCGCGAACCCAGCACCACGAGGCGTGACAACAGGTCGATATTTTGGCGCGAATCGTCTTGCAACTTAACTACGATTGGGAGTTGGCGTTCAGGCAAATTGAGTTTGGCCAGAGATTGATCGTAATCGCCATTGGTTGCCACACGCAAAGTCTCCGCAATGGCTGCCGAAGTCACTCCAAGGTCGGCGGCTTTGGCAAAGTCAGGACGCACCACTACTTCTGGGCGCAAGATGCTGGAATTTGACACCACGTTTCCTATCCCGTGGATGGTGCGCAATTCTTGTCCGACCTTGAGCGCAGTCTCTTCCAACAACTTGCCATTCTCACTGGTCAATACCAGCTGATATTTGTCGGCAGAGGAACCTAAACCCACCTTGGTACGTACACCAGGCAACGCCATCAGCGCAGCACGCAGTTCGGCTTCTATGATTTGCTTCTTAGGGCGATCATCGCGCTCTTTGAGTTGGATAGACAAAGTCGCCTTGCGCGCTTCTGCCGCACCTGTCGGTTCAAAGGCATTACCCCCAGCTGCACCGCCACCGATGGCGGTATAGACCAATGTGACATTGGGGTTGTGATCAATAATTTCGCGGGCACGCTCTGCCATTGCATAGGTCTGTTCGAATTTGCTCCCTGGCGGCAAAGTGATTGTGACTTGGGTTTGCGACTGGTTGTCCTTGGGTTGGAAAGCGGTCTCCAAAGTGGCAGCCAATCCGAACGAGCCGAAGAAAAAGATTGCAGTCACCAACAAGGTAGTCTTGCGATTGTGCAGACACCACTGTGCCCACTTGAGATAGATATTGATCCAAGGTGGTGTGTCGTGTAGTACTCGCGGTTGCAGGAAATAGGCCGACATCATTGGTGTCAACAAGCGAGCGACGACAAGTGAGAACAAGACAGCCACCGCCGCCGTCCAGCCGAATTGCACGAAAAAACGACCTGGGATACCGCTCATAAAAGCAGTTGGGAGAAACACGGCAACCAAAGTGAAAGTTGTGGCGATTACTGCCATGCCGATTTCATCCGCCGCCTCCATTGCGGCTTGGTAAGGCGTTTTGCCCATCTCTAGATGGCGCATGATGTTCTCAATCTCGACGATGGCATCGTCCACCAACACCCCCACGACTAAGGATAAGGCCAACAAAGTTACCAAGTTGATGGAGAAACCAAACAGGTACATTAGCGCAAACGTCGGAATGATGGCTAAGGGTAAAGCCGTTGCCGCCACAATGGTGGAGCGTGTATTACGTAAGAAGAAAATGACCACAATTACCGCGAGGAGGGCACCTTCAAACATCATTTCCATTGAACCTTGATAGGTCTGATAGACCTGATCAACCGTGTTAAATACTTTTTCCGTTTTAATCTCAGGATGACTTTTTTCAAAGTCGGAAAGTGCTTTTTTTACCCCATCCGCCACTGCCACATCACCCGCTCCTATTGAGCGGACGATTTCGAAACCAACAACGGGTCTGCCGTTATGTAAAGCGGCGGAGCGACGTTCTGCGATGGAATCGCTCACGTTTGCGACTTGACTCAAGCGGATGTGTCGACCATCGCGCAGAGATAATTCCATTTGAGCCAATTGATCCGCCGTGCGAACTGTTGCCACCGTGCGCACAGATTGCTCCATACCGCCCAAATCGGTTCGTCCGCCAGGCGCTTCTTGCTGAATCTGCCGTAGCTGAGAGGAAATCTCGGAAGCAGTGAGATTGAGCGCCAACATCTTGGTGGGATCGAGTTCGACACGAACCTGGCGCGTCACTCCGCCCACGCGATTCACTGCACCTACCCCCTTAACTCCTAATAATAATTTAGAGATATTGTTGTCCACAAACCAAGACAACTCTTCTTCACTCATGCTGGAAGAAGCAATGGTGTAGGTCAGAATAGGTTTCCCGCTCAGTTCGACTTTGTTGATAGTTGGATCCAGCATCTCACGGGGTAAATCACCACGGATGCGCGACACAGTAGAACGCACATCCTCTAAGGCTTGACGGGAATCGCGTTCCAAACGGAATTCGGCAGAAATGATGGCCGAACCATCTTTAACCTGCGTATAGATATGTTTCAAACCTTGGGCACTCGCAAGCGCATTCTCGATCTTGCGTGCGACCTCCACTTCCATTTGATCGGGGGATGCGCCAGGAATCAAGGCCGTCACCGTGATCATGGGCAGGTCAATATCTGGGAATAATTGAACCTTCATGGCCTTGAATGCCATCATGCCCATGATGGTGAGCAGGGTGAAGCCCAGTACCGCTGGAATAGGATTTTTGATGGACCAAGCGGAAACGTTCATGCTTTTAGCCTTTCACCACTTGTACTGTGTCGCCTTCGGTCAAGAAAGCGCCTCCACTCTCAACCACCAATTCATTCGATTTCAGCCCCTGTTTGATTTCAACACGGTCACCGAATCGCTGCCCGATGGCAACCGTGCGTTCAATAATTTTATTGTCCGCACCAATGAGTAGCACATAGGTCTTGCTGCCACGTTGCATTACAGCCGATTGAGGCAAAGTTGCCAACGATTGTTTGTTACTGACATTAATGATCCCACGTGCGTATGCGCCCGCGATGATGCCCTTGCTGTTCGGTAGCGACACCAAGGCGTAGCCGTAACGAGTCTGCGGATTCACAGAAGGTGAGAGGGCACGGATGGTTCCTTTAAGCTCGTGGTCTCCCACCGTCACTTCGGCGCGCATTCCTTTGCGTAGCGACATTAGCTCGTCCGCCGTGAGATCGGCACGCCATTCCAAGCGTCCTTTGCGAATCAAGCGAAACAACTCGACACCTGGTTGTGACATGGAGCCAACATTAGCATTCGCTGCGGAGATGACACCCGAGTCGGGTGCCACGATGCGGCTTTGGATGGCACGCTCGGCAGAGTCTTCAGTGTTGCGCGCAAAGTTGTCCAGCGTCACCAGCACATCGCCTTGCTGCACGTAGTCACCGATGCTCACTTTAACTTCGGCGATACGCAAACCCTGTACCTGCGCGCTGATGATCGCCTCCTGCCAAGGCAAGATACTACCGTTGGCGGTCAATGAACGCGCCCATTTGTCTTGGTGCAATGTTGTCGTCGTAACCGTCAACGCAGGACGGCCCGTGGCAAGTGCTTTGGCTTCTTCCGCCACACTGGTGCTCGACATGCTCGCACCTCCCGCAACAGCTAAGGCACTCACCACCATGCCGCCAATAATCCATTTCTTGTTCTTGATTAAGTTCATATCCATCGTCCTATTGTTGATTCGTTACTTCGTGCTTCGATCACTTCTTCGCGCGCGCTGATTCTGTTCCGCCGCGATGAGCGCCGTCGCGTATTCCACCAACCTGCGCACCATCGTCTCTCTCGCTTTTCTTCCCTTGACCAGATGCGGCGCAAACTCCTCTACCGCTCCGCGTCCACCATGAAAGTAGACCGTCGCCAGGCCTGCCAAACAAAAGGTCAGCCTATCCACTTC
>JAVHQF010000093.1:0-3736 GCA_036170995.1 Sideroxydans sp. | reverse complement strand
TGCCCGGTCTGGCAGCACTGGGCATCACGGCTGCCGCCCTGAAGCCGATTGCGCAAGGGTATCTTTCGCGGTAGGTCTTCATCCATTGATTGCTGAGATCAAATCTGAACATTTGGAGTGGTGGATGCCAAGGGTATGGGCATGCTGGTGGAGAGCATGTCGATGCGCCCTGAATCGCGCCATTCGATTTCTGACAGGTCGTTGCTCGTGTGGCGGCATCTGTTGAACTCGACCATTTGGAGGTTTTGTAATGCGCACGACGCTGGCAATTGACGACGATGTGTTTGCTGTTTTGCAAAGACTGGCAGGCTGTGTGTTTTGACATGGTTGGGTCTTGTCCCCAAATGAATTGAATTTCCATAAACTTTACCGACAAGCCAACGTGACTCCTGTCGCCACCCCTTCAAGTTGTGTTCGCCGCTACAGCGCTGAGCATGCCTGTCATGCGCACGACTATGTCCAGATCATGTTTGCCCTGCAGGGGCGCATGGAGTTGGAGCTTGGTGGCCATTGTGCGTTTGCTGACATGTCTTGTGGCATGGTCATCCCGGCTGGTGTTGCGCATGGATTCATGACGGCGACCGACACCCACATGTTCGTCATTGAGCTGCCTGATCTGGCGGGGCTGTCCAAGGTGCGCCGCTTTGCTGTGACTTCGGCTTGCCGCCAAGCCATCCTTCAAGCCGATGTTGAGCGCCAGTTGGCGCAGGTGCTCGACGCCCCCAAAATACTGATGCGTCGGGACATTGATCTGCAACGATTGAGCGATGCCCTGGACGCGCACTTGCATGAAGCCTGGAGCACCGCACGCATGGCCCAACTCTTTTATCTGAGCCCGCAACGCTTTCATTCACGTTTGCTGGAGTTGACCGGGCAGACACCACAAGACTACCTGCGCAGTCGCCGTTTGGATGCCGCTCAGCACCTGCTGCGCCAGGGCGTGTCCCTGGAGACTGCGGCGCTGCAAGTGGGTTATCGCGCCGCCAGTGCGCTGAGTTTTGCCCTCAAGCGAGACCGGCAGTTGAGCACCCGGCAATTGCGACCATTGCGACACTGAACATCAAGGTCAAGCGTTTCTCACAAGTCGGCGGGGGCATGCTGCCTCATCATGGCGGTATGAAAAATTCTTCTCTTTCTGGGATTGCCATGGCGCTCGCTGCGGCTGTTTTGTGGGGCACCACTGGCACGGCTCAAACCTTTGTCGCTGACCAGGTGTCACCCTACTGGATTGGTGCCTGGCGACTGCTGATCGCCAGCGTTTTCTTTGCCGTTGTTGTGGCTCGGTCGAAGACACCATTGGCCATGGCCTGGTTGCGCACAGCATGGCACTGGGTGGTCCTGGGGGGTCTGGCGATGGCAGCCTATAACCTGTGCTTTTTTGCCGGTGTCAAAGCCGCAGGCGTGGCCACCGGCACGGCCGTTGCCATTGGCAGCGGGCCGATCTGGGTCGGCTTGCTACAGGGTTGGATAACACGGCAAGCGCCCCGACCCGTTTGGTGGCTTGGCACCACGCTGGCCGTGCTGGGTATTGGCTTGATGTTCTCAGGAGCCAGTAGCGCTGCCAGTTTTAACGCAACCGGCTACCTGCTGTGCCTGAGCGCGGGCTTGGCCTACGCCAGCTTCACCCTGCTGAGCAAACACTTGGTTGGCGTGACCACGCCTGAAATGGCCACCTTGACCGTCTTCACCATGGCGGCCTTGATGGCGCTGCCCGTCTCCGCGCTGGTGTCGGACACCTTGGTGGCAACGACGGCAAGCTGGCTGCTGGTGAGCTACCTCGGCCTTGTCGCGACCGGCATCGCGTTTTTGCTGTTCAGCCATGCGCTGCGCCATGTTGCAGCAGCAACCTGTGTCACGCTCTCGCTGGCTGAACCGGTGACTGCCTTTGGTCTGGCGATCGTGGTGGTTGGCGAACACCCGGACGCCTTTGCCTTTGGCGGTCTGGCTCTGGTGGTTGCAGGCTTGTTGCTGGTGGTGTGGGTAGAAACCAGGCAAAAAGGGTGACAAAGTTTAAGGTAATTGGGGTTAGATTCCAATGAATCCTTATTCATGTAGCGCTGACGGGTTCCTGCCTCGTTACGTGCTTCCCGCAAACTCAACCTATGGGCAGAGTTTTCAACAAAAATCATACTCCAGAGCTCAAAATATTCAGGTGAGCTTTGCTGTTTCAGGGAAAAGCGAGACTGCTGCAGACTAGGCGATCAGGCTTACACGCCAGAGATGTTGCGAAGGTTTTGGCAAAAGTTCAACATGCTCGAAAGGGTGCTGATGTATATTCATTGGCGCCTGTTTTAATATTTTTCACGGAGTTCAATATGCGACTTTCCAGCGATGGCCAAGTAACGATTCCGCTCAACATCAGGCTTCTTGCCGGTTTGCAACCAGGATGCGAAGTTGAATTTAAATTTGATAACGGTCGCGTTTGGCTTGCCAGCGAATCAGCTCAAGGCTCGGCTGAGCGCAATCGTGTGCTGGCTCTTGTTCGCCAAGTAAAAGGGTGTGCCACAGCTAACCTTGATATGCGTGTGGACGACATCATGCAATTGACCCGCGGGGATTGAATGGCAACGTTGGTTGATAGCAATGTGTTGCTGGATATTTTCAAAGCTGACCCTACGTGGTGCGACTGGTCGCTAACAGCTTTGGCTGACGCGATGACGGTTGGCCCGGTGGGTATCAATCAGCTTGTTTATGCTGAAATTTCGGTGTCGTTTGCAACACTTTCTGAGCTTGATGAAGTGCTTGCCAAGTTGCAGATAGAGCGCATTGACTTGCCTTGGAATGCTGCCCAACTTGCTGCAATGGCTTTTGTAACGTACCGCAAAAGTGGGGGGCTCAAAACTGCACCTCTGCCAGATTTTTATATCTACGCGCATGCCCAAGTAGCTGGTCTAACTTTGCTCACCCGTGATGCCAGACGCTGCCGCACTTACTTTCCGAAAATTCATTTGGTGTGCCCTGCTTAAAGGGAAATTGGGGTCAGATTCCAATGTATCCTTGACCAAAACCCTTTGAAAGAGTGAAACCATGACCAAAAAAATCAACGTGGCTGAGCTTCCCGACTTCGATATGGTCGAGCATCTCAAAACGGATGAGGACATTGCCAGCTACCTGACCGTGGTGCTGGAAGACAATGATTCGGCCTTGTTGGCGGCCGCACTGGGAGACATTGCCCGCGCGCGCGGTATGACCGAGATCGCCAAAGCCAGCGGTATTAGACGCGAAGCTTTGTACAAAGCCCTGCGTCCCAACGCTCAGCCGCGCTTTGACACTATTTCTCGTGTGTGTGCGGCTCTGGGTGTGAAGCTGGTGGCGCAGGTGGCAAACGCGTAGGGTCATTGGATCAACCGCCCTGGTTTCAGGCATTTTGGTTGAACAACGCGCCAGCCATCTTGTCGTGGGTTTTGAACACCGCCAAGTTGGCCAAGAATGCATTTTTGGCCTGTAGCTGCGAGACCACATCAGTCAACATTGCATCACCAGAACCACTGGCTGATTTGATGGACGTTTGCACACCGCCTTCAGGGTTGGCGCTGAGCCGGGTTTCTTGTCGCGTGAAACCCGGTGTGGCCACATTGGCCATGTTGTGTGCCGATGTTTGCAGCTGCATCTGAGCTGCATGCATGCCGGAAAGTGCGATGGAAGGGAGGGCGGCCATGAGGTTTTTTCAAGTCTGAAAAGGCATTCCAGTTTCATTCAAGTTGGCCGAACTTGCAAGTGCAAGGCATGCGCCGCA
>JAVHQF010000092.1:0-3737 GCA_036170995.1 Sideroxydans sp. | reverse complement strand
TAATCCTAGTAATAGCGAAGGGATAAGAGTAAACCGCAGCTCCAATTAAAGAGCGAAGGCTTCCCCTTCGCGCTCCCCCTTTAACCCTTCCCATAAACTACGGCAGGACTTCTTCAGCTTCGGTCTTCTCTGGCTTGATGAAGTCTTCGCGCGACACACCGAACATCATCAGCAAGGGGCTGGCAACCAGTACCGAGGAGTAAATGCTGAACAAGATGCCGATAGTGAGTGCCAAGGCGAAATAGTGCAAAGTTTCACCGCCCAAAAAAAGCATCGAGGTAACCATCATCTGGGTACTGCCGTGGGTGATGATGGTACGCGACATGGTGCGGGTGATGGCGTTGTCAATAATCTCGGCGACTTCGGTCTTGCGCATCTTGCGGAAGTTTTCGCGGATCCGGTCGAACACGACGACGGATTCGTTCACCGAGTAACCCAACACGGCCAGTACCGCCGCCAATACGGAGAGCGAGAACTCCCATTGAAAAAAGGCGAAGAAGCCTAGGATGATGACCACGTCATGCAAGTTGGCGATGATGGCGGCGAGGCCAAACTTCCACTCAAAGCGCACCCACAGATAACCCACGATCCCCAGCGACACCAGCAACAATGCCATCGCACCATTCTCGATCAAATCTTTACCCACCTGTGGGCCAACAAACTCGACGCGACGCAATTCGACGCTAGCATCTTGCACGTGCAATGCCTCCAATACATTCTCAGATAGTTTTGCACCCACTGCATTCTGTTTGAGCGGTACTTGAATCAACACGTCTTTGCTGGAGCCAAAGTTCTGCACCACGGAATCATGTAGGCCAATTTCTTCCAACTTGCTGCGCACTTTGTCCAAGTCCGCAGATTGTGCGTAGTGCACTTCCATCACCGTGCCGCCAGTGAAGTCCACACCGAAGTTCAAGCCCTTGGTCGCCAAAAAGAACCCAGCCAACAAAAACGTGACGAGTGAGATGCCGGTGGTGATCTTCCCGTAGCTCATGAACGGGACATCTTTTTTGATTTTGAAAAATTCCATTTCTTTACCTCTTAGCCTAACGAGCATAGCAAGCCTTGCTCGTTTCCCTCCCTCGCTGCTTGTGGACGAGGAAACAAACGTCTCGCTTGCGCGAGTTCTTTTAACCTATTGCAACTTTATTGAGTCGCGCCTTGCGACCATAGAACAGATTGACCATCGCACGCGATACCAGCACGGCACTGAACATCGAAGTCATAATGCCGAGACACAACACGACGGCGAATCCTTTGATGGGGCCAGAACCAAACATGAACAGGGCGATACCTGCGATGAGCGTGGTAATGTTGGAGTCTAGAATGGTGGCAAATGCATTTTCGTAACCCGTGTGAATTGCCATCTGCGGCGGCACGCCACTACGCAACTCTTCGCGGATACGTTCGTTAATCAATACGTTGGAGTCAATCGCCATACCCAAGGTCAGCGCAATACCCGCCATACCAGGCAACGTCAGTGTGGCTTGTAACATGGAGAGCAACGCCACCAGAAATAACAAGTTGGCGGTCAATGCCAGCACAGAGATGGATCCAAACATGAGGTAATACACAATCATGAATACGCTGATGGCGATGAAACCGATCTTGGTGGAATTAAAACCGCGCTGAATGTTGTCCGCCCCCAGACTGGGACCCACAGTACGTTCTTCAATGATTTCCATAGGGGCTGCTAGCGCGCCAGCGCGTAACAACAAAGCGGTGTTCTGCGCTTCACTGGTGTTCATCTGTCCACTAATCTGCACACGACCGCCGCCAATTTCTTCACGTATCACGGGGGCTGTCACGACTTCACCGCGACCTTTTTCAAACAGGATGATGGCCATGCGTTTACCCACATTTTCACGCGTAGCTTCTTTGAATTTGCGCGCACCCACGGCATCCAGATTGATGTGGACGGCGGGTTCGTTGTTGCGACTGTCAAAACCAGGCTGTGCATCGTTGATGCGTTCACCTGTGAGAATCACGCTCTTTTTGACCATTACGGATGTGCCGTCACGCTCTTTGAATACTTCTGTGCCGAACGGTGCGACCGAGCCTGCGCCTATCTGGTGCTCATCATCAACCAGACGCACTTCCAACGTGGCGGTACGCCCCAATATGTCTTTCGCGCGTGCTGTATCTTGCACACCCGGTAGTTGTACCACAACGCGATCCGCGCCCTGTTGTTGGATAACGGGTTCGGCCACACCCAACTCATTCACACGATTACGCAGGGTGACCAAGTTTTGTTGTACGGCAGATTCTTGGATACGCAATTTTTCTTGCGGCTTAAGGTTGGCGGTCAACAAGTATTCCCCATCCACTTCGCTTGAGGTGAATTCCAATCCCGCGAAATGTTGTTTGAGTTCCGCCTCTCCCTTGCTACGTGCATCCGCATCACGGAACTTGGTGGTGATGGCATTCGCATCGCGCGTCACCCCTGCGTAAGCGATGTTCGCTTCGCGTAAGGTGCTACGGATGTCGCTGGACGTTGACTCAGCGGCTTTATCCAATGCCGCTTTCATATCCACTTGCATCAGAAAATGCACGCCACCGCGCAAGTCCAGTCCCAAGTACATGGGCAACGCATTGAGGCTCGTGAGCCATTCTGGCGAACGCGACACCAGATTAAGCGCGACGACATAATCTTCACCCAAGGCGGCGTGCAATGCATCTTTTGCTTTAATCTGACTATCGGTGTCCGCAAAACGCGCCTTCACACTAGTGCTATCCAGCGACAACACTTCGGGGAAAAGTTGCACACCCTTCAATGTTTCTTCAACACGCTGCAACAAGGTGGCGTCCGCTTTGAGATGAGACCTGAGTGGCAATACTTGCACTGCTGGCGACTCTCCATACAGGTTCGGCAAGGCATACACCAAGCCAGTGACGAGCGCGAACAGGATCAACAGATATTTCCAGATTGGATAGTGATTCATTGCAGCACCTTGTTACAGCAGGGTTAAAAAGATTTGAAGATCAGAGCGCCTTGATAGTGCCTTTGGGCAACACAGTCTGGATAGCGAACTTCTGGTATTGAACAATAATACCTTGAGCCACTTCCACTGCAACGTATTCTGCACCCACTTTTTCTACGCGCCCCAATGCGCCACCATTGGTGACGATTTCGTCGCCTTTTTGCAGGGCATCCATCATGGCTTTATGCTCTTTAGTGCGCTTTTGTTGGGGGCGCAGGATGAGGAAATAAAACACGGCCAGCAAGGCGATCAGTGGCAGGAACGCCATTATGCCTCCCTCTTGTGGCGCGGCGGCGCCTTCTGCGTGTGCGTTGCTAATAAATAACTCAGTAAAAGAAATCATCTAGGTACTCTCCGAAAAAACTTAAAAAAATGAAGGCGCGCATTCTAGCACGGATGATGTGACCGATTTGCTACGCCCAGAGCTGGCTACCAACCTGCTCGCGCCTGATGAAATGCGGCTTGGAACTCGACAAAACGCCCCGCTTCGATGGCGTCGCGTATCTGCTGCATCAACTCTTGGTAGTAATGCAGATTGTGGATAGTGTTGAGGCGAGCACCCAATATCTCACCTAGTCTGTGTAAGTGGTGCAGATAGGCTCGGCTGAAATTCTGGCAGGTGTAGCACTTGCATTGCGGGTCGAGTGGGCTCGTATCCATGCGGTATTGTGCATTCTTGATACGCACATCGCCAAAGCGGGTGAACAGGTGGCCGTTGCGTGCGTTGCGCGTGGGCATCACGCAGTCGAACATGTC
>JAVHQF010000091.1:0-3810 GCA_036170995.1 Sideroxydans sp. | reverse complement strand
TGTGAGCAATGCAGTATTCGATGGCTTGGTAGTAGCAGACTTCGAAATGCAGCCCCGAGTGGAATTCGAATGTTCCCCATGAGCGTCCGTACAAGGCTTGGTTGGTTTTGTAGTTGAGCGCACTAGCGATGGGGCGACCTTCGCGTGAGGCGATGACAAGCAAGGTGTTTTTGGGTAGAGCCTTGCCGAGGCGCTGAAAGAAATCGGCGTTGAGCTGGTGGGGCGAGTTATACAGTTGCGCGGTGTGTAAATAGCAGGATGCGAAGAACGCCCACTGTTCAGGTGTCGCTTCTTCTCCGCTGACACATTGCAGCTCGATCCCTGCGTCTTGTACCTTGCGTCGTTCTTGTTTTATACGTTTGCGCTTGTCACGATTGAGCGTGGCAAGGTATTCGTCAAAGTCGCGATAGCCTGGATTTTGCCAATGAAACTGCACGTCTTGGCGCAACATCATGCCTTGCGTCTGCGCTTCGGACAGATCGTCTTCATTCAAAAAAAGACAATGCAATGAGGATACGCCCATGTCTTTTGCGTATTGCAAAGCAGATGTCAGCAGTAAGCCGCGCATCTCGTTTGAAGTCGCCAAGAATCTCGCCCCTGTCACCGGCGTAAAGGGGATGGCACACAACAACTTGGGGTAATAACGTAAGCCGTGTTGTTGATACGCATTCGCCCAAGCAAAATCGAACACGTGCTCACCAAAAGAATTCATCTTGAGATAAAGCGGCATCGCACCGACCAACTTTGCGTCCTGCCATAGAGTGAGGAACTGTGCCTTCCAACCAAACTGAGGCATGGTACAACCGCTCTCTTGCAGTGCAAGGAAGAAGTCATGCGACAACATAGGATCACTGCCCGTCAACGCATCCCACTGCACAGCAGGAATCTGTGCGATGTCGTCGATGATCTTTAGGCTAGTGGAATTCATGTCAATGAAATACAGGGTATATCTACCTTGAAAAATAAAACTCCGCACAAGGCGGAGCTTCGATATTCGGTGTACTACTTTTAGGCACTCCAGCCTAAGAAATGCCGTTTATCTTACTCTGCATCACAAAATTTCAAGCAACCTAAATATTCTCCAATGCAAGAAGTGACGCACAAACGAAGAGCTTAGGATGAAGGATATTCAAAGAGCTGGTTGATTTAGGTTGGTGAGATGCGAACGATTATGTTTAGCTTTTTGGTGTATTTGTTGGAGTCGCGAATATTAATGAAGCCAATGCCCTAAAGCAATCAAAGTACACTCCAAAGCACACCTCACAATCCGCTCAACGCCTTGATGTGTGCTGTTACGCTGCGACCCAAAGCATGCAACTCGTAACCACCTTCCAATACCGAGACGATACGCATCTGAGCATATTGGGCGGCGATTCGTTTTAACTCCTCGGTCACCCATGCGTAGTCGGGTTCAGACAATTGCATGGAACCCATGTCGTCATCGCGATGTGCATCGAAGCCAGCGGAGATGAAGATGAATTCGGGTTGGAATTTCTCCAAAGCAGGTAACCATTGCTCGGTCACCGCAGTGCGGAACTCGGCGCCACTCGTACCTGCCTTGAGCGGCACGTTGATGATGTGGTCGCTGCTACTATCCGCCCCACAAAAGGGATAGAAAGGATGTTGGAAAGTGGAACACAACATCACGCGCGAATCGTTGCGGAAGATATCTTCCGTACCGTTGCCGTGGTGAACATCGAAATCGGCGATGGCGACTCGGTTCAAGCCGTGTGCGGCCAATGCGTGTGCCGCACCGACGGCGACGTTGTTAAAGATACAGAAACCCATCGGCTTGGCGCGTTTGGCATGGTGACCGGGCGGTCGAATGTTGCAGAAAGCATTTTCAACCTGCTGCGCCATCACCCTATCCACTGCCATTACCACAGCACCAGCGGCCCGTAACGCAGCTGGATAAGTGTATTGGTTCATTAGGGTGTCGCCATCCAGATCCAAGATGCCTTCTGTCGGGGCTTTGGCGGCGATGTCGTCCAGATAGTCGCCATCGTGTACGCGCAGAAGTTGTTCGCGTGTCACTTCGGGGGCATCGTGATGTTGTAGGTAACCGAACAATCCCGAGGCGATGAGTTGGTCTTCGATGGCGTGAATACGGTTTGGACACTCTGGATGATGTATTCCCATATCATGTTTTAGGCATAAGGGATGGCTGATATAAGCGGTTTGCACGGGACACTCCATCATTATTTTGTAGTGCTGCGGTGCTATCATAACGACCACAAGCAAGACTTCCAAACCACGCGTACACAATCATGGGCAAGCATTATCTAAATCCCCTCTTCGCACCGAAGTCGGTGGCCGTTTTTGGTGCGAGCGACCGTCAAGATGCAGTCGGTCAAATCGTATTCCAGAACATGTTGCAAGGCGGCTTTAAGGGTAAGCTCTACCCGATCAACGCCAAGAACACCGAGGTACAAGGCCAACGTGCCTATGCCTCCATCGCCGAGATCGGCGAACCAATAGAACTGGTGGTCATCGCCACGCCGCCGCAGACCGTCCCCAGCATCATCGAAGAATGCGGGCTACATGGTGTGAAGGCTGCGGTCATTATCACGGCAGGTTTTGGCGAAGCGGGTGCTAAGGGCATCGCGCTGGAAAAAGAGCTGATGGAAGCGGCACACCGCTACAATATCCGCCTCATTGGCCCTAACTGCCTAGGCATCATGCGTCCCTCCATCGGCCTCAATGCGACCTTCAACAATGGCGCGGCCAATGTTGGCAACATCGCTTTCGTGTCACAGTCCGGTGCGTTGTGTACCGCGATCTTGGATTGGGCAAACCGCAACGATGTGGGCTTTTCCAGCGTGGTGTCCATGGGTTCCTCCACCGATGTGGACTTCGGCGAGATATTGGATTTCTTGGTGTCAGACCCAAACACCCAAAGCATCCTGATGTATATCGAAGGTATCCGTAACGCACGTAGCTTCATGAGTGCCTTGCGAGCTGCGGCACGCACCAAACCCGTCATCTTGGTCAAGGTCGGTCGCCATGCGGCGGGCTCTAAAGCAGCGATGTCACACACGGCTTCTTTGGTGGGGGCGGACGATGTGTTCGATGCAGCCGTGAGCCGCGTCGGCGTGGTACGTGTGCAGACCGTCACCCAATTGTTCACCGCAGCGCGAGCGTTGTCCTGCGGATTCAAACCAACAGGTAATCGCCTCGCCATCGTCACCAACGGCGGCGGTCCCGGTGTGATGGCGGTGGACAGAGCGGCCGACCTCGGCCTCAATATCGCCACTTTGTCCGATAGCACCATTGAATATCTGAACGAATATCTGCCACCAAACTGGCCCCATGCCAACCCAGTGGACATCATCGGGGATGCACAAGCAGACCGCTATCACCATGCAGTGAAAGCCTGTTTGGAAGACGACAATGTGGACGGCGTACTCGCCATCCTCACCCCGCAGGCAATGACCAAGCCCTTGGAATCGGCGCAAGCTTTGATCGAGTTGGCTAACGCCCATCGCAAGCCTTTGCTGACTTGCTGGATGGGCGAGACGCAGGTAGCTAGTTCGCGCGATGCCTTTACTAAGGCGCACCGTCCTCACTTCCGCACCCCAGAACCGGCGGTCGAAGTGTTCTCGCACCTTTCCGCCTACTACCGCAACCAGAAGTTATTGATGCAGATGCCGGGACCGCTGTCGCACCACATCGAACCGGACGTGGAGAGCGCACGCCTCATTATCGAAGGCGCGATGCAGGAACATCGCAAGGTATTGAGCGAGATGGAATCGAAAGCGTTGCTGTCGGCATTCAATATCCCCGTCGCGCGCACCATTGTCACCCACTCTC
>JAVHQF010000090.1:0-3845 GCA_036170995.1 Sideroxydans sp. | reverse complement strand
CCATCTTTGCAAGTCAAACCAAAACCGTCCGCTTGCCCACTGGCGCAATACTGGTGTGGAACTCACCAGGAAGGGGAATGTGCGGACAAGTGTTCAACAATCCAGCGGCGACAATGTGATTTTGTTACGCGCTCCAGATCAGATAAAGACAGTCCTTCAGTCTCAAAAGTAAAGTCTGCAACAGGGATGGAGGGGAACTGCTCAGAAAAGCGTCCTAACCATTTTTGCGTGACTGCTGTAGTCGGTGCTGGCAAAACCCAGTGATGATCGAATCGTCTAACCACCGCCCGATCCAACATTTCAGGATGGTTAGTTGCGCCAATAAACACCACATGTTCTGACAAGCGATCAATCTCAAGTAGTAGGGAAGAAACAACGCGGGCTATCTCACCAACATCATTGCTTTTGCCCGCACCAGAGCGTTCAGACAATACCGTTTCCATTTCATCAACAAAAAGAACGCACGGCGTATTGGCAAGCCCCCGAAAGAATTTTGCAATTTTGGCTCCTGTTTCCCCCATAAAACTGGAAAGGACGGCGCTAAAATCCAACACAAGAAAGGGGAGTTCAAGCGCATTAGCAATTGCTCCAGCCAATGTTGTTTTTCCGTTGCCCGGTGGCCCGGATAACAGCAACCGATTCGGTACGGTCAATCCCGCATTTCGTATGCTGTCACCATGAGCATGCTCTTCAAGGAATCGCTCAATCTCAATCGTCACGTCGTCTTCCAACATGACATCTTGAATTGACTTTGATGATGTCATTTGAAGCAAAAGCCCACGAATATCTGCCGGCACCAACTCGCCTGGCGACATTCCATTGCGAGCAGTACGCTCAAGCAGCTTCTCTATACGCGTTTTAAGCGATGAGCCTTGACGTTCATTTGCCGCGATCATGCGACATACACTGCCGACCAGTTTTTGATCCGCCTTGATTGCGGCATCGGCCAGCGCGTATATCTGTTCTGCTGTTGCCATTGTTAGCCTCTTGCCTTTCCCACTATTTGTTTTCGATGATATGAAATTTGTCCAACGACAATTCGGTGGCCTCAATGGCACCAGCTTGCCGTTATCGAACAATACTTCAACCGTAATGCCTCCATATCCAAAAGCCCCATAACTCAGCTTGGCGCTTTGAATTACGCCTTCGCCAAAAAGGAAATGCTTTACACGCTTTCGACCACAAAATCATTGCGAACTTCTGTAGAGGCGCGTTTCAGACACGAACAATTTGGAAACTAACAATCAGAATCTCCGGACTTGCATTGCACTGTGAGAAAAGTTGCCCCATCGCTTTCACGGACTTCAAAGAACCCATATATTTCAGTTGGTTGTGTCATGTCAGACTTTCTGACTAGCTATTCGGGCACGTCTTCGTAATCATCACGGCAACACACCCAAAATCCGGCTTCTCGCACAATGTTTTCAACATCAAGGTCAATTTCGTCCACCACCAACAAAATGCTGGCATAGGATTCCATTGCTTGCAGCGTTCTCAACTCCCTGATCAGTTGTCCCGTAGAAGGCAGGGTGACACGCACATCAATCAGCACACGCCGCTGGGTAGTCTGGGAGTCCCATTCTGGCTGTTCGGCTTTGAATATCGGTGGTGTATCTTCCGCTCTCATGCTATAACCGTATCGGAAAGCGCATGACGGTTTTGATAGTGAAATTGAAAAAACGTGCTTCGTGACGGCCATAATATCGACGAAGCCGACTGGCTCGTTCTTGCCGAATTGCTCACCATTGAACAGAAGGGGGAGGGGTTGTTGGAAGTAACGCTCGATGACCTTGGCATGTAAAACTTCATCAGGGATGGCTGGAATATCTACTGCCCCGCAGAAGCGGGCAAACTGGTCTGCAATAGCGTTAAATTTAATCGCATCACCATTCCCACCATTCTCCTGGGCTTTATCGCGCAATTGACACTCCGTATAACGCAACGATCTAAAGTAGTCTTCCTGTTCTTTTTTGACTTGTTCCGCCAGCCATTTTTTTGAGATCAAAAAACTATCCGCGATAATCGTGTCAAGATTATTCCAAGCCCAGCGCAGCAGCTCGTCATGTTCAACCGTAGTAATTTCAGAATCACCCCTCGAACCTTTCGGCTTCGGCAATGTTTTAGGTGTAGGTAACTTGCTCATATTTTCAATCCTAGTGAGTTAAGGGAAGTTAACTGACCAAATACAGATGCCCAACTTCTTCACCTGTATCACCATCCTTGTTTCGGACGTAAGGCATGCGCCACTGTAAACGGCGTAAGCTCCATTGTGGACCGTGCGCTTGCCATACCCACGTCCCCCGCACCCACGTAGGCTTTTTAGATGAACTCTCGCCGCCTTCGTTTTTTTGCGCTTGCTCGACAAATCGTTTGCCGCACAGGTGAATCGCGGTGAAGCCCAATGCCGCCAACTTAGACCGCGCGCGTTGCTTCTGTTTGGGTGTGCCGGTGTTGAGTTGTGCAAGCAAATTGGCTGGCGTTTTCGCAGGCCATTCAGCCGTCACGTCATCCTCATAACTCGACAAGTAGGCAATCGCATTCACAACCAGGTTCAGCATTTCACGCCATGCGTGATTCTTTTTCTGTAAGGATTCAAGTTCTGTTCGCGCATTCTGACTTGAGACATCCACAAACTCACCGGGCAGGTCAAAATCTTGACGCATTTCATTCACTGCTTGATCCAGATCACCTTGCTTTGAACCCATGATTTGAGCATTCAGCTCGTTGGTTTTCTCGGCAAATATTCTGACGACCGCCTCACCCACGCCTATGCTCATCAATTCGCTGGGCACGCCTTGTATGAAAACAGGCTCCGGTGAAATATCCCAATTCCTGTATGTTTCTTGGCTTTCTGGCACGCTGGTCAAACAAAACTGGATGACATGCTTTCCGTTAGGATCGCCAATCATGGAAACGTATGCGCCATCAGGGTGCCAGCCGTCCGCCGTTTCGAGATCCATTTGCGACCCGAAGTGGAGGAAAAAGGATTCATAGGGGAGCTTAATCGCTGACAGAGGAATGTCTTCAACATCACTGCGTCTGAATCCATCTGCCAGTGCAGGCGGAATATCGAAGATTTGCCGACCATGGGCAACGAAGTTGCCGTAAAACATACTTGCCTCGGCCAGAATACTCACGGCTCGCTGCGGGGTCTTAATCCTGAAACGCAAAGGACGATCCGTAAAATTATGGTTGTAAGCTTCAGTTTGAAGCCCCATAGCAGCCTGTAAAGCCTCCATTGTATTTGCGGGTTTCTCGCCAGAGAGCGCCATCTGCCCTACTTTCCTGGCCGGGGGATATACCGCGCGGAACCGCTGGGGCTGATACTGATACATCGGGATGTCCACTTCACCGCCAATTGTCGGTGCGATATGGCCATGCGCAAGTTCAACGCCCTCATTAGCCAGTTGCCCTAGCAATTCATTCAGTAACGAACGCTCTGCGCAAGCGACCGTAACGCTGTCCCACAGGAATTCATTTGCGAATCTCGATGGCACATTCGTCCACCACAATTGAACAACTGTGTTTTCCGTATCAGGAAAAGCAACACGTACCTCGCATCGAGTACGCCCATCGTCCTTGCAAGTTTCCATGTGAACGACAAGATCACTAAGACTTTCGAGGAAATACTGCAACGCAAATAAAATATCAATTTTCATCAGTTTGCGCGTGAACCTCGGCATTCATGCCGGGGAGGTAGAGCGCGGAACGCGAAGCGTTCCCTGCTTTGTGGCTACCTAAATCACGCATTTCCTTTCTTGTTGCCACGGTTAAGAAACTATAACCATCCGCACGCTGAATAACTTTGCAGCACCGATGAGATATACCTTGCACGACACCTTGCT
>JAVHQF010000089.1:0-3845 GCA_036170995.1 Sideroxydans sp. | reverse complement strand
GCCAACGTCGCCATGTGTTCGGGCAAATCACGGCGCGCCAAGATACCTGCATGGACTTTTGGTTGGAGCGTCTTGACGCGACCGTCCAACATTTCGGGGAAGCCAGTGTAGTCAGCGACTTCGGTGCACGGTACGCCGTTATCGTTCAACAATTTCGCCGTACCGCCCGTAGAAAGTATCTTCACGCCGAGTGCATTGAGCCCTTTGGCGAATTCGAGAACGCCGGATTTATCGGAGACGCTGATGAGTGCTTGTGTAATGGCCATTTTGGTTTCTTTCTATAAAGATTTCTAAAAACTTTTAGAACCCACCCTCCTCCAACTCCCCCTTTTCAGAGGAAGAGCAGATTGGCGCCCCCTGAAAAGGGGATGCTGTGAAGGGTTTGCTTATTTAATTTTGTATTGCTGCATCTTCTTGCGCAGCGTATTGCGGTTTATGCCCAGCAGTTCGGCGGTGCGCGTCTGGTTGCCTTCAGCTTGCAGCAGTACGGTCTCAATGAGCGGTTTCTCCGCGCAACACATCACCATGTCGTACACGCCACAGGGTGGCTCTTCACCATCTAGGTCTTTGAAGTAGTCGTGTACCGCTTTGCGCACGTGCTTGGCGATGTCGTTCTCGTTGATTGGACACTCACTCATTTCACTTCCTCTGCTTAGTGCACTTCTCAAAATCCAAATCTCGTTGCAATACTGCGTTGCTCACAAAAAATAGCTCCTTACATATTCCCTATATGCTGCGTCGCAATTTTTTGTTCGCGCCTTGTCTTGCTTAGATATTTGAATTTTCAGAAGCGCCCTCAAAATATTGCAAATGCGCGCTTCGGCTTTGCAGTTCATCAAAATAATCATTCACCGCACGTTGCTGCTCGGCGATGGTTTCCAATTGGTTCATGCGGAAACGGAATGCCGCCGAGCCATGCAATCCTTTGGTGTACCAAGAGATATGTTTGCGCGCAATGCGCAAGCCAGAAAGGTCGCCGTAGAAGTCATACAAATCGCTGACGTGCGCCAACAGAACTTGGCGTATCTCGTTCACTTCAGGCGCGACGAGATGTTCGCCTGTCTTGAGGAAATGTTCGATCTCGCGGAACAGCCATGGTCGGCCTTGTGCAGCGCGGCCAATCATTACGGCATCAACTCCCGTGTGCTGCAAAACAAAACGCGCTTTCTCGGGTGTGGTGATGTCGCCATTGGCGATGATGGGGATGCGCACTGCGTCTTTCACGGCACGGATGGTGTCGTATTCGGCATCGCCCGTATAGGCACAAGCACGCGTGCGACCGTGGATGGCAAGCGCTTGGATGCCGCTGGCTTCCGCGATGCGCGCGATGTTCACCGCGTTGCGATTGTGCTTGTCCCAGCCCGTGCGAATCTTTAACGTGACTGGTACATCCACCGCGCCAACCACCGCCTCAAGCAAAGACTTAACTAAGGTTTCGTTCTGTAACAGCGCGGAACCCGCCATCACATTACAAATCTTCTTGGCAGGACACCCCATGTTGATGTCAATAATCTGCGCACCGTTGTCCACGTTGTAACGTGCGGCCTGTGCCAGCATCTTGGGATCGGCACCGACGATCTGCACGGAGATGGGATCGACCTCGCATTCGTGATTGGCGCGACGCTTGGTCTTCTCGGAACCATACAGTAAGGAATTGGAAGCGACCATCTCAGATACGGCCATGCCTGCACCCATGCGCTTGCATAACATGCGGAAAGGCCTATCAGTCACGCCCGCCATGGGTGCGACGATGAGGTTGTTTTTCAGTATGTACTTACCGATCTGCATGAGGGGGTGTTTCCAAAAGGGCGCTGATTATAATTTAATCAACAGCCCCATGCTATGATTGCTCGCAGAATTATTCCCTAGGGATTCGAAATGGAATTCGACATCATTATTGTGGGCGGAGGCATCGTTGGGGCAGCGCTGGCGGCTTCCCTTAAGTACAGTGACTTAAGCATCGCCCTGATCGAGGGGCAGAACCTGCCCAGCCTAGAGACCGAGTGGGATAGTCGAATTTATGCCTTCACCCCCGGCAATGTAGATTTCTTAAAGACCTGCGGCGCTTGGGAGTATCTAGATACATCACGCATCCAGCAGATCGAAGAGATGCGCGTCTTCGGCGACACCGGCTCCAAACTTAACTTCAGCGCCTATCAACTTGGCGCGCCTGAATTGGCCTTCATCATGGAAAGCCGTTTGATCCAGCATGCACTATGGAAGGCAATCCAAAACCAATCGAATCTCACACTGTTCCAGCCTGCGCAATGCGCGGAGCTGGATTGGCAGGAAGCAGGCGCTCACTTGAAGCTAAAAGACGGGCGCGAGATCAAAGCTAAACTCATCGTCGGCGCTGACGGGCGCGATTCTTGGGTGCGCCAGCAAGCGGGCATGCCGGAAGTCCCTACTCCCTACCACCAGCATGGCGTGGTCGCCAACTTCAATACGAGCAAGACACATCGAGGCATCGCACATCAGTGGTTCACCAAAGACGGCATCCTTGCCTTGCTGCCGTTGCCGGGCAAACGCGTCTCCATCGTATGGTCGGTCAGCCCTGAGAGGTCCGCTGAGCTGTTGGCACTTACTCACGAGGAATTGAGTGCGCGTGTAGCCGAGGCGGCCCAACACACCTTTGGCGACTTGGAAGTTATCACCCCGCCAGCTTCGTTCTCGCTGCGCGTGCTGAATCTGGCACACCTCACCAAACCGCGCTTGGCGCTCATTGGCGATGCCGCGCACAACATCCATCCGCTGTCTGGGCATGGCGTGAATCTGGGGTTGCATGATGCACACGACTTGGCCGAAGTGCTGATGCAGCGCGGCGCACTGGATTGCGGCGACTTGAGTTTGCTGCGTCGTTACGAACGTGCGCGCCAAGCCGACATCCTCTCCATGCAACTCACCACCGATGCGCTGAAGCATCTGTTCGTCAACGACAATCCTATCCTGCGCACCTTGCGCAACATCGGCCTCACCGCCACTAACAAGATCGTGCCGCTGAAGAAGATGCTGGCACGTCACGCACTCAACTGATTTCAATTCAAGGACACCAATCATGTTTCGCTCACTACTCGTATTGCTGCTCAGCCTCTCTTTCGCTCACGCCGCCGAAGCGGACAAGACCGCCGAATCCATCAAAGCCAATCTGCAAAAGAACTACGTTCAGCTCATCGGCCCAATCTCTCAAGTCAACAAATCACCCATGGCAGGTTTGTATGAAGTGGTGACGGGCGACCACATCTTCTACACCGACAAGTCGGTTCAATATCTGATCGACGGCAATATGTTCGATCTGAAGAGACGCAGCAACATCACCGAAGCGCGTTCTCGCACTTTGTTCGCCATTGATGTGAGTAAGCTACCTCTGGAACTCGCATTGAAAAAAGTGAAAGGCGATGGCAAGCGAGTACTCATCACTTTTGAAGATCCACATTGCGGATATTGTAAAAAACTGGCGCAGGAACTTACTCATATAGACAACGTGACGCACTACCTTTTCATGTATCCAATCTTTGAAGGATCTGCTGAATTGGTTCGAGATATTACGTGCAGCAAACAACCGTTCCAAGCATGGGATGACTGGATGCTAAAAGCCATTCGCCCAACAACCGGAAGTTGCGCTGCTAAAAGTGAGCAAATCCTTGCACTAGGGCGCAAACTTAAAGTGAATGGCACTCCTGCGATAATTTTTACCAACGGCGTGATTAACCCCGGTTACATGCCAGCGGCGCAATTGGATGAGGCGCTGAATAAAAATGGTTCAACCGGGTTTTGAGTGGGTCAAGGCCAGATTAGCCAGCGGATCGAAAAATTTAGTTATGTCACCCAGTGCTGCCCCACCCTAA
>JAVHQF010000088.1:0-3853 GCA_036170995.1 Sideroxydans sp. | reverse complement strand
CTTGCGAGATATTCATCACCACCATCTGCACAGGAGCCAGCCACAAAGGCATCGCACCCGCGTGATTTTCGATCAACATGCCGATAAAACGTTCTAACGACCCCAAAATCGCGCGATGCAACATCACGGGCGTCTTGCGCGTGTTGTCCTCATCTACGAATTCCGCCCCCAAACGTCCCGGCATGGAGAAGTCAACTTGGATCGTACCGCACTGCCACGACCGACCGATTGCATCCTTAATATGGAATTCAATCTTAGGGCCATAGAATGCGCCTTCGCCAGGCAACTCAATCCACTCAAGGCCTGATGCGCGCAGGGCAGCACGCAAGGCATTTTCAGCCTTGTCCCAAATTTCATCAGAGCCCACGCGACTTTCAGGTCGCAGCGCTAACTTCACCGTCACATCATTGAAGCCAAAATCCTTGTAGACCTTGAGTACCAGCGCATTGAAGGCAGTCACTTCAGACTCAATCTGCGCTTCGGTACAGAAGATATGCCCATCGTCTTGTACGAACCCACGTACACGCATCAATCCATGTAAACCGCCAGAAGGCTCGTTGCGATGGCATGAACCGAACTCACCGTAGCGCAAAGGCAACTCGCGATATGAACGCAAGTCCGCATTGAAGACCTGAATATGACCAGGACAGTTCATCGGCTTGATCGCATATTCGTGCTTCTCAGATTCGGTGGTGAACATGCCCCCTTTGAAGTGCTCCCAATGACCCGATTTCTCCCACAGCACTCGGTCTATAATTTGCGGGCAACGCACTTCTTGGTAGCCGTTATCACAATAGATGCTGCGCATGTACTGCTCAATCACTTGCCAAAGTGCCCAGCCCTTGGGATGCCAGAAAACCATGCCTGGCGCTTCATCTTGCAAGTGAAATAAATCGAGCTGCTTACCCAGCTTACGGTGGTCACGTTTTTCGGCTTCTTCGATTTGCATCAGATAAGCATCGAGCTCCTCCTTTTTCGTCCACGCCGTACCGTAGATGCGTTGCAACATCTCATTCTTGGAGTCGCCGCGCCAATAAGCGCCAGCCACCTTCATCAACTTAAAGGCTTTGAGTTTGCCCGTTGAGGGTACGTGAGGACCGCGACACAAGTCAGTGAATTCACCTTCGCTATAAAGCGAAACATCTTGGTCGGCAGGAATCGATTCAATAATCTCGGCTTTGTATGCCTCACCGATAGATTTGAAATAGGCCACCGCCGCATCGCGCGGCAGCACCTTTCGCGTCACTGGAAAATCTTTTTTCGCCAACTCTAACATTCTTTTTTCGATGGCTGCTAGGTCTTCTGGCGTAAATGGGCGCGAATAAGCAAAGTCATAGAAGAAACCATTTTCAATGACGGGCCCGATGGTCACTTGCGCTTGAGGGAATAATTCTTTGACTGCATAAGCCAACAAGTGCGCTGTCGAGTGACGGATGAGATCAACCCCTTCAGCATCTTTGTCCGTGATGATGGCGAGGCTAACATTTCCCGAGATTAGGTACGAAGTGTCAACAACCTGACCGCCTACCTTGCCTGCAAGTGCGGCACGTGCCAGCCCTGCACCAATACTCTGCGCGACTTCCGCTACCGTGACAGGATGGGGAAAGGTTCTTTGAGAACCGTCTGGTAAGGTAATGACTGGCATATTTTTTCCTAAAAATACAAAATGCGGCAGAGCCGCACTTTGATTTGTATTGGTAGGCACGATTGGACTCGAACCAACGACCCCTTGGATGTCGACCAAGTGCTCTAACCAGCTGAGCTACGCGCCTATAAAACGGTGCGCATTGTAACCAACAGCACCCAAATCACCAAGAAATAAAATGGGAATTTTGAGGTTTGGTAATCTCAAATCCATATACCATCTCCTAGTCTCTGCCATACCCTTGTGTGGCATATTGGCCTGGGGCAAGATTCTCGAAACGCGTGTACTCCCCTCTAAACATCAACTCTACCTTTCCAATAGGTCCGTTACGTTGCTTACCAACAATAATTTCCGCTTTCCCTTTGTCTGGGGAATCAGGGTTGTAGACCTCATCTCGATAGATGAATAAAATCAAATCTGCGTCTTGTTCAATAGCGCCAGATTCCCGCAAGTCAGACATTACAGGGCGTTTATTGGGGCGTTGTTCCAAGCTACGATTCAGCTGAGATAACGCGATAACAGGCACTTGCAATTCTTTTGCTAAGGACTTCAGCGAACGAGAAATCTCTGAAATTTCAGTGGCGCGATTCTCACTGGCACGACCTGCTGGCGAACTCATCAACTGAATATAGTCAATCACAATCAAGCCAAGACCAACGCCCTCTTCGCCTTTTTCATTCTTCTTGCGCGTTTGCCTATCTAAACCACGTGCTCGTGAGCGCAACTCCAACGCATTTAGCCCTGCGGTCTCATCAATAAAAATCTTGGCATCGTTCAACAATCCTAATGCGTGAGTCATCCGCGGCCAATCGTCATCCTCTAAACGCCCCGTACGTAAAGTATGCTGATTCAATCGTCCCACAGAACCAATCATACGCATGGCGAGTTGTTCCCCCCCCATTTCCATACTAAAAATTGCGACTGGTTTGCGTGAATCTAGAGCGACATTTTCTGCGATGTTTATTGAAAATGCAGTCTTCCCCATACTTGGACGCCCAGCCACAATCACTAAATCACCCGGTTGTAAACCTGATGTCATGCGATCTAAATCAATAAAGCCAGTAGCAATACCTGTTACCTCACTCGTATTCTCTCGGCTATATAAACTTTCAACACGCTCAACCACCTTGGTCAACAAGGGGGGGATCGCCGAAAATCCTTGCTTGACGCGCTTACCACCTTCAGCGATTTCCAAAACCTTGCTTTCCGCCTCGTCCAACAACTGTCCTGCGTCACGGCCACCAGGATTGTAGGCACTGCTCGCTATCTCCCCCCCCACCTCAACCAACTTACGCATGATGGCGCGCTCGCGCACAATCTCGGCGTAACGACGGATGTTCGCTGCGGAAGGAACGTTCTGCGCTAACGTACCCAAATATACCAAGCCGCCAGCCTTGTCCAACTCAGAATTGCTATCCAGAGATTCTGCAACAGTAATGACATCCACAGGTCTGACTTGCTCGTTTAGTCGCCCCATGTGGCGCCATATTAGACGGTGTTCCGTACGATAAAAATCAAACTCCCCTAACAAATCAGCGACTTTGTCCCATGCACTGTGATCCAACAAAATGCCACCCAAAACCGATTGCTCCGCCTCAACCGAATGAGGAGGTAGCTTCAATGCGTCAAGCTGTGGATCGGATACGAGGGCAGAGTAATTTTGCATTGATATGGCCGCAAATTTTGGGTAGGGGATTCTACACTTTTCAGGCAATAAAAAAGGGCTGTCGCCAGCCCTTTTTCTTAACTACCTGACAGCGCTGAATTATTGCTCAGCCACTACAGTGATGGTGACGTTTGCCACGACATCCGGATGCAGGCCGATAGTGATCGCGTGATCACCGATCTGCTTCAAATGGCCAGTTGGCGTACGCACTTGGCCCTTCTCAACTTGATGACCCTTAGCTACCAGCGCAGCTGCGATGTCAGCATTGGTCACAGAACCGAACAGCTTGCCGTCAACACCAGCCTTTTGAGTCAGTGTCAAAACAAAGCCTTCCAGCTTCACGCCACGTGCTTGCGCATCTACCAACTTAGCCGCTTCAGCCGCTTCCAACTCAGCACGACGTGCCGCGAAGTCAGCAACGTTGCTTTCAGTCGCGCGCTTCGCTTTGCCTTGAGGGATCAGGAAGTTGCGTCCGAAACCATTCTTAACTTTGACAACATCGCCCAACTGACCGAGGTTGACTACTTTTTCCATCAGAATAA
>JAVHQF010000087.1:0-3896 GCA_036170995.1 Sideroxydans sp. | reverse complement strand
CGCGATCTCTAGCCAAGTCCTGACTCATGGCGTGTTCCTTTGCGCGCTCTTTTTTACGTGCGCAGGTTCGGCTTCATCTGATTCGGGAATGGGACGCTCAGGCAGTGGCGGTACGCTAGACACGATAAGCAAGGTGCGATGCCTATCTACGCCCGCCAGTGGCGCGCATACGATATGGGCAAAAGGATATGCAGGGTCGCGCTCGACCTTGGTAACTTGGGCGACGGGTAATGCTGGCGGATAAGAACCATCCATGCCCGAGGTGACCAACACATCCCCCACTTCGATGTCAGCATTGACGGGTTGGTAACGCAACCCCAATTCGCTGATGTTGCCCGAACCAAACACCACGGCACGAATGCCATTACGTACAACCTGGATCGGCACTGCAATGTCTTTATCTGTAACCAAGGTGACTTCGGACAACCACGGATACACGCGTGTCACCTGCCCCACCACACCGCCGTTATCCACGACTGCCTGTCCAGCCTGTACGTGGGATTTCTCACCTTTGTCCAAGAACAACTTGCGCTTGAAGATGTCGCGCTCAACGTACACGATTTGCGCTGCCTGCATGGTGTAGTTAGCACCTTGCGTCACCCCCAATAACTCATGCAACTGTGAATTTTCAGCTTGCAGCGCTTGCATTTGATTGAGCAATGCCGCATCCGCATCGTGTTGTAGATGCAACTGTTCGTTATCCGAGACGAGGTGACGTTGCAGCCTGATGTAAGCACCTGCGCCATTCCATATCTCGCCAGGTAGCGCAGTCAAGCGTTGAAGAGGATAGATGATGATCGCAATGACTTGGCGCGTAGATTCCAGATACTTATATCTCGCATCTACGAACAACAGCACCAACGACAAAATAGAGAAGAACACCAGTCGCGCGACCGCACTCGGGCCGCGATTGAAGAAGCGTAGCGTTCTAGTGTCTTCCAAGTTGGAACGGATCAGTCAGAGGTAAAGATGTTGCTGTATTTATCCATGCTATCGAGCGCCTTGCCAGAACCGCGCACCACGCAAGTCAAAGGATCGTCGGCGATGACTACGGGCAGACCCGTTTCTTCCATCAACAGGCGGTCAAGGTCCCGCAACAGCGCACCGCCACCAGTCAGCACCATGCCTTTGCTAGCAATGTCTGCACCCAACTCGGGCGGAGTTTGTTCCAGCGCAGTCTTCACTGCGCTGACGATGCTATTGAGAGGGTCAGTCAACGCTTCCAAAATTTCATTGCTGGAAATGGTAAAGCTGCGTGGCACGCCTTCCGCCAAGTTGCGACCATTCACTTCCATTTCGCGCACTTCGCTGCCGGGGAAGGCCGAGCCTATTTGTTTTTTGATTTGTTCAGCGGTCGTTTCACCAATCAACATGCCGTAGTTGCGGCGAATGTAATTGATGATGGCATCGTCGAACTTGTCACCGCCGACGCGTACAGAACCCGAGTACACAGCACCGCCCAAAGAGATGACCCCCACTTCAGTCGTGCCGCCGCCGATGTCCACCACCATCGAGCCAGTTGCATCTTCCACTGGCAAGTCCGCACCAATAGCCGCCGCCATCGGCTCTTCAATTAACTCTACGCGACGCGCGCCTGCACCGTAAGCCGACTCACGAATCGCACGACGCTCGACTTGGGTCGAACCGCAAGGCACGCAAATGACAATGCGTGGACTCGGTGTGAACAGGCTGGATTTGTGAACGCGACGAATGAACTGCTTCAACATTTGTTCGGTGACGGTAAAGTCGGCAATCACGCCATCTTTCATCGGGCGAATCGCGGTGATATTGCCTGGCGTGCGACCCAACATCTGTTTCGCCGCGAGACCGACTTGCTGAATAACTTTCTTGCCGTTAGGCCCGCCTTCTTGACGAATCGCCACTACCGATGGCTCATTTAATACGATGCCTTGGCCACGCAACCAGATAAGGGTGTTGGCTGTGCCAAGGTCAATCGCAAGGTCGTTAGAAAAATAACTGTCAAAAAAGCTAAACATGATGTGTCCTGTAGTCTGAATTGGAGTGCCGTTTGAAGGCCGCGTATGATAACCTATCGCCCTTATTTGAATAAAGTTTTTGCTATGAGTTTAACTACCCAAGACGTTGAAAAAGTGGCACGCCTCGCGCGTCTGGCCATGACCCCCGCCGAGATTGAAGCAGCGCGTGCACAACTCTCTGGCATCTTCAGCCTTATCGCCGAAATGCAAGCTGTGGACACCATGGGGGTCACCCCCATGTCGCACAGCCAAGATTTGGCGCAACGCCTGCGCGATGACAAAGTCACCGAAACCAATCAACGTCAGACTTTCCAAGCCATCGCCCCGCAAGTGGAAGGTGGCCTCTACCTCGTTCCACAGGTTATTGAATAAGGGGGGTGAAAGGTGACTCGCTCCTTCGTCGCTCAAGTGAAAGGTGAAATGCGTACCAGATTTTCCGTTTCACGTTTCACGTTTCTCTTTTCACAGAATCAAGAATAAATATGATCGAATCAAGCCTCAAACAACTTTCTGTCGCGCTGGCGACGAAGAAGATTTCCAGCGTCGAGCTGACCCAGCTCTACCTAGACCGCATCGTTCAGCTCAACCCCGAGCTGAACGCCTATATCACGACTCGTCCTGAAGCCTCGTTGGCGCAAGCCCGTGCCGCTGACGCACGCATCGCGGCGGGTAGCGCCGAAGCATTGACTGGCATCCCCTTCGGACAGAAGGACATCTTTTGCGCTAAGGACTGGCTCACCACCTGCGGTTCCAAGATGCTGCACAACTTCGTGTCGCCCTACGATGCGCACGTCATCTCGCAATTCAACAACGCGGGCGCGGTGAACCTCGGCAAGACCAACATGGACGAGTTCGCCATGGGCTCCTCCAATGAGACCTCGCATTACGGCGCGGTTAGAAATCCTTGGGACAAGGCGCGCGTGCCTGGCGGCTCTTCCGGCGGCACGGCTTCTGCCATCGCGGCGCGTCTGTGTGCGGCAGCGACTGGCACCGACACTGGCGGTTCTATCCGCCAACCCGCCGCGCTGTGCGGCATCTCGGGCATGAAACCGACCTACGGTGTGGTGTCGCGCTACGGCATGATCGCCTTCGCTTCCAGCCTAGACCAAGCCGGCCCGATGGGGCGCAACGCGGAAGACCTCGCGCTGATGCTGAACACCATGGCCGGTTTCGATGAGCGCGATTCCACTTCGCTGCAACGCGACAAGGAAGACTACGCACGCGAGATTAATAAACAGGCAGGCGGGGACAAACCACTGAACGGCCTACGCATCGGCATTCCCAAAGAATTCTTCGCGGCAGGTTTGGGTAATGACGTGGCGAAAGCGGTGGAAGCCGCCATCGCGGAATACAAGAAACTAGGCGCGGTCATCGTGGATATCAGCCTGCCCAATACACGACTCTCCATCCCGGTGTATTACGTTCTCGCTCCCGCCGAAGCATCGAGCAACCTGTCGCGCTTCGACGGTGTGCGCTACGGTTATCGTGCGCCCGAATACACCGACCTCGCCGACATGTACGAGAAGAGTCGTGCGCAAGGTTTCGGTGCGGAAGTGCAACGCCGCATCATGATCGGCACCTATGTGTTGAGCCACGGCTACTACGATGCGTACTACCTGCAAGCGCAAAAGATCCGTCGCCTCATCGCGCAAGATTTCGTGGAAGCCTACAAACACTGCGACGTCATCATGGGGCCGACCTCACCTTCCACCGCGTTCAAGTTGGGCGAGAAAGGTGATGATCCGGTGCAGATGTATCTGTCCGACATCTACACCATCGCGGTGAACTTGGCGGGTCTGCCCGGCATGTCCATCCCTTGCGGTTTTGGCGACAACAACATGCCTGTCGGCTTGCAGATCATCGGCAACTATTTCGACGAAGCGCGCATGCTGAACGTGG
>JAVHQF010000086.1:0-4005 GCA_036170995.1 Sideroxydans sp. | reverse complement strand
ATTGCGCAATATAAAAAAGGAGGCTTAGTGCCTCCTTTTTTGTTTCTAGATTGACTACTGAATAATGCAAGAACTCCAAACAATTCTCGATGATGCGCTGAAAAATTTTGCTGCGATTCATGATGCAGTGGAACTTGAAAACGCAAAAGCACGCTACCTTGGCAAGGAGGGAAGTTTGACTGGCTTATTAAAAAGCTTGGGCAAGCTCGCAGCTGAGGAACGTCCTGCCGCAGGTGCGCGCATCAATCAAATTAAGCAGCAAATCGAGACATCACTTAAGGCGCGCCGTGATGCTATTCAACAACTCGCATTGCAATCTAAATTGGCTGCAGAATCACTCGATGTGACGTTGCCTGGACGCAATGCAAGTGTGGGCGGTTTGCATCCTGTGACGCGCACCTTGGAGCGAATCGAGACGTTATTTCATTCCATTGGCTATGATGTGGCTGAAGGCCCTGAGATTGAGAATGATTTTTACAATTTCACTGCTTTGAATATTCCAGCAGACCATCCAGCGCGTGCTATGCATGACACTTTCTACATTGACGATCAACATGTGTTGCGCACTCACACCTCGCCTATCCAAATTCGCTACATGCAGGCGCATATGGAGAAGTACAAACATCTAGATGCGATGCCAGATATCCGCATCATCGCTCCTGGGCGTGTGTATCGTGTGGATTCTGATGCTACCCATTCGCCCATGTTTCATCAGGTTGAAGGTCTGTGGGTAGGGGACCGCGTCAGCTTTGCTGACCTAAAGGGCATCATTGCGGATTTCCTGCAAAACTATTTTGAGACCGAAGATATGCAAGTGCGTTTCCGCCCTTCTTTTTTTCCATTTACCGAACCTTCAGCTGAGATGGATATGAGCTGGAAGGGCGGCTGGTTGGAGATTGGCGGTTGCGGCATGGTGCATCCGAATGTGCTTAAACACGTCGGTATCGACAGCGAGAAATATATTGGTTTTGCTTTTGGTATGGGTGTGGAGCGTTTGGCAATGTTGCGTTATGGCGTGAATGACCTCAGGTTGTTCTTCGAGAACGATCTTCAATTTCTGAAACAATTCAATTGATATGCAATTCTCGGAATCTTGGTTACGTAGTTTAGTGAACCCTTCGCTGTCTAGCGAGGCGTTGTCACATCTTTTGACGATGGCGGGTCTCGAAGTCGAAGAGATGAAACCAGTAGCAGCTATCTTCGACAAGGTCGTCGTGGCACAGGTACTCACCAAAGAAAAGCATCCTGATGCAGATCGCTTGAATGTATTGACAGTGAACGTCGGCCAGGCCGAGCCATTGACCATCGTTTGTGGCGCGAGCAATGTAACGCTGGGTATGAAAGTCCCTTGTGCCTTGGTAGGTGCCAAACTTCCAGGGGTTGAGATTAAACAAGCCAAGGTGCGTGGTATCGCCTCATTCGGCATGATGTGTTCGGAGAAGGAACTTGGGCTGGCAGCAGAAAGTTCGGGCTTGTTGGTGCTCGATGCTGATGCGACTGTGGGGCAGAGCATCCGTGAACATCTAGATTTGGATGACCATCTCATCACACTCAAGCTTACGCCAAACCGTTGCGATTGCTTGTCATTGAACGGCATCGCT
This sequence comes from Sideroxydans sp., assembly GCA_036170995.1. Lineage (GTDB taxonomy): Bacteria > Pseudomonadota > Gammaproteobacteria > Burkholderiales > Gallionellaceae > Sideroxyarcus. Next base: position 2,404 of record JAVHQF010000086.1, on the reverse strand, counting down.
CGTGAAGTGGCAGCATTAACTGGCACTGACATGGAAACCTTGCCAGTAGCCACCTTTACGCAGACAAATACTCAAATACGCAAAGTAAAGGTATCGTCATCGTCTGCCTGTCCTCGTTACAGCGGACGTGTGATCTCGGGTGTGAATGCTAAAGCACAGACACCTATGTGGATGGTGAAGCGATTAGAGCGTTGCGGCTTGCGTAGTATCAGTGCATTGGTCGATGTGACCAACTACGTTTTGTTGGAACTGGGTCAACCCTTGCATGCTTTTGATCTAAGCAAACTTAATGGCGACATTGATGTACGTTTTGCGCACGCGGGTGAGAAGATAAGATTATTGAATGAGGAGACTATTAATCTGCAAGATGACATGCTCGTCATTGCGGATGCCCAAGCGCCTGTCGCATTGGCGGGTGTGATGGGTGGGGCGGATAGTGCGGTCGACGATGCGACTACAGATATATTCCTAGAGAGCGCATTTTTTTCGCCCAGCGTCATTGCGGGAAAATCGCGTCGTCTGGGTTTTAGTTCAGACTCATCTTATCGTTTCGAGCGCGGGGTGGACTTCGTAGCTACGGTATTTGCCTTGGATCGTGCGACGCAATTGATTTTAGATATTTGCGGCGGACATGCTGGCTCCGTGTCGGAAGTATTGGGTGAACTGCCTGTGCGTCATCCTGTCAAACTGCGTACGTCCCGTGTGCTTCGCGTGCTAGGCATCTCGTTGCGCTCTGAACAGATTGCACAGATTCTGTCTCGACTTGGTATGGAATTCCAACAGCAAGGGGAAGAATTCTCTGTCATACCGCCAAGCTATCGCTTCGACATCGAGATCGAAGAAGATCTGATTGAAGAAGTTGCGCGCGTACATGGGTACGAGAACATCCAACCCGCACCTATTCAAGCGCGTATGAGCATCCTGCCACGCATTGAGTCGCAACGGCCATTTGCTAAATTGTTGCAGTCAATGGTAGTCCGCGACTACCAAGAAACTATCAACTACGCCTTTGTTGATTCAGCTTGGGAGCGTGACCTGTGCGGTAATACGGCATCCTCTATCAAATTGAAGAATCCCATTGCAAGCCAGATGAACGTCATGCGTAGCAGCTTGCTAGGTGGACTCTTGGAATCGTTGAGAACCAATCTGGCACGTAAGCAGACTCGTGTTCGCTTGTTCGAAGTTGGAGCTTGCTTTGCGACCGCAATGAATGGTTATGTGCAACAAAAGCGCTTGGCTGGATTAGCCTACGGCGGCGCTCAATCCGAACAGTGGGGAGTACCCTCGCGCAATGTCGATTTCTATGATGTGAAGGGTGATGCCGAGGCGCTGTTTGCACCGCTCAGTCTGACATTCAAATCTTTGCCTCATCCTGCTTCGCATCCAGGCAAATCGGCAAGAATCTTATTGGATGGAAAAGAAATTGGCTGGATTGGCGAGTTGCATCCCAAATGGCAGCAGCAATTCGAATTGCCAAATCCTCCTGTGTGGTTCGAGATTGACACGTCTGCGCTGACAAAAATCTCAGTCCCCAAAGCAATCAACATCTCACGCTTCCCATTGGTGCGCCGAGATATTGCTGTTTTGGCCGACGAATCTGTGTTGGTAGAGGCATTATTGATTGCCATGCGCGAAACAAAATCACCTTTTGTAAAAGATATTGAACTGTTCGATGTCTATCGTGGTAAGGGTGTCGAGCAAGGCAAAAAAAGCCTTGCATTCCGTGTGTTATTACAAGATACTCAAAAAACACTCACGGAATCCGAGATTGAACCGAGCATCACTTTGTTAGTAAATGTACTCAATAAAAACGGCGTGCAGCTACGGAGTTGAAGAGGAAATAATGGTAACAACATTAACCAAGGCAGAATTGGCAGACTTACTTTTCGAAAAGGTTGGTTTGAACAAACGCGAAGCTAAAGATATGGTGGAAACCTTCTTTGAAGAGATCCGCATGCAGTTGGAAAAAGGGGATAGCGTCAAACTTTCTGCCTTCGGAAATTTCCAATTGCGCGATAAGCCACAACGCCCAGGCCGCAATCCAAAGACTGGCGAAGAAATCCCAATCACTGCACGACGCGTCGTGACCTTCCATCCAAGTCAAAAGCTGAAAAGCATGGTAGAGAAGACCTATCATGGAAACGCTCGTAACTGATAGCGCTTTGCCGGCCATTCCGGCAAAGCGCTATTTCACTATCGGTGAAGTGAGCGAGTTGTGTGGGGTCAAAGCACATGTATTACGGTATTGGGAACAAGAGTTCACTCAATTAAAACCCGTCAAACGTGGTGGAAACCGTCGTTACTATCAACATCATGAAGTCCTTCTGATACGTCGCATCCGCGAGTTGTTGTATGAAGAGGGATTCACCATCAGTGGTGCACGTAGTCGCCTTGATCAGCAACA
>JAVHQF010000085.1:0-4026 GCA_036170995.1 Sideroxydans sp. | reverse complement strand
GAGCGGCGATGCTTTGGGTTGAGTCCCTCTGCTGAAACTACTAGCCAATCCACTAAGCTAGCAAGTGGCTGGTTATCCCACCAGGGAGGGATTAGGGTGGGGGAACGCTTGGTGACATAACTAAATTTTTCGATCCACTGGCTAATCTGGCCTTGACCCACGCAAAACCCGGATGAACCAAATAGATAAACTCGACTTTCCCACAGCTGGACTATGCGATGATAATGGCGCAGACAAACCTAGGAATTGCCCATGCTACATGCCTTCTCACTTAATAAAGGACATCTCCATCGCATCCATATCGAAGTGGGAAGCGATCTGAGTGCAGCATCTCCCGTGTGGATCGACATGGTGGAGGCAACACCAGATGAGGTGTCGTGGGTACAAACGAGCTATGACCTAAGCCTACCTAGCCCCGAGCATCTGCGTGACATCGAAGCCAGCGCGCGCTTTTTTGAAGATGAAGACGATCTGCATCTGCGTTCAGATTTCCTTTCTGGCACAGAGAGCCATTCCCACAGCGTCGCGGTCGCATTCGTCCTAAGCGGTGAGACACTGCTGAGCATTCACGATGATGATTTGCCCATCTTCCGTTTGTTGCGCATGCGCTTGCACGCAGAGTCAGGTGCTATTCAAGATTCGCGCGATGTGTTGATCGACCTTTACGGCATGGATGTGGAATTCTCTGCGGATGCGCTGGAAGAAGTGTATGCCGATCTGGGCAAGGTCAGTCAGGAAGTACTGGGTTCTGCCGTGAGCGACAAACAGGCCAGCAATGCTCTGGCTGAGATCGCCCATGCCGAACACGTCAATGGGCGTATTCGCCGTAACGTGATGGATACACAACGCGCGTTATCCTTCCTGGTGCGCAGCAAAACCCTCAGCACAGCGCAGATTGAAGAGGTGCGCCAAATCCAGCAGGACATCGAATCGTTAGACGGCCACACCTCGTTCCTGTTCGACAAAATAAACTTCCTGATGGACGCCACCATCGGCTTCATCAACATCAACCAGAACCGTATCGTGCGTCTGTTCTCGGTGGTGTCGGTCGCCTTGCTGCCACCAACCTTGATCGCGTCCATCTACGGCATGAACTTCCAATTCATGCCCGAATTGGCGTGGCAGATGGGCTATCCGTTCGCCCTGTTATTGATGCTGCTGACAGTGGGCATCCCGTTCTGGTTTTTCTGGCGCAAGGGCTGGCTGAAATAAGTTTCACTCGGCTTCAATCAATCGTTGCAATACCGCTCCCGCTAGCATCATGCCAAAAAGTGGCGGCATATAGCTGATGGTGCCGTTCACCGCGCGCGGGCGACCGCGGCCAGTAGGCTCTGGTGGCAAAGGCTTGCTCGGATGCTCGTCTGAAAATACGGTCAGAATTCCCTTGTAGATGCCGTGATGCTTGCGCAGTTTGAGGCGCATCTGCCTGGCCAGCGGGCACATGTCTGTTTTGCTGATGTCTGCCACTTTGATATGTGTAGGGTCAATGCGGTTGCCAGCACCCATACTAGAGGCGACCTTTAATCCGCGCTTGTAGCTTTCCACTACCAGCGCCACCTTGCACGACAAGGAATCTATGCAGTCCACCACATAGTCCACATCGGCGGGCACGAGGTCATTCACGTTGGCTATGGTGAGGAAATCTTGCAGCAAGGTGACCTTGCAATCGGGATTGATGTCGGCGATACGCGCACGCATCAGCTCGGCTTTTGAGTGTCCCACCGTGGAGAGCAAGGCAGGCAGTTGGCGGTTGATGTTGCTGGCGACGACCACGTCGTGATCAAGCAGTGTCAGCCGACCGATACCCGCGCGCGCCAGAGCTTCCGTGCAATAAGAACCGACCCCACCCATTCCTGCTACAAAGAGGTGCTTGTTGCTGAGATTGGCAATTCCTTCATCGCCAAGCAAGATGTGGGTGCGGGTGAATTGAGCGGGAATAGGTAGCATGGAAACTCCATAGGTTTAAGGGGTAAGCATAACGAAGCGTGGTGAACTTTCACCTTCTCTAGTTCGCTTGAGTCAACTCAAATCGGACCGAACCCTCACGATTTTCTTGCAGTATCAAGCGATAACCCATTTGTTGCGCCCAGCGTGCAGCTTGGTACATGCCGACCCCTAGCCCATCCTCTGAAGGAACGAAGCTATGGAGCAGATTGCGCGCAATGTTGTTGGGCACTGGACTACCCGTATCACTGACAGTTAATTCAAAGGGAGTAGATTTAAGCTGCACAGTGATGCGGATTGCTGGTTCGCGCAAGCGCTTATTGCTAGCGTTTTCCAATAGGTTGTCGAGCACGCAGTCGAATAAGGTGGCGGGAATAAGATCGTCGCTCACCCAATCCGCACTCCACTCGATGTCGCGATGTTGGTGACGCTGGCATGCACTCTCCCACCATGTTGACAAGGAAATCTTGATCTCTTCAACATCCTTACCTGGCGCCTTGAGCTTAGTCAGCAGCGATTCGATGCGTTGCGTCAAGACGGGCAATTGGTTTTGCAAGATGGGCTGCGCTTTGGATGGCTCGTATTGGGCAACTGAAGTCAGCGCGAACAGGGATTGCAGCATATTCTTGAGATCGTGCGTCAGCCGTGCACCCGTCTCATAGATGGTCTGCTGACGCGTCATCTCGCGCAGGCGTTGCTCGCGCCGTTTGGCTTGGTAGAAATGGCCAAGCACTTGCACGAGTAGCTTGATGTGGAGCAATACCATGGGCGATATGCTTTGGTGTGCAAACAGCGTCAGTTCTAGGTCTTCTTCGACGAGCGAAATCCTGTGCTGGCTGGATACGCCCGCATCACCATGCCCCTCTTCAGACAACCAAGATATGCCCGAGATGGATGGCATCTCGACTAGGTAGGTGGTGGCACGCTCAAGAAAGGTGGCGGGATTCTGTTCTTGTTGTGCGGCAAGGGCGATCTGCTTCAACCATTCTTCCAACGGCGTGCCGATGGAAAGGACATAGCGCGAAAAGCTGGCTTGCAAGCCTACAAACCCCATGCGCGGACTCCATAGCAGCCCCAACACCAAGAGCGCCGCACCCAGTAAGAACAGAGTACGCATCAAGGCGGCCAAATATTCAAGATGCCCCAATGTCATAAAAGCCAAACTCCCCAGCACTAACACGACAATGAGCGTGAACAGCAGCAAGACGTAGATGAAGTCTATCGCCTGCACGCCATCCGAAGCATCGCGCTCCAAGGGTAGCGCGGCCATAAAAATAAGTAATAAAGGCAAGCCAGCCTCTAACAGGCCGTTGGTGATTTCACGGAATTCGGGGAGGGCAAATAGATTGGGCGCGATGTACAACAGCAACACGGCCAGAAGATAAGTCATGAATAATAGATAAAACACGCGCTGCCAACGCGAATGGAAAGTGAACACCCGCCCGCCCACCAAGGCAAATAAGCCGCTCACCCAGAAAGTCAACACCCATCCATTCAACCAAAAGAGCGCGCTCAAGCTGAGTACCAAAATGAGTGCAGACTTCACCCAGCTTAATTGCTTCTCGCTACGCCACAGCGGCTGCCACAACATGAACAGCCCAAGGTGTGCCAAAAGAAGTGGGCGCGCCCAAATACTCTCAATCCCCATCCAAAGTGCCGCATGCAACAAAGCCAGCATGGTGATAGAAAGCCAGCGGCTTGATTGCACTCCGCGCGCAGAAAAATATGTCAGCATTTCGTCATCTCTTGTTTTGGGTTCGTCAGCATTTTATTCAAAAGGAAGCATTTGCCCACCCCCGTCATTTCCGTATGGTTGGGCATTCAGTCCCATTTAGCGCAATCGGATGCGCATGGAAGGCGCGTATTTATTGGGTTTTTTATTATTTTAGCCCTACTGGATTCCAGCCTACGCGGAATTGAAACGCATTCAAAATTGACTGGCACAACTTTTGCTGATTAGTGGGCGCAATACTTATAACCAACCAAACACCGAACATTGAAACTGGAGGAAAAAATGAAACGCAATCAATCCGGCTTTACTTTAATCGAAATCGCCATCGTTCTGGTGATTATCGGCCTGCT
>JAVHQF010000084.1:0-4097 GCA_036170995.1 Sideroxydans sp. | reverse complement strand
GTGATGGCTTCAACAATCCTAGCGACCGTCTCAGGGGAGGCGAGAATAGCCACCCATCTGGTTGTGCCAGCCTTCACCTCAAATACGTTGACGGCTGTCGAATTTTCCTCAGATGTGACTTGCTGAGATGGCCACGTCGATACGGCAAATAGCTTGCCTTGGTTTAGCAAGCCGGGGATGCCTGTGGAATATGATAGTTCGCGACTCAAAAGGCAGGCAGAGATGCCGCCTGAAATCGGCATAGTGCAAAACGTATTCTCTGCTTCAGAATTTGTCTTGCCAGCTGCCTCAACCAAAGGGAGGTCAGGAAACTCTTTCTGAAGGCTCGCCAGCATATCCTTCGCAGCATCAGTGGATGGGAAAGACCAGTAGTTACCAGTCCACGATCCCTTCAGTTTCTTGGCCTTACTGTACATGCCTTGTTCGTTGAGGTAGTAAGGCCACCTCAAACCGACCAATTTTCCATCACCTTCACATATGGTGATAACGCTACTGTTAAGCACATCCTTCGCTGATTTCTGAGCTGCAAGCAGATTCGATCCAAGGCGAGTGAGTGATGTAATCATTAGAGAGGTAATCATTGGTATAGACTTATTAACGCGTATGCACACGACTATTGTTCGACCTAACCGAGAAGCATGAATCCGTTCTCTTTGGCGTACGCATTTGCGAATTCAACAGCCTTGTCATAGTCTTTGAATCTTTTAATTCCCTTCCCGCTCACCCAAGTGCCATCATGTCCACCTCTTGGTCCTAAGGGATTTTCTCCGGACACGACAAGGCTATCCCAAAACGCACCTCCAACCGCGCGCCCGTATCGATTGAGACGGCTAACTCTATGGATTGCGACTTTGATTTCTGATTTATTGTGTGCTTGGTTTTGCATTTCAATTTCCGTTTCATTGTTGTTTAACGTACTTATGAATTTACAACTTCCAAGCCGGAATTTGGAATCAAGAAGATGCGTTTTTCATCACTATTTGAATTTTCTTGGGTGAAAGTAGAAGTACTTCACTACCTCCACCATAGCCTGCGTATCCAACTCACAATATTTGAGTAAGTTTTCAATCTTCTGCTCACGCACCTCTGGAGCTGTTTCTGGATTGATGATGTCCATATAGGCAAGCTGCGCCATCGTCCCGTTCTGAACATCTTCAAGCTGAGAATAATCGAGATGCGGAGCGATGGACGGCAACACGGCCTTGATCGACCACGATCCCTTCATAGCAGGATGGTAGTAATGGTTCTGCAACCACGGCAGTAAATTGACCAAGCGATCAAGGATGTCATTTAGTGGTGCCTCAAGGTCTGGACAGAATCCGATCAGTCCTTTGATTACCGTGCTCTCAAAGCTGCCATACACAATGATCGGCCCATCAAACTCGACAGCCTTGATCAAGCTATCAGCGAAGGCGCGCATCGGTGCATTGCCCGATGTATCGAGAAACTCTCGATGCTCCAACTCATCCCCTTGACGCTCGATGTGACAGGACCACTGGAACGGTAGCTGCTGGTGTGGTCGCGTTCCTGCCCAGCGCGGAATCACAAAGTTGATCGTCTCGAAATCAAGATAGAAGCGAGGATAAGGAAGCTTGGCTAACTCATCCTTTAGCTCTTGCGAAATGAATGCCTGATTGGCGCGCGTTGCTTCCCATACTCTGATGTGCCGCTCATTCGTGAGAACGCCATCCGGTATATCCCGCACATCTTCGATACCTGCATCCTGTAAATCAGTGATTACCTTACGTCCGTTGGGCAGGATGGTTACTGGGTATTCAGTTAGTACTGCTTCGCAATGTTCGGTGAACTGGCAGTCCGGCTTGCATTGAGATCCCATAAGGATGGCAGGCACAGGATTGGCAAGGATGTCTCGATGGGATGTCAGCCATGCAGGCACATCCGGCAACAACTCTCTCACCTGCTCTGTGACATCCTCCTCGATGAGTATCTGTTCATAATTCCCATCACCTGCGTACACGAAGCTGGTATCGACATGTGAGACACAGACTTCCTGAACCTTGAAGCCTGCCCCTTCCAGAACCCACAGTTGAACTGCGCAGTCGATCAGGTGATGGTCTTTTACGCTTCCAGATGATTTGACCTCAACCATGCGGTAGCCACCATCAACCGGCACGAGTATATCTGCACGCACCAACGCCTCACCGTACACGAATGCAGACTCGAACAATGGTCTGTCAGGATATTCATGTAGTTGGCGACTCGTCTCCTGCACCGCGACATCTGGTTGTTCGATGTGCTCGATCAATATGCCCGTGGGGTATCCCAACCTTGCGACCTGTCCTACCGCGTTTCCATTTGCGATGGTCAATTGTGAAGTGGATGATGGTTTGGCCAGCTCGGGTTGATAGGTTTGTAGCCAGAGGCGCTTCGGACATCGCAGTCCAGACAGGACGCGAGATTTGGTGATGTGTTTTGTCATGTCTTGATTGTATGGGGTGTGGTGTTCAATTTCCATTACGGACGCAGTCCATTCATAACGGAATGATGGTTTTCTGGAGTGGTGGTTGTCCATTCTGGTCGCGGTACGTGGATTCTGTCTTATCTGGACGATGCATTTGTGAGCTCTGTCTATTCACGCGCTCTAGTCTTTCCAAAAATCCTTAAATCTATCTGGCGATAGCTGGGTGTAACGGACGGTGTGCTGGATATTCTTGTGGCCGAGGTAATGCTGGATCGCGCGTGTGTCCTGTCCAGCCTGTGCCAGCTTGTAGCCGCATGCGTGTCGGAGCATGTGCGGATGCACTGTGAACGGCAGCTTGGCCTCCTTCCCTGCCCTAGTCAGAATCTTGCGAATTGCATCCGAGGTGAGCGGCCCTTTGCGCTCACTGCTGAACACATATGGCATGGTCGGGTAGTCGCGTTGCAATCTCCTTAGTGCACGTAGCTCTGGTCCGCGTACTGGATGGACGCTGGGATTTCCGTGCTTCAAGCGATTGACATGCATCAGGCCTTGTTTGAGATCGACCTGCTCCCAGCGCAGACTGACAAGCTCGGTGACACGTAGGCCGTGACGATAGGCCAGCAGGATCAATGTCGTATCGCGATGACCATGCCGCCCTACTCTGCCCGCCGCATCCATGAGTCTTTCTACTTCGTCTTCGGTGAGGTATTCGCGGCTTCGATATTCAATGTTCTTCAAGCGAAGCGGAACTTTCCGAATAACGGTTATTGGTGTTCTCTTGAGGGGGAACTTCAAAACCGCATTGCTACGTGGTGTCATTGTGTGGACTCTCCTGTTAAGGGGCTTTTTACGGAAAGTTTCCAAGCCCTTTCCTTTCTGCCGTGCTCACAATTTACCTAGGTCGCATATTTTCCAAAGAACAATTTGATCGAATCGCCGCACTTCAATTTTGAGCGTGCTACACTATGACCACAATTTATGACCATAGGAGGGCGCAATGCAAACAGCCATCGCAGCAGGAGAGTTCAAAGCGAAGTGTCTACAACTTCTCGACGACGTTGCCGAGAAGCGCGGGACCTTGGTCATCACCAAGCACGGCAAACCCGTGGCAAGGCTTGTACCCGTTGAGCCGGAGCAACGATTGTTCGGCGCGCTCAAAGGGAGTGTTGTAGGAGAAATGGATATCGTTTCACCGATCAGCGCTGAATGGGAGGCTGCCAAGTGAATCTGGTGCTACTAGATACCCACGTTTGGGTGTGGCTGCTCAATGGCGATCGCAAACTCAATCCGAAAGCATTGAGAGCCATCGAGCAATCCTTATCTGAAGAGGCTGTCCTGTTGTCCGCCATTTCACCTTGGGAAGTAGCGATGCTGGTCAACAAAGGAAGGCTCACGCTGGATCGGGATGTGGGGGAATGGGTGAACGCAGCCGTCAGCATCCCAGGTATTCGAGTTGAACCCATCACTCCGGAAATCGCTGTTGCCAGCACACGGCTGCCGGGAGATATCCATCCAGATCCTGCCGATCGTTTGATCGCCGCAACGGCACGCCATCTAGGCGCTCTGCTGATCACTGATGACCAACTCTTGCTGGACTATAGCGCCGCCAAACACCTGAAGGCTTTGAAGGCTGGAAGGTAATCCTACTTACCACCGGAATATCTGGACAACCACC
>JAVHQF010000083.1:0-4117 GCA_036170995.1 Sideroxydans sp. | reverse complement strand
TTGTACGCGGCGACATACGAAAGGTCCATGATGCGGTCATGCAAGAAAGGACCGCGATCATTCACCCGCACGATGACGGACTTGCCTGTGGCAACGTTGGTAACGCGCGCGTAGCTGGGAATAGGCAAGGTCGGATGCGCAGCGGTCATGGCATACATGTCGTACACCTCGCCGATGGACGTGTTCTGCCCGTGGAATTTCTTACCATACCAAGAAGCGATGCCGCGCTCTTTGTAGTTACCTGTCTCTTGTAACGGCACATAGGTTTTCCCTAGCGCGGAGTATTGGCGATTCGCATACTTGTGTAGTGGTTCAGCTTTGGGCACTGCATCGGGAATGGCATCCAGATTCGTTGGCGCATCCGCACTGGGGCCGTCGCCCGCAAGATAGGCACCGCTACCTGCTGGGGTGGTAGCTACAGGGGTTGTCGCTTGCGGCACGCTTGCACCATTGCGTAGATCAACGATAGGCGCTGCCGCGCCTTGGCGTGTCTCGGTCTTTTTCGGCGCACTGGAACAGGCGCTCAACAACGCGACACTACTCAACAAGCAGATCAATTTGCGATTCATTTCTATCTCCCTAAGTTTTAACCAATCGCTGGTGCGTATGGATACTCATCAACACACCGAAGCCTAACATCAACGTGAGCATGGAAGTGCCGCCGTAACTCAACAACGGCAACGGCACGCCGACCACAGGCAGGATACCCGTGACCATGCCCATGTTGACAAAGGTGTAGGTGAAAAATGTCAACGTGATACTCCCCGCCATCAAGCGCGTAAAGTAGGTCGAGGCATTCGCCGTGATAATAAAGCCGCGCCCAATGATGAAGATGTAGATTCCAAGCAGGATAAGATTGCCAAGGAAACCAAACTCTTCTGAATACACGGCAAAGATAAAATCGGTGCTACGCTCGGGCAGGAAGTCCAGATGGGTCTGTGTTCCTTCCATGTAACCCTTGCCTAGGAATCCCCCCGAACCAACCGCAATCATGCCTTGAATGGTGTGATAGCCCTTGCCCAGCGCATCTTGCGAAGGATCAAGCAGCATCGTAATCCGATGGCGTTGGTAGTCGTGTAGCATGCTCCAAACGAAAGGCGCACTCGCAATGGCGCCGATGGCGAGTCCACCAATCAAGCGCCAACTCAGCCCGGCCAAGAACAAGACATAGAATCCACTGGCCGCAATAAGGATGGAAGTACCCAAATCAGGCTGTCGCACGATGAGCGCAACGGGCATCACCAACAACACTGCCGCGATGAAATGGTTGCGCCAAGTGAGGGTGGCTTCGTTCTTCTCAAAATACCAAGCCATCATCAGCGGCACAGCGAACTTCATCAACTCGGAGGGCTGAATCACCGCCACCCCGATGTTGAGCCAACGCCGCGCACCATGACTGATCTCACCAAACAGTGCGACTCCGATGAGTAATATCATTCCTAAAATATACATAGGAACAGCAAGTCGCATCAGCCAGTGCAAGGGCATGTTTGCAACAATCCACAGTGCGGTGAAAGCAACCAAGATATTGACCAACTGCCCCAACACGCGCATCCAACTACCATCGCTTGAACTAAACAGCGTCACCAGACTGACAAACAACAAGATGCCCAATCCATAAAGTAGAACTGGATCGAGATGCAACATAAAACGTTGTTTGAACTGTTGAATATTCATCATCAATCGCTCACCACACCTAGTTTCCCATCCGTCCTCTTAAGTGGAGTGGGTAGCTTACCAAGTAGATAATAATCCATCACCTTACGCGCGATGGGCGCGGCCACCGAGCCGCCGTGTCCTGCGTTCTCGCCCAATACGGCTAAGGCGATACGCGGCTTGTCCGCAGGAGCAAAAGCGATGAACCACGCATGGTCACGATTGTATTCAGAGACTTTGTTCGCATTGTATTTTTCACCCTGCTTCATGGCGATGACTTGTGCCGTACCTGTCTTACCCGCAATGGTATATTGCGCGCCCATGCTGGCACCGACCGCCGTGCCCCCAGGCTGAGTAACCGCCACCATCGCTCGCTTCACCAATGCTAAATCTTCGGCAGGGATGTCTATCTTGTAAAGCGGCTGTGGTGGTTTCTGCTCCTCACCTTTTGCATGCTGTACCTCTTTCACCAGATGCGGCTTGAACGCCACCCCATCATTCGCCAATATGGAAACGGCAAATGCGAGCTGCATCGGCGTAATTAAGTGATAGCCCTGACCAATGCCTGCCGAGACGGTATCCCCTGGATACCATATTTGATTGTAGCGTTTCATCTTCCACTCGGTCGAAGGTAGCAGTCCAGAAGTCTCCCCTTCAAGGTCGATGCCTGTCTTCTTGCCAAAACTAAACTGCTCCAAAAAATCATGCATACGGTCAATGCCCAACTCGGTCGCTAAACCATAGTAATAAGTGTCACAAGAAACTTGGATAGACTTAAACATATCGACGCGACCATGACCTCCTGCCTTCCAATCGCGGTATTGGTGGCTACTCCCCTGCAAGGTGTAATAACCAGGATCGCTTATCTCGCGTGTGGGTGAGCGCGCTTTGTAGTGCAGTCCAGCCAATGCCATGAAGGGTTTGATCGTGGAACCCATCGGGTACTGTCCGCGTAAGGCGCGGTTGTTGAGGGGAACATCGGGAGAGTTGTTCAGCGCCTCCCAATTCTCGGTATCAATGCCGTCAATAAACAGATTGGGGTCGTAACCAGGTTTGCTGACGAAGGCGAGCACTTCTCCGTTGTTGGGATCAATGGCAACTAGCGCACCGCGATAATCGCCGAATGCTTGCACCGCAACCTCTTGCAATTTCGCATCGAGGGTTAACGTCAGATTTTTCCCCGATTGCGGCGAGGTGCGCGACAGCATGCGCACGGCGCGACCGCCTGCGTCTACTTCGACTTGTTCAAAACCCGTCACTCCATGCATGTCTTTCTCATAACGCTGCTCAATACCTGTCTTGCCGATGTAGTCAGAGCCCAAGTAGTTGGTCGCTTGGTCTTGCGTTTCCAACTCATCAATTTCTTGCTGGTTGATTCGTCCAATATAGCCCAGCAGATGAGAAGTCACATCAGTGAATGGATATTCACGGAACAAGCGCGCCTTAATCTCAACCCCAGGAAAGCGATAACGCTGTGCGGCGAAACGCGCCACCTCATCATCGGACAATCGTGTGCGTATAGGGAGTGTCTGCAAGGAACGTCGCTCCGACATCAGCTTTTTGAAGCGGCGCAAGTCTTTCGGTTTAATCTCGACTAGCTTACCAATCTCGGCGATAGTCGCCTCCATGGCGGGTACTTTTTCTGGCGTGAGTTCAAGGGTATAGCCAGAATAGTTACGCGCTAACACCACACCATTGCGGTCGGTGATGACCCCACGATTCGGCACTATAGGTACGACATAAATGCGATTGCTCTCGGCCATCGTCTCAAAATAATCGTGGCGCATCACTTGCAAGTAGAAGAAACGTAGCAACAGGATGAACAACATCAGCGCAACGAATCCCAAGCTCAAGAACAGGCGCAGTCGGAAAAAATATATCTCGCGCTGCGTGTCTTTCAGCTCGATGATGCGGCTCATAATTCGTTGGGATCGCGACGTGGGCGACGGAGCGCTTGCAGAAAATGCGTGAGCGGAATCCACAACAATGCGGAAGTAACGACACCAAAGAAATATTCCCACGCCACGAAGCCGCGCACTTGCCAATGCACAACGGCATAAACACAATAGCTCGCCAGCAGCAAGCCGAACACATGCACAGATTGTTCACGCAGATTAAACATCTGCACACGGCGATTGAGCACCAAGCCTCCGAACGCTAAAACCGAGTAAGCAAGTGCATGTTGGCCGAACAGGCTGGCATCCGCCACATCCACAAAGATACCCAGCACCCACGCCATGCCGATGCCAACACGGTGCGGTTTGTGGGTACACCAAAACAACAATACTAAGCCCACAAAATCAGGACGTAACGCCAGCATCCATCCGCGCCAGGGCATCCATTCAAGCAAGACTGCGATGAAAAAGCTCATCACAATGAACGTGGTGCTAGCGGGCAACAAGAACTCGCGATCTCTAGCCAAGTCCTGACTCATGGCGTGTTCCTTTGCGCGCTCTTTTTT
>JAVHQF010000082.1:0-4135 GCA_036170995.1 Sideroxydans sp. | reverse complement strand
GAAAACATCAATCTTCATCACAACCTGCAAAACACTCAAAAGGAGCTGGTTTACCTGTTGGGTGAGGCCGTTGAAGCCAAAAGCCGGGAAACAGGCGCACATGTCAAGCGAGTTGCGATTTGCAGTGGCAAGCTTGCTGAACTGGTTGGCCTTTCTCCAGCCACAGTCAACCTCATCACACTTGCCTCTCCCTTGCACGACATTGGCAAAGTCGCGATCCCAGACAACATATTGCACAAGCATGGGGAACTGGAACCGGATGAATGGGAGACCATGAAACGCCATGCCGAGTATGGGCATGACATTCTGATGAAGTCCACAGACCCGGTGATACAAATGGGTGCCAGAATCGCGTACACCCATCATGAGCGATGGGATGGAACAGGATACCCAAGAGGACTACAGGGCAAGATGATTCCCATCGAGGGCAGGATTACGGCATTGGTTGATGTTTTTGATGCACTAGGCTCACACCGAAGCTACAAAATTGCATGGAACACCGAGCAAATGCGCGAAGCCTTGCTGCGAGGAAGAGGTAGTCACTTTGACCCATTGCTTGTGGACATATTTCTCGACAACTTTTGTACATTCCAGGCCGTTCGAGAGCAATTCCCTGATATTTGTTAGGTCTTTAGAAGCTGTTTGTCTTGATTTTGATGCTGAGTTGACCCCATGGCAAGCGCAACGTTTACCGCGCACCGGATCAAGACCTTCCTTCAACGCACTACTTTTCAATCGTTGAACAAAGACAAAACGGCGTAATAGTGCTTTACAGTAACTCCATCACTCAATTGGAGTCTGCTGTGGCCAGTGCCACCCTATCAAACATTACTGCCGCTCAATCAAAATCTGTCCACATTCTCGTGGGCGGGGAGCATTTCGACCTGAAGCGGTTGCGCGATGTCGCGCAGGCCGAACGCTTTCAGGAAGCACTCAACAATGCACGTCATAAATTTGGCCATGCACTCTGCATGTGCCGGCCAACACCGCTCAAGTTACAAATTCGCCTACGAGAGGGGAAGTACCACCTGGCAGTGTGGCCGGAACAAGGGCCAATGCATGACAGTTCTTGCGTCTATTTTCGCGAAGACGAAGCTGGCCCAGAAACTGAGATATCCACTCAGGTAAAAGAAAACGAAGATGGTTCGCGTGCGATCAGTTTGACCTTCACCCTTGATCGCTCTGCACTTTCAAGTACACCAAGGCCACAGACTGCATCTCGTCTCTCGGTGGATGATCACAGGCAGCCAGAACAGGCATCCCTACGTGGACTACTTCACCTGCTATGGGCTGAAGCAAGCCTGACCCGCTGGCATCCAGCGTGGGAGCGGGACTGGGGTCGCGCTCGGTATGAGCTGATCCAGGCTGCTAACAGACTAAACGTCAAAGGTACTCCTCTCAGTGAACGATTATTCGTTCCACGTCCATACCGTGAGTCCATAAAGGACGACATCAATCGTGAGTGGGATCGCTTCACAAACAGTTTGATCCGCAATCAGGGTGACCTTATCAAGAGCGGACTGATCATTGCGCCTGTTCGCAAATTCTCGGAGCTACCAGCCCAGGGTACGGGCAATCCGGCGGCATCAATGCACCTGCGCCACATGCGTAACCCGATTGGATTGAATGAAGCTACCTATGCGTTTCTTCAGAACCAATGCAAGACTGCTGTCCGTCGTGTTTTCGTCAATGCACAAGAGCATGAACGCGAGAATGAACCGCGACCCGTAGGATGGGTCCACCTTCCACAACCAGAAATCATTGCTATCGCACATGTCGAGGCTAACTCTCGCGGGGGTATCTGGTCACGTGGAGTTTGGCTACTGTCTGTTCACCCTCGCGTGTTCATCCCGGCCGGGAATACCGACGACATTCTTCTCATTGACGCACTCATGCGTGACGGCCACCAGTTTAGCCGTCTTTTGACCTCACAACAGCCAATGGCCCGCACACGACCTGAGTGGACACTCCGTCATGTTTACGACCCCAATGGGTTTCCCGTCCATCGTGCAGCGTTGGAAATATTGAGCAATGGTGCTATGCCCGAGTTCTTAAACAAACGTGCTGAACTCGCCAATGCGCTGGCTGCCCGCGGTATTCCGGTGTGGACATGGACCCCATTAGGTCGACAGCTCGATCGCGTGGTTCCACCTCTACCACCCAAGGAAAGCGTGCAGAAAAATAAAGCCCTTTTCACGCTCAATGCAATTTCAAAATCACCAGGTACTTTGTACGCCTACGGCTCAGGCAATGAGAGTCAATTTAACCGTTAAAGGAGAGCTTCATGACATCAACCAACTTCACCGGCCAAGGCACTTCCAATATGGAGGTACCAGAGCCTCGCATTCCCGGAATTCTGATGAGTTCGCCGACTACTACGATCAGGCCAACAGTCCCGGCCAAAGCCATCGATTCACTGGCACAGCCAGCCGTCGCAGCAACGCCTACCCCACGCGCACTTCCAGACACATTGCGATTTCCACAAAAAGTGAGTGAACCACGCACATCCCAAGTACAGACTGCAGAAATCGGGTCTAACCAAACATGCGTTCTGCCGAAAGGTTTGACATTCACTGGCGAAGCTCACTATCCCTGTGATGTCCGAATCGACGGCGTTGTTGACGGCAAGATTACAGCTGAACCCGATCGGACTATCACTGTCGAAAGCGACGGCAAGTTCAAGGGCTCTATCAAAGCCACCAATGTGCGCATCGAAGGCTCAGCAGATGGGGACATTACAGCTACCGGAGGCCTCGCCAGCTTTGGTTCGAAGTCCGTTTGCAAAGGGCATATCACCTATGGTCGACTTAAGATCGCCGAAGGTGCAGATGTCGAAGCAAGCATGAAGAAGCTGGCCGCTTAACCAAAGAACATCGTCAAAGTTAAAGGAACCCGAACATGAACACACTGAAAAAGCCCGAAACCGCAACCGACCCTCGCCTGTTTCCTGCAGCGATTCTCCAAACGCAATTCACCGTCCTTCCAAAATCTGCGACCATGAAAGGCGACATGGCTGCTTCGGAGGATCTTAGTATTCGCCTCGATGGCGAATACACCGGCAAGATTGAACTGGGCAAAGCTGGCTCAGTACATATTGCAAATGGTGCAGTCGTGACCACTGACATGATCATCGCCGACTTCATCTATGTTGAAGGTACCGTCAACGGGAAAATCCACGCCCGCAAGGGGATGGAGTTGAGTCCTACAGCAAGGGTGAAAGGTGCGATCCAATACGACATCGACCTGGATATGCATCCTGGTGCCCGCATTTCCGGCCAAATTAACGCTCCTGAAACAATCCTGCAAAACCAGATCTGAATGCAAAAGAACGAAAATAAATTTTGGGCAAATTTGCTTATTGGAAGCAATCCTGGGTGGACAGTGAGCATGTCAGAAAGTTGGAGAGATGGGAGGTCAAAGGAGCCTGATCTCACGGCCAACATCTACGCCTACGACACCAGCACAGGATGGAGCGGTGTTTGCGCAATTGCGACAAAAAACTTACTCCAGGCTGCAGACATCATGCACGGATCTAATTCCATGCGTAATGCAGCACTTTCTTTTGCCCATGTTGAGTTGTTGCGCGCGTCTGACGGAATGGCCACAGGAAGTGCAGAAGCAGCTCGCCGGGCCATGGTGCTCAGTATGTACTACATCGCTCAATCGCAATCACTGAAAGTGGTGCACTCACGCTATGGCTCGGTTCGTGGTCACTGGCTCTCATTGCTGTACCAATTCCAAAAAGGTCAGACCATGATTCGACCCGTTTTCAGAAGTGACATCATCGGTAACCAGCCAATGTCAAAGGCCATGCTCAAGCAATGGGCAGATGAAGTGTTGCAGGAAGATAAAAGTACAACGGATTCAGGCCTCAGTCGTCAACTTCGAGTTGGAAACGCTTTGGTTTTAGCTACCAAAAAAACAAGTCAGTTGAACTCCTAGCCGATCAGGGCCCCATAGAGTCGAGCCGCCATGCCATCCAGGAATCAAAATCGTTGTCCTCAGGATTGATCAACAGCCGGTTAAGTACGTCTGGTCTATCAGTGGCAAGCCAACCTCTCAGAATCGTCAAGGCTCCAACGTTCTTCTGGTTCCATCCCTTCTCTAAAAGCAGTCTTGCCTTCAGTCCTAAAGT
>JAVHQF010000081.1:0-4137 GCA_036170995.1 Sideroxydans sp. | reverse complement strand
GCTACAGCCACCGGTGTCACTGCCAATACTGCCGCAGAATGGGACGCATCCACTGGCATCATGATCGCCAATCCTGATCCATCTGATGCAACAGCTAGCACCGTCAGTAATTCGGGCCTGATGAACTACCTTAATAAGTTCGGTTTTGCGGCCGGCTATAAAGGTAACGATCCTGTCAGCGAGATGTATTACGCATCGCAGCTTTATATGCGTGGTAAGACTCCGCCCACAAACTACTCAGATAGCCTGGATGCTGCCAAAAAAGACGGATTCCCCGTCATCACGGGTGACAATTTGTTGGCGGGCGGCAGCCGTGACCCGATACTGAATTCTTGCCAAAAAAACTTTATCCTTGGGATTGGTGATATCTACACCCACTGCGATGGCAACTTACCTGGCTCCACAAAAGGCTTAAATTCAACCTGTACCACGACCACACCAAGTGACGCTAACAGTCTTAATGTGCAGTCACTGTGGTCTACGGTAAGCGGGCTTGAAGGTATTGGCGACACGGCGTGGGTGGGCGGCGCTACTTCTGGTACGCCTTATATGGCGGGGCTTGCTCATTGGGCCAATACGAATGACATCCGTACCGACCTCACCGGCAAACAAACCGTCAGCACCTATTGGGTTGACGTTTTAGAGAACAACGCAACCAACGTCTATAACGCCAGCCGTTGGAAAACACAATTTTGGCTGGCCGCCAAATACGGCGGCTTTGACACCGATCTAGTTACTGGTAACGACCCCAACACCAATATTTTGTCGTGGGACAAAAACAGCGATGGCATTCCTGATAACTGGTTTGCAGGCAGCGACCCATTGTCATTAAAAACCGGTTTGTCTGCCGCCTTTGCCGACATTGCTGTGCGTGCTGGCGTTAATTCTGCCTCCAGCGCTGCCGTCACCTCCAACCGCCAAACAGCCAGCAGTCAAATTATTTACGCTGGCTACAACCCCAAGGGATGGCTCGGCACCGTGCGGGCTTGCGCTCCCACTCAAACCGCAGCCCAATGTGACACATCGCCCACTTGGGAATCGTCCAAATGGTTCAAAACCACAACACCTACTTTGGTGACAACCCCGCTGACACCAACAACCCGCAAAATCTTCACATTTTCAGGCACCACATCCCCAACAGGTGTGCCGTTCCTCTACGACAGCCTGAGTACCGCGCAAAAAGCAGTGCTTGATAAAGACAACCAGGGCGTTACAGACAGCCAGGGCGCAGCGCGGGTTGCATTTATTCGGGGTGACCGTAGCAACGAGAGCCTTTTGTTTCGCAAGCGCGAGGACACCTTGTTAGGCGACATCGTCAACGCAGGCGTAAGTTACCTTTCTGGTGCTGGACCCCAACTACCGAATCTCACCGACACGGCATATTTGGCTTTTCGGGCATGTAACAAATCTGGCTGCAGCGCCAGACCAAACCCGCGCCGGCCCGTGGTCTATGCCGGTGCCAACGACGGCATGTTGCACGCGTTTTCAGGAACCAACGGCAAAGAGTTGTTTGCCTACATACCGGGTGCAGTCCTGAATAATTTGCCCACACTTACATCGCTGGGCTACACACACCAGTTTTATGTCGATAGCACCCCCATGATTGGCGATGTTGCACAAAACTCCACAACGTGGCGAACCGTTTTGGTGGGGGGACTAGGTGCAGGCGGCAAGGGATATTACGCACTCAATATCACCGACCAAAACGCGTTTTCTACCGCCTGGTCTGCCACCACCCTGAATGCCACACCGAGCAACGAAACTGCCACCCAAGCCGCTACCAAAGAGGCAGCGCTGAGTACGATGCCCATGTGGGAATTTACGTCAGCTCAAGATGGTGATTTGGGCTACACATTTAATGAACCCGCTGTTGACCCTATTGACGGCCGTTACACCCAAATTGCCAGAGTCGCTGATGGCAGCGTTAACGGGGGCGTCTGGCGAGTGCTTGTTGGCAATGGGTACGGCGCAACAGCGGGTAAGGCCGTCCTGTTTATGCTGGATGCCAACAGCGGAACGGCTTCTACAAAATTGCAAGCAGACGCAGGGCCAAACAACGGGCTGTCAGCCCCGACACCAGTCGATACTGATCGCGATGGCTTGATTGACACTATCTATGCCGGCGACATTCTTGGCAATATGCACAAGTTTCAGTTTTCCAAGTTAAACACTAGTAATGAATATGTGCTTGCCACGGCGGGTAGCGCTGGTGGCGGTGCATGGCGTCATATAGGAACAGTGTTCGCTTCGGCCCAGCCCATCACGACAGCACCATCGGTAGCACAGGCTTGTGGTGGCAGTGACTGGTACGTGGCTTTTGGCACAGGCAAATTGAACGAAAACAATGACTACACGGATACATCAGCACGAGGTTTTTATGCAATCAAAGATACAAATGTCTCTTCTGCATTAACAGTAGCCGCGAGTGACGTTGTCGATATTTCCTATACGGCAACCACAGCGTCTGGTTACCCCGTAAGAAATTGGACAAAGCCCAACTTGACCAACAAAAGAGGCTGGAAGATGGCTTTTACTGACGGCGAGCGTGTTCTGTCAAACTCGACCCAACCACCCAACACCGGGTCAGTGCTTTTCGCAACAACAAAGCCTACGGGTGATGTTTGCGCCCCTGGCAACAGTGGATTCATCATGTCAGTTAACTTTTGCACAGGTAAATCAGGGGACTTGAACATAGCTGGCGTTTTGGTAGGTGGCCTTGGCATGAATTCAACCGGTGTTATCAAAGTCAGTAACACTTACACAAGTTCAAGTAATACCCAAGCAGTAGTCAGTAACCAAGGTGGCACACGTGCTGGCGGTGGAGGTGGTGGTGATTCAAGATGTACGGTGGCGGGTAAAGCTTGCAAGCCATCAAGTCGCTGCCCAAGTGATCAGACATGCGAAGCAGATAGTTGCCCTACTGGTCAAACCTGCCAATATGTCATACCTGAGTTCATTTCCAATATTGCACCCAAAGGCCGTTACTCTTGGCGTGAGCTTTTTACCAAATAAAGGCTTTTCGCCATTCAATGACGTTTGATAATTTCACGATGTCTTTTTAATCTAGCGAGTACTTTCATAAATGTTGCAGCGTTCAAAAAACCCAAAAATGCAGCGCGGTTTTACATTAATAGAACTGATGATCACCGTGGCCATCGTCGGAATTCTTGCCGCTGTTGCATTGCCAAGCTACAACCAATACGTGCTGAGAAGTCATCGCGCCGATGCCAGGAATGCACTGCTGGCACTGGCGCAACGGCTGGAGCAAAACTACACGCTGAGCGGGTCGTATGCTGTTCTGCAGGATGGTGCTACAGCTATTAATGCAGCAACCATTAGTGGCTGGGGAATGAATCAGGTTCCAGTCAGTGGCGGCGCCCGTTACAACATCAGCTTTCAAAGTGGATCACCTACGCCAGACGCGTTTACTATCATTGCCACACCGGCTGGTGCACAGGCCAGCGACACTTGTGGTGTACTTCTTTTGACAAACACCAATTCGAAGGGAGCTGCCGGTGAAAACAACCGACACCAAACCACCCGCGACTGCTGGGATCGGTAGGCCGTTGGGCTGAGCAAGCCACCCTGCAAGACCTGACCGGCCGTGAAATCAACGAGTGATGTAACAACATCACCCCTCATGGGCAGGATCAAAAAACAGGATGATTTCGCGCCTTTAATCAACAGTTGATTACACCATATGGCCAGCCAATTGCACTATGACGCGCGTTGCCATTTGTGGCGCGGTTGCGCTGGCGATCAAAGATATGCGCGCCACCCGAAGGGCGATGGATTTGATTGACTGGAGCGTCGCCCATAATTTGCTGACTGGGAGCACCGTTGAACAGTTCAAAATGTAGGCCACAGCCCCTATCCTGCATCTGACGGGTAGACAAAACAGCTACAAGTAAAGTAGCTGCTAGCGCTTTCCCTATAAGGGCTAGAGGCTAATTTTTTATATAAATCCAAGGACGCACCACGTGCACAGTCAGCGACAAGCGACCCATTGCGCGACATAATAGTGTCGTGCAATGTCGCTCCTGTGTGACATTGCGCGACAGATTTATGCCCTGGAACAAAAACAAATGCCACGCGTCACACCCACCGAAGAACTCAAGCTGATCGAATCGATCGTTG
>JAVHQF010000080.1:0-4160 GCA_036170995.1 Sideroxydans sp. | reverse complement strand
CTGCAAGTGAAGTCGAGTGCACAGCTTAAACTCAGGTCATAACTGTCTTGACTACAGGGTCCACTTTACCCGTCTTCTTTTTTCAGCATCAAGTTTCTTCCATTTTTCTGGATTTTCTCTTCTATCTTGTTTTTCTTCTTCTGCGCTTCTATGCGCCCAGATCAAAAACCATACAACCAATATTATGAAAATTAATTGTGTAAGTATGTGCATTTTAATTCCACTCTAAACATAATTATTCATGCAGATATTTGATAAGCCACCTGAAATTAAACGAACATCTGCTGCAACAAGCCCTGTTTGTACTGCTTCACGGTTTCAAGCTGGGTTTTGGCGGCGCTGATCTTCTCATCAATGGCTGTCAGGAAGTTGGCGATTTTGGTTTGCTCTTTCAAGCATGGGTAAGGAATAGGCAATCCTAAAAAGCTCTCGTTTGTGATATTCATACGATCATGACGAGCGCCTGAATTTGAAACGCTCTTCATGTAGTCATGCCAATGGGTCGTGTGAAAGTATTGCTCTATAAAATCCAAATTTCCTGCTTTGAATCTGAATACGGTATAGAGCGGTGACATAACACCAGCAGCTAAGCTATTCCTCTTGATTGGACCGACCAATGCATTAGCAGAAATTCTTGGGTTGTACACAAAATCATCAATCTCAACGATGTAATAGCCACCCAAGTTGTTTTGATTAGCAATCTCTCTTTCAAAATAGTCTGATTGACTGACAATCCCTTGCGTAGCTGAATTGGTCAAAACATTGTTGATTGCCGAGTCTTTATTCTTCTTATTTACCTTGGCTGCGATTTTCTCAAGCTCAACCACATCCCACTCAGGAAATTCCCGCCCATTGTCATCCTTAAATCTCAGCTCCTGGCTGAAAATCTGCTGCATCACGCCTTTTTTGTATTGGGTGAGCAGGTCGTGCTTGCGGTTTAGCTGGGAGAGCTTTTCATCGACAGCGGTGAGGAAATTGGCGATTTTGGTTTGCTCTGCTATTTCAGGGAACGTTAACTTCATTTTGTGAAGAACGCTGCCCTTAATGCCTTTTACTGTTCCTCCAGTGGCTTTTTCATTTAGTTCCTTTTGAAATTTAACCGATAGCAAGGAATATTTTAGGAAATTATTATGGAGAATGCTTGCTTCACCTCTAAATTTAATTACACGTTGAGCTAATGCGATGTCATCTCTATCAACGCTGGCCACGAAGCCTAACGGTGCTTCCGTTGTAATCAAAACATCCCCGATGGCAGGCTTACCTCTTCGCATGACTTCTTCGTAGGTCGCAGCCGGAATAAATTCCTCTGAAGATTTGTAGTCGATATAGCCTTGTCTTATGTTTTTTGCTGTGACCAAAAAAACACCTGACTCACTTTTTTCGGGTGTTTTTCCTCGGTAATCGACGTATGACGTGATGTTTTTTAACGAATCAGTTTGCCATTTACCTTTTTCACCATGAAATCGTAATTGTGGCGCACTCATTTTACACCTCGCTTTTTCACGATTTTAGCCACCGCATTTAACTCTTCCAGTTCCTGAGCATCAGCGGCAAGCGCCTGTTCAGCCTTGCGTCGTTCATCGAATTGTTCGTACTGCACAGTCACTTGTTTTTCCATTTGCGCATGGCTGATGCGTCCTGCACTGGATAGCACGGGTTTGTCGTTAAAGGTGAGCAGCTTATCTACGTTGTCGCGCCAGTAGGGCAGTGTAAGGTCTTTACGTTCTTTTACACGCAGCTCTGCGGTTTCCAGAAATATGACGGTCAGGCGATTCAGGCTGTCCACTTCGTCGGCATTCAGATAGTTTTTCGCGGTGGTGATGTCGCCCTTGCGTACTACGCTCCCCTTGAAGGATTGCAGGTTCATATTGGGCGCGTTGGCATCGGCGCGCTGCACGATGATCTCGGCGGCAGTATGTTGGGTAACGGCGTACAGCAGTTTGTTTTGCGTTTCTGCAAAAAACATCTGCGTGGCTTTGTCGCTGGCATCGTAGTCGCTGGATAAGGCGAGCAGATCACGCACCTTTTGGTAGAAGCGCAGTTCGGATGTGCGGATCTCGCGGATGCGTTCCAGCAGCTCATCAAAGTAGTCGGCTCTGCCATCTGGATTTTTTAGCCGTTCGTCATCCATCACAAAACCTTTAATCAGGTATTGCTTGAGATGGTTATTCGCCCATTTTCTGAATTCAGTGCCGCGTGGACTGCGCACTCTAAAACCTATCGCCAGGATCATGTCTAGCGCATAAAAGGTGACGCTGTAATCCTTGCCGTCAGTGGCAGTTGTCAAGTAATCCTTGATAACTGAATCTGACTGTAATTCCTTCTCTTTCAATATGTTATTAATGTGAAGGCTAACGTTCTGCTTGGAGGTGGCAAAAAGTTCTGCCAACTGCGTTTGGTTCATCCAGATATTGCCATCGCGTGCATACAGCGAGACAGCCGCTTGACCGTCAGCGGTATGGTAAATGATAAGGTTTTGTTGATCGGCTTGGCTAGGCATCGGATTAAACCTGAGCAAAAGGCGGTGCAATGCCTAATTCTTTGCAGAACGCTGCAATCGTCGCATCGGTCGTCAGGCTGGCTTTGTCCAGTTCGATCAATTGGGCAGAGATAGCAGCTAGATTAATCGCTTCTTCCGCCTCGAACGTGTCCACATAGCGCGGAATATTCAGGTTGTAATCATTAGCCTTGATACTCTCGATAGTCGCCACATGACTATACTTCTCTTCGTTGCTGCGAGCCTTGTAGGTGTCAACGATCTTCTGGATATGCTCAGGACGCATCACATTGGTCGTCTTGACCTTATCAAAGTGCTGGCTGGCATCAATGAACAGAATGTTGTCAGGATTCTTGCGGCATTTCTTGAATACCAGCACGCAGGTCGGAATAGAGGTGCCGTAGAAAATATTGGCAGGCAGGCCAATCACCGCATCAAGACAGTTTAACTGCTCGATCAGGTATTGGCGGATATGCCCTTCAGCAGCGCCACGGAACAGCACGCCATGCGGCAATACCACCGCCATCGTGCCTTCTTCGGCTAGGTGATAGACCATGTGCTGGACAAAGGCCATATCGGCTTTGCTGCTGGGTGCGAGTTTGCCATAGACGCTGAAACGATCATCGCTCATGTGCAACTGGCTGGCACTCCACTGGGCTGAGAAGGGCGGATTGGCTACGATTGCATCAAAGCGCAACTCACGATGTTGAGGGCGCTCCAGTGTGTCTTCCTGCTTTATATCGAAATCAGCGTAATGAACGTCATGCAAAATCATGTTCATCCGTGCCAGGTTGTAGGTGGTGCGGTTCAGCTCTTGACCGTAGATTTTATCGACCTGCTTGGCCTCACGCTTGACGCGCAGCAACAGCGATCCACTGCCACAGGTTGGGTCATAGACGCTTTTGAGGGTTTGCTTTTGTGCTGTAACCAGCTTGGCAAGCAAGGTTGAAACAGGCTGCGGCGTATAGAATTCTCCGGCTTTTTTGCCTGCGCCACTGGCGAATTCACCGATCAGGTATTCGTAGGCATCGCCCAGGACATCGGCAGTCGAATCCGACAGATTGAAGTCGATCTTGTCCAGATGCGTCAGCACCTTGGCGACCAGCGCATTTTTCTCCTTCTCGCTATTACCCAGTTTGGACGAGGTTAAATCCAGATCCTCAAACAGATTCACGAAGTCATCGGCGCTTTCCGTACCTAGTGTGCTCTGTTCGATGTTCTTCAGTATCTTGGTCAGGTCAGCGAGAATGAAGTTGTGACCATCGCCTTGCTTGTGTTCATCTTCCTGATTGCTGCCCTTCATGGCGATGGCATGAAATAGCTCGGATGGCTTCAGGAAATATCCCAGTTCGCCCAATGCTGCCTCTTCCAGCGCGGCGATATAGGCTTTGCCTTCTTCAGTAGATTCCTTGAGTGCAGCGAAGTGCAGCCCTTCCTGAGCCAGTTCGGCATCGGCAAAGCGCTGGATCTTCTCGGACAGGTATTTGTAGAAGATGAAGCCCAGAATGTAATCCCTGAATTCATCTGCACCCATCTTGCCGCGCAAGGTATTGGCGATATTCCAAAGCTGTTGCTGTAACTGACGACGCTGTTCTTCTGACATGGGTGCTGTTTTTGGTTGTGAGTGCGGCATGATAATGCTAAATCACGGCACTGTTGGATG
>JAVHQF010000079.1:0-4167 GCA_036170995.1 Sideroxydans sp. | reverse complement strand
GCGTGTCCGAAGTGTGATGGTTTGGGTGTCATCTCCTTCTTCGATCCAGCGCGCATCGTGGTCTTCCCTTCTCTCTCGCTAAGTAGTGGGGCGATAAAGGGATGGGACAAGCGCAACCAGTTCTATTTCCAGATGTTGGATAGCTTGGCGAATCATTACGACTTTGACTTGGAACAATCTTTCGAAAGTCTGCCAGAGAAGATTCAACAGGTGGTGCTGTATGGAAGTGGGCGCGAAGAAATCCCTTTCCAATACTTGAACGAGCGCGGCAAGAAGATGACGCGCGAGCATGCCTTCGAGGGCATCGTGAACAATCTGGAGCGGCGCTACAAAGAGACCGACTCCCCCACCGTGCGCGAGGAGTTGGCGAAGTATCTGAACAGTTGTTCCTGCCCAGAATGCAACGGCACGCGCCTACGCGAAGAGGCACGCCACGTGCGGGTGGCCGACCGCGCCATCTTTGAATTGAGCGCCCTGCCGCTGAAGCAGGCGCTGACTTTCTTCCAAGGCATGACGCTGCCGGGCAACAAGCAAGCGATCGCGGAGAAGATCGTGCAAGAGATTGCCAGCCGCCTCACTTTCCTTAACAACGTGGGGTTGGAATATCTGTCACTAGACCGTTCTGCGGAAACCCTATCTGGGGGTGAGGCTCAACGCATCCGCTTGGCATCCCAGATCGGCTCGGGTCTGACCGGGGTGATGTATGTGCTGGACGAACCCTCCATCGGCTTGCATCAACGCGACAACGACCGCTTGCTAGATACCTTGAAACGCCTGCGCGATATGGGTAATAGCGTGATCGTGGTGGAACACGACGAGGATGCCATCTTGACGGCGGACTACGTGGTGGATATGGGACCAGGTGCAGGTGAGCATGGTGGTATCGTGATCGCACAAGGTACACCGCAAGAAGTGATTGCTAACCCGCAATCCATTACAGGCGATTTTCTGTCTGGTCGTCGCAGCATCGCTGTGCCTAAGTCTTATCGTAAGCCAGATAAAGAACGCAAGCTGAAAATCATCGGCGCGAGTGGTAACAATCTGAAAGCGGTGACTCTAGACCTGCCCGTGGGGCTGCTCACCTGTATCACAGGGGTATCTGGTTCGGGCAAGTCCACCCTCATCAACGACACCCTGTACAACGCAGTGGCAAAACATCTCTACGGTAGCAATGCTGAACCTGCACCGTATCGTGAGATCGAAGGCTTGGAACATTTCGACAAGGTCATCAGCGTAGATCAGTCGCCCATCGGACGCACACCGCGCTCAAACCCAGCGACCTACACTGGGTTGTTCACACCGATACGCGACTTGTTCTCGGGCGTGCCCACCGCGCGTGAGCGCGGCTACGGCCCTGGTCGCTTCTCGTTCAACGTGAAAGGTGGACGCTGCGAATCATGCCAAGGCGACGGAGTGATCAAGGTGGAGATGCACTTCCTGCCAGACGTTTATGTGCCCTGTGACGTGTGCCACGGCCACCGCTACAACCGCGAGACACTTGAGGTTCAGTACAAGGGCAAGAACATCCACCAAGTATTGAGCATGACGGTGGAACAAGCGCACAAGTTCTTCTCGGCCGTGCCTATCCTCGCACGCAAGTTGAAGACATTGCTAGACGTTGGATTGGGTTACATCACCCTCGGTCAAAGTGCGACGACCCTCTCTGGCGGTGAAGCACAGCGTGTGAAGTTGTCTCTAGAACTCTCTAAACGCGACACTGGGCGCACTTTGTACATCATGGACGAGCCAACCACTGGCCTACACTTCCACGACATCGACATGTTACTCAAGGTCATCCACACGTTGCGCGACCAAGGCAACACGGTTGTCGTCATCGAACACAATCTGGATGTCATCAAAACGGCGGATTGGGTAATCGATCTTGGTCCTGAAGGGGGCGATGGAGGTGGCATCATCGTAGCGCAAGGTTCGCCTAAGGATATCGCCGCAAATAAGGACAGCGTGACGGGGCCGTATTTAAAGAAATTGCTGAAGTGATCTGCCACTCCTGCCCACCAAGGAAGTACCGATAGAAACATCAAGGCCGGGATTAACCCGGCCTTTTGCTTTGTTACTTATGTTTTGTCAGCTTACTCGCCAGAGACTTCTACTGGTTGTGCTTCTGCTGGACGGTCCATCAGTTCAACCAAAGCCATTGGCGCATTGTCGCCCTTGCGGAAACCGAACTTCAGGATGCGTGAGTAACCGCCGTTACGCGCTGCGTAGCGTGGGCCGAGTTCGTCGAACAATTTGGTGACGATCTCGCGGTCACGCAAGCGAGCGAACGCCAAACGACGATTAGCCAAGCTTGGGGTCTTACCCAGCGTCAGGATAGGTTCTGCGACGCGGCGCAGTTCTTTAGCCTTTGGCAGAGTCGTCTTGATGACTTCGTGACGCAACAGCGAAACGGTCATGTTGCGCAACATCGCCAAACGGTGGCTGCTGCTGAGATTGAGTTTTCTAAGTCCTAAACGATGACGCATGATTTTCCTCTTTTGCTTTCTTGCTTGGATAGATCCAAGTGAGCTTTAACTTTCGGTCACTGAAGACCAGTTTTCCAATTTCATACCCAGTGACAGGTCGTGTTCGGCCAGCACTTGCTTGATCTCATTGAGCGATTTACGACCCAAGTTAGGGGTGCGTAACAAGTCCGCTTCGGTGTACTGGATCAAATCGCCGATGTAATGGATGCTTTGAGCTTTCAGGCAGTTCGAAGAACGTGGAGTCAACTCCAAGTCATCGACTGGACGCAACAACATGGGGTCAACCTTCGGTGCTTGTGGCTTCTCGACTGGGGCTGGTGTGCCTTCCAGTGCGGCGAACACAGAGAACTGCTCAACCAAGATGCGTGCTGAATAACGGATGGCCTCTTCTGGATCAATCGCGCTGTTGGTTTCGATGTCAATAATCAGCTTGTCAAGGTCGGTACGCTGTTCCACGCGTGCGCTCTCAACTGCATAGCTAACGCGAGAAATCGGGCTGAACGAAGCGTCCAGAGCGATATGTCCGACTGGACGTGTCGCACCAGGTTGTTGACGCGAGATGGCGGAAACATAACCGCGACCTTGCTCGACCTTGATCTCCATGTCCAACTTGCCACCCGCCGTCAGGTGGGCGATAACATGGTTAGGATTGATAACTTCAGTGTCCGCGCCAACTTCGATGTCAGCAGCAGTCACCACGCCAGCGCCAGATTTCTTCAGGTGCAGTGTCGCCTCTTGCTGACCGTGCAACTTCAGAACCAGACCTTTGAGATTCAATAAAATCTCAACTACGTCTTCCTGAACGCCGTCAATAGATGAGTACTCGTGCAATACGCCCGCAATTTTGACTTCGGTCACAGCATAACCAGGCATCGAAGACAATAGGATACGGCGCAGAGCATTGCCCAGGGTGTGGCCGTAACCACGCTCGAAAGGCTCCATCACCACCTTGGCTTGCGTCGCCGAGATGCGCTGAACGTCAATGATGCGGGGCTTCAACAGATTATTGTTAGACATATTCGACTCCGCGTGGATTACTTGGAATACAACTCGACCACGAGATGCTCGTTGATCGTTGCTGGCAATTCAGAACGTTGAGGAACAGCCTTGAAAGTTCCTTTGAATGCCTTGGCATCCACGTCAATCCACTCTGGGAAACCGCGTTGCTCAGCAGCAGCCAAAGAAGATTTCAAGCGCAGTTGGTTCTTCGCAGCTTCAACCACTTCAACCACATCACCTGGTTTGACTGTGTAAGACGGGATGTTCACACGCTTGCCATTCACCAGCACGCCGTTGTGACGCACGGTCTGACGAGCTTCAGCACGAGAACCACCGAAGCCCATACGATAGGCAACGTTATCCAAACGAGACTCCAAAATCTGCAACAAGCTTTCACCCGTGATACCGCGCGCTTTTTCAGCACGCTTGTAGGTCAGACGGAACTGGCCTTCCAATACGCCGTAGATGCGACGCAATTTTTGTTTCTCACGCAACTGACCGCCGTACTCGGACTGACGCGAGTTCTTTTTCTGACCGTGTTGGCCAGGCGCATAGGCGCGACGTTCAACAGCACATTTCTCAGTGAAGCATTTCTCAGCTTTGAGAAATAATTTCTCGCCTTCACGGCGGCACTTACGGCACTTTGCATCAAGATTTCTAGCCAAGATCTACTCCTTAAATACGA
>JAVHQF010000078.1:0-4174 GCA_036170995.1 Sideroxydans sp. | reverse complement strand
CCGGGAATGTTGGGACGCTATGTGGAGGTGCGCATCGCATCGGGCACCTTGCACACCTTACGCGGAGAATTGGTGTTGAAATGAAAGACGAAAACAAACTCTCGCTGTCGGTGCAGTTCGCCAGCAATGCGAAGAAGTTGCCGACACGGCAACAATTCAGGCGTTGGGTGAAGGTGGCGTTGCAGCAAGATGTGCAGATGGTGTTGCGCATTGTGGATGAGATTGAAGGTCGCGCCTTAAATCAAACGTATCGTGGCAAGGATTACGCCACCAATGTGCTGACTTTCGTTTATGACGATAGCAAGCCACTGTATGGTGATGTAGTTATTTGTGCGCCCGTGGTGGCACGCGAGGCGAAAGAACAAGACAAAGATTTACTCGCCCACTTCGCGCACCTGACACTCCATGCGGTGTTGCATTTGCAAGGGTATGACCACGAAAAAAAGCGCGACACAGAAGAGATGGAGGCGCTGGAAACTGCGTTGATGCTCAAATTACGGTATCCTGCGCCCTATCTTATTAGTTAATAGTTGAGTAATGGACGGTTCAGAAAGTAGTAAAAAACCCAGCCTGTTGGATTGGCTCTCTAATCTATTGTTGCATGAGCCAGAAGACCGCGAGCAGTTAGTCGTCCTGTTGCACAGTGCTTACGAGCACAATCTGTTGGATGCCGACGCCCTCTCGATGATGGAAGGGGTCATCCAGGTCTCCGAGCGCCAAGTGCGCGAGATAATAATTCCCCGCGCGCAGATGGATGTCATCGACATCAGTCAGCCTCCTGAAGAATTCATTCCTCATGTCATTGAAACTGCGCACTCGCGCTTTCCTGTCACCGATGGGGATAAAGACAACATCATTGGTATCTTGTTGGCGAAAGACTTGCTGCGATACTACGCGGGCGAAGAATTCGATGTGCGCGATATGCTACGCCCTGCCATTTTCGTGCCCGAATCAAAACGCTTGAATGTCTTATTGCGCGACTTCCGCAGCAATCGCAATCATATCGCGCTGGTTGTGGATGAGTACGGCGGTGTGAGCGGTATGGTCACTATCGAAGACGTGCTAGAGCAGATTGTCGGCGACATCGCGGATGAATACGATTTTGATGAGGATGAGGACAACATCATCCGTCAGGACGATGCGCACTGGCGCGTCAAAGCCGACACCGAAATTGAAGATTTCAACGAAGCGCTGGGGACGGATTTTAGCGATGAGGAGTACGATACTATTGGCGGTTTAGTGCTCAAATCGGCGGGTCAACTGCCTAAGCGCAATGACCGTATCCAGATCGGTGAGTGGCAGTTCACCGTGCTGCGTGCCGACAGCCGTAGGTTGCATTCCTTGCTGGTGGAACGTCTGCTTATCCAGGCGGACAAGCAGGAGTGATTACCATTAGGCCGTCATTCCCGCGTAGGCGGGAAAGCGACAGATGATCCACGAAGTGGATAAACTTGGAGATGACCCGCTGCGCGTGGATTTTTAACCAACTGGATTCCCCCTTCGCGGGAACGACGAAAGCTGTGGCTCGGTTGTTTGATTTAGAACGACTCATCCTCACGTAGGTAGCGCCATTGTCCCTGCGGTAGCTCTCCCAATCTCACCTTGCCGATGCGCACGCGTTTCAGTGCGCTAACGCGCAATCCCACCATCTCGCACATACGGCGTATCTGACGTTTCTTGCCTTCAACTAAGATGAAGCGCAGCTGGTCTTCATTCATCCAACTCACTTTGGCGGGCTTGAGTTTTTTCCCATCCAACGACAAGCCGTGATTCAGCATTGCCAAGCCGTTGTTCTCCAACTTACCTTGCACGCGCACCAGATATTCTTTTTCGATAGGCGAGTCTTCCCCGATGAGTTGCTTGGCGACACGTCCATCTTGCGTGAGCACCAACAGACCAGTGGAATCGATATCGAGACGACCAGCGGGTGCGAGACCTAAAAACTGGCTGCGATGGAAGCAGTGCGGTGATTTGTCTTCAGACCAACGTGTGGTCTGATCGAAAAGCAGAATCGCAGGTTTGTAACCTTGTTCTGCTTGTCCAGACACGTAGCCAACAGGTTTGTGCAACAAGATGGTGACGCGATCCTTCTGTTTGGCTTGTGCGGCTTTTTCCAGAGTGATTTTCTGTGTCGGCAAAATCTTGGTGCCAAGTTCACTGACCGTCACACCGTCCACTTTCACCCACCCTTTGGCGATGTAATCATCGGCTTCGCGGCGTGAGCAAAGGCCTTGTTCTGACATTAGTTTTGAAAGACGTATCGGTTCCATTTTTATCCTAACGGGCACGGCAAGTTGCCACACCTAATAATGAAACTCGCCATGCCCGTTTTCCCCTATCCAACTTTCCCCTCCTTCGACAAGCTCAGGACAGGCTGCCCTGTGGGCAAGCGGGAGAAAGGGCAAACGAAGCGCTATGCGAGTTTTATCCTAATGCGGGAAACAACCCGCGTAATCCGCCCACCATGAATTCCACAGCAATAGCGGCAAGTAATAAACCCATCAGGCGCGTCACGATGTTGCTGCCTATCCTACCCAGGCGTCGCGATACCCACGGCGCGATGAGGAAGGTTAGCCATACGGTAAGGCTGAGCACGACGAGTACCAGCACCATCACCCCATAGTGTCCTGTGCCGCTACCTTTGTGGGCATCTAAGATCACTGTGCTGATCGCCCCCGGACCTGCGAGTAATGGCGTAGAGAGCGGCACGATGGCGATAGACGAAGTCGCATCACCATCGGTGTTGTTATCAGGCGATAGTTTTGGTTTATCGCCGATGAGCATGTTGATAGACATCAGCAACAGCAAGATACCGCCCGCCGTGCGGAAAGAGTGGATGCTGATGCCGAAGAATTCCAAGATCGCCTCACCTAGCAATAATGTAGCAAGCAAAATGACCAGCACCGAAAGCGATGCGATGCGTCCCACCCGTTCGCGCTTCTGCGCTGTCATTCCCGCCGTGAATGCGATGATGATGGGAATGATGCCGACGGGGTCAATGATGGCAAACAGGCTGATAAAAATCTTGGTGTATTCGGTGAAGTCGAGCATGGATGACGCTAGGTTTCGGAAGAAGGCGGCGCGAAGTTTAACCGTATAATGCGGCGAATCAAATTTCACCTCACTGTTTCGTGAAAAATATCCTCAACTATCCCTATTTCATCGCCTTTGCGGCAGGTGCAGTTGCTGTGTTCGGCTTCGCCCCCTTTGGATTGTTTCCGCTACCCATCCTTGCGCTTGCCGTGCTGTTCTGGCTGTGGAGCAAGGCCGAACATCCAGCGCAGGCGGCAGGGTTGGGGTTCGCATTCGGCATGGGCTTGTTCTGCGTCGGCGTCAGTTGGATTTATGTCGCCCTGCATGATTACGGCTACATGCATCCCATCTTGGCGGCATTGGCGACGGCGCTGTTCGCGGCGGTGAATGCAACTATTCCTGCGTTGGCGGGCTATGTGCAGGCCAAACTAAAATCGTTCGTGCTGTACCCGCAAGAGGTAGGCCGTGGCTGTAAGGGGCATTCGCCCCAACAGCACACGCACAGCCTGTCGAAGCATGAACACGCACCCTTCGGTAGGCTCAGGGCGAACGGGGCTTGGATAGTTCTCGTCATGCCTGCGATCTGGACACTCGCTGAATGGGTACGTAGCTGGTTGTTCACTGGCTTCCCATGGCTGTCCGTTGGTTACTCACAAGTGCCAAACAGTCCGTTGGCGGGCTATGCGCCGATCTTGGGCGTGTTCGGTGTGTCCTTGTTGGTGGCGGTGAGTGCGGCACTCATCGTGTTAGCGGTACAGCGAACAACTCCCTCTCCTACCAGGGGAGGGCTGGGGTGGGAGAACAATTTCGGCGCACCCATTCTTTTTGGGTTATTGGCGATGCTGTGGCTGGCGGGCGCGGCACTCAGCTTCATCGAGTGGACAACGCCGCAAGGTGAGCCGCTCAAAGTGAGCCTGCTACAAGGCAACATCGCGCAGGACACCAAGTTCAACGAAGACGCATTGATCGGCACACTGGAAACCTATCGGCGCTTGGCCGAGAGCAGCGATGCCCGCCTCATCGTTTTACCTGAGACCGCATTGCCTTTGCTGCGCGAATATGTGCCGGAGGGGTATCAAGCCGTGCTGCAGGATCATGTGCGTCAGAACGGCGGGGACATCCTCATCGGCGCGTTCGAACG
>JAVHQF010000077.1:0-18837 GCA_036170995.1 Sideroxydans sp. | reverse complement strand
AACGGTACAGCGCACGTTCTAAAAGCATGGGACTTGCTTTGGAACGGCGAAATTGCCGCAATCATCAATGCTGAGAATTTGAGGAACCCATTTTCTGCTCAGCGAAGACAGCTACTGCGCTTGATTCACAAGTATGGTGAGGTTGAGTTTGTAGAAAATGCCTTCATGGTGGCAGAAGCCGAGCGCAAAACCCCGGTCGATATAGCGTTGGTCTACCTTCGCAAAGAAGCTGATGCTCAGACTGAAATATTCGGCACATTGCTTGATGATCTGACGGCCGACAGGCAAACATCAGAAAGCTTGGCTGGAGACTACCAGAAGCCGCAAGAGGTAATGCTCCCGAACAGCTTCATTGAGAACAGCGTCCTGGCATTCGATGCGGCTGTTTCGGCGATGCGACAAGCTGTAGTGACTTTGGCAAAGGCCAACCATTACGAAGCACATCTGGGCCACACAATGGGAGAACTCAACGGTGGCGCCCGTGAAGTGCTACCCGATGCAAACGTCAAGTTCGTTCAGATAGAAATTGGCAATCGCTATGAAAAGCTAAAGGATAAGGCCTGGACATTGATACTGCGATCTTCAAACGTCACGGCAAAGCTTTCATCTGCAGCTCAAAAGCGTGTTGAAAGTGACTTCAAAGCCATTGCAAAACTGGAATTCACAGCCAAGAACATCTACGGTTTCCTCTGCGGAATCGTGGACAGTGCGGGGGCCATCCAGTTGGGGATGATGCTTGATGTATTCGATACGATTAGTCGATACCACGAAGACAATACTGTTTTCTACCGGGGCTGGAAATCGAATACAAAACACCGAACATGTGGGATGCGCTTGAAGACCACACGGTTCATCTTGCCTGGGTTCCAAACATCCGCTCATCGAGGAAGTTTGGATTG
Source organism: Sideroxydans sp. (assembly GCA_036170995.1). Taxonomy (GTDB): domain Bacteria; phylum Pseudomonadota; class Gammaproteobacteria; order Burkholderiales; family Gallionellaceae; genus Sideroxyarcus. Next base: position 17,938 of record JAVHQF010000077.1, on the reverse strand, counting down.
GGAATCGGAGCGGCTGCTTGCTGACTTTGACAAGGTATTCAGTATGATCGACGGCAAGTCAAACCCTGAAATCAGTCTGGCAAGTGTGTTCAATACGCACTTTACCGATCTGGCGCGATGCGGAAAACGCGTGAGCAGCAGCTACTTTGATGTGCGGTTCTATTCAGGCGTGGGAACCATTCACTTTTACCCCAGGCGCAAGGATTTGATTGACCGACTGAACCGATTGGTTGGAAAGGAACGGGCTTGGCTACCACCTGATGTGAATCAGGCAGGAAAGGGCTTTTGGACCCAGTACGAACAGGCGGAAAAATTCGATGCCGAACTTCGACAGGAAGTGCTCAAGACTGGTAGCGTAAGCTATTACCGGAACCACTTCTCAACGCTGTTCTACAGCCAGACTGATTCGTCTGAAGCGCGGAGGGCGCAAGAGGCGATTGATGCAGCGGCAGCTCGTGTGCATGAAAGACACGGTATCGACATTGACACGATGATCGAGACAAGCACTGAGCAGCAAATGTTGCTTTCGGCTTGAATTTGCTCAATACAGATTGATCCATCGCCCTGTATGCATCACCTTTGGGTGGTACATACAGGGCATACAAAAGAGGAAACCATGACCAACAACAAAATGGTCAAAGAACAGCTACTTCACATGCTTTTCGGGACTGTGATTTTCGTAATTCTGGGTGCTATAGCTGTGACTCTCGACTTGGTGGCCACTGGCGTTGCCAAGCTCGGAGTAAGCCATTTCACCTACAAGACAATTGAGATATTTGCCCATGGCATGATGCTGTTGGATTTGGTACTATTCGCCATATATCTGTTTAGATCCAGTACCAATCTTGTCAAGGAGATGTTCAAGTGAAAACAACAATCTATGTGCGTCGGGTCGTGCAAGATAGCTTTCGCATGTACTTTGCGCCTCTGACAGGAGCTTTGAAAGGCATTCGTCAAGAATTGAAGCGATCGGATCGATTAATCGAGCGTCGTCGCGGCTCAGAGACGAAACGTGAGACACTTCATCACGCCTAATTGAAAACACCACCAAAGCCCTCATCGAGGGCTTTTTTTTGGTTCATCACTTCCAAAAAAAACGCCCTGGGTGCTTTTTAGGCAGCTCAGGGCGTTTTAGTTTAGAAGTCAGTTTCGACGCAGACGTTTAAAGCGCTCCGCAACATCGGCAACTGCTGAGAAAAGGTCATCATAAAGGACGGTCCCATCATCAGCAATCTTTCGCTGTGCGTACAGGCCAACGTGCACCTGGACACCACCTTTGACCGTAAAGTCATCAGAGTAAGACACCAGCGCCTGCAGATAGCGTTCACTACCTACGAGGTCTAGGGTAAGAAAAAACCGGGTACGGTTGTCACTGCCACAGTGTTGTTTACTTGGCTCAAGACCATACTTGCTTGCCAAGGCGTTGATTTCACATTGAAACATTGCATCACCTGTGAATTTCAACTTGGATTGCTTTGACTGCTGGCTTCAGACGCGTATTCGCATCCGTCCGCCATGTACAAAGCAACTTGCAATTTGTCTTCCATTTTGCTCAAGGTTGCCCGATGTGGGCCTTCAAAGGCAACAGGGTTCAACAGATCAAGTTCAAAGGCCTCAGCGTTCAGTTCAATGCAGTCCCCATTCTGAATTTCTGCCACCATGGGATGATCCAATTTGAGGCTGCCAAACAGCGGAACGTTGTACTGACGCTGACCTTCTGGCCTTGGATCTGGCTTCGTGAACTGCAGAGTTTGAATTCTGCCGTCCAGGAAAGTCAGCGCGTCGAAGCAGACTACCGTCTCATCCGACCCAATTGCCATCATGCATGGGCTACGGGAGTTTCCATAGAAACGAGCAAGCGCAGCCATCTCCTGTTCGAACTGATCAGCGTTCTCACACTGGACGTGCGTCACATCCTGCTCTGCATAGGTCAGGCATTCCAGCAATTTTGGGTTGACCCATACGCCAAAGTACCAGGCATCCTGGCTGGTGTCATATTGGACCCATCCGTCTGCCCGCTTTACCAGATCATGCACTGAAGCAGTTGAACCGTCAGAGATAAACCAACGCTTGATAGTGGCCCCACTGGCCTGGCGCTCCAATGGGGCGTTCGGTTTGTGTTCCTCCAACAAACGGTAGGCTTCTGTCAGCCGGCGTATCTGTTCATGATTCACCGGCATGCCTGGGCGTGCCCACCAGTACAGATCGCCGCCAACCTTGGCCAGGGCTCGGTCAGTTGCGGTCGCATCCAACTCGTTGATGCGCATGATCCCCAAACGGGATTCAATTGAATCTGCGAAATAGCCCGCCAAGTTTCGAACCACACCATCTGAGTTGTTTTCGTACACATCGCAAAATGTGTAGTCAAAACCTTCACAAGTGTAGAGAACTGCAAAACACTCATCCGGCCCAACAAAAACGAAACCTGTGTTTTGTGCGAAGCGCAAACGCGCGCGCATATTCTCTTCGCTCAGTGGTTTGGAGGTGTGCACCTCGTCGTAGTAAAGATGTAGCTGGTGAAGTCTGACAATCTTGCCGTCATGTGACTTGATGGTTTGTCCGGATGTCTTAATTGCACCGGCCTTCGCATACACAAGAGCGCAATGCTCAAAGTCGGACACTCCGGCAAAGCTTTTTTCATAGCCGGGCAGGCAATCTTCCAAAAACGCATCAATGTACGCTGCACCGTAGCCGCAGTATGGGCTGTTTTTCAGTACAGATTCATCCATGGCCACCATGACGGTGTCATAGTTGATTTCGGTAGGGACCATTTCGCGTTGACGCAAACGGCTGGTGCGAAGAGAGTTTGCATCCATGGCCATGCCACAGTCGAGAACAGATCCAATGGGGAAAGTAGGTGTGAGTTCCATAAAGTCTTTCAAAATGAAAAACGGGAACCCACCAATCCTTACGGAAGTGAATTCCCGTAAGGAGATGTTGAAGGCCAACATCAAGTCGGCAAAACCAGCACAGCTGATAGTGTGCTAATTATCGAGCAAAACGCGAAGTCTCGCAAATTCATTTCGCTCGCAATCGGCAGCTTTGACATGCAAACCAATTGTCCTCAATTTGCAGGGAGCACCCAGGTTCATCCAACCCAGTCCTTATGGAGTCCGGTTGGAATCGCTGTCCTGCAGAAGTCAAGGCGTGTTCAATTTCTCAGCAAAAAACGCCCTCTTCCTTAAAATACTGGTTTGGCAACATCACGAGAATATCTATTCTCCAGTTGACAAATAAACAGCACTTTATACAATCATTTCTGATATAGCCAGTTTCTTTCTGGCCGTAAATACCAAAATTCCATGCAAATCAACAAGATGCGTACATCCAAAATTCTTGCCGTTCAATTCACGGTCTACCTGGCAGATTGACTTGACACCATGGCCAAGCTACTTTCATCGCCCAACATGCCTGATTCAGTGGTCCAGCACCTGCCTGTAGCCGAAGCAGCTGCGCAAGTGGTTTTGGAGTCAATCTCGGCCAGTAGGTCCAAAGACCTGCAGGCATTGAAGACTCAACTGGCCGAAACCATGAGCGCCAAAACACCTGCCAGGAACAGGCTGATTCGGATCAGGCACATCGCTGGCCAGCAATCCGCCATATTCAGCTCAAAAAGCGCATGCTCCAGCGGATGCTCGCATTGTTGCCACATCGATGTCACATTACCTCGGTCTGAGGCCATGCTGATCGGAAAGATGACCGGTAAAAAAATTTCAGAGCCTGCTCAAACGTTCCAAATTCATCAGCCGCCGACAAACAGATATCAAGGATCGCCCTGCCCCTTCCTGGTTGGTGGAAGCTGTTCAATTTATGCCAATAGACCCCTTCTATGCCGTACATTGGTAAATCTTGACTCATCTCCAAAGTTGTGTGAGTTGGTCCCTGACGCAACCATTCCAGTGCCCTACTTGAACACCACCGCACTTCGAGCCGCGTTCGCCATAGTGACTCAAAGTGAAGACTTTGCAGACATTCGTGAGTGGTTTGCCAAATGAGCACACAACACAAAAAACCCGGACGGCCAGCTGGTGCTATTGACCAGGTACTCCAGGACAAAGAATTCGGATTGGATCAGTTTGCAGCAGTGAAGTCATTCCTTTATGGAATTGATCCGCTTGTTGCTACCAAGCGCTACATACTGACCGACGATGCACCACTCAATACCGAGGCTGCGGTCAAACGGCTTGGGCAGATCATGCTTCGGATTGCTGCTCGCGGAAACTCACGCAAAATGGGTGTACATGATGCCAAGTCAGCTTCAAATGCAACGGCTGTGGTCGCTATCGAGCGGGTGGCAAACGAATGCCTGGCGGCGGTCAAGAAAATCACCCTTCTGCGCTCGGCTGAACGCAAGGTGCAAAAGCTCAGAATTGCAGAGCGTGCCAAGGAACAAGGATTAATAGCTCTGCCCAAGGGGAAGTTGCCGCAGCCGCCAGAGCGGTTTCAAACCCTTCGAAACTTTGATGATTGGTACGAGGACACATACCATCCAGACGATCTGCTGGACCCTATTGAACTGCGATCCCAGTACGAAGATCATCTGAGCGTGTGGTATGCGGAGCAAGGCATCTACTACGAGCCCGATTATTCGAAGATGCATAACTCGCTGTCCGAGCAAGTATCAATGAGGGCAACACAAATTGAGCCCACCCTACCCGTTCGCTACTTTGATCCAGAAAGCCTCAAGGAAGCTTCGCGCCAAATTGAAACACTTCAATGGACAGTCCAGCGCATCCCTGACGCATCCGATCATGTCTCTGTTTGGATAAGCGGAACCACGCTGGAAGCTCTGAAGAAAGCTGATATCTACACCCTCTTCTCTCTATGCGAATTGGTTCGCCAGCGAGGTGCGGCATGGTGGAGGGGCGTTCCCGCGCTTGGCCCGGTTAGAGCGAAGCGTATTCAAGATTGGATTATTAATGTCGGTGTTCAAGGAATCCATCTGCCCAAGGACATATTCGAATCCATCCAGCTTAGACGCTTGCGTGAAGTCCTACGAAATGAGCGCGAGCGCCCTGCCCTGCCCGCTTTGGCCGAACTTTTTTTGGAGCCACTCTCGCCATACGTCGAAAACGAAAAGCTCAACGGTCGGGACGGCATGTTCAAATGCAACACGCCAAATCTACTTAAAGCGCAAACAGACATAGACGCAATAGTCGTGTCGCTTGGCAAGTACGCTGATAAGCGCCCTACCCTCAAGGTGTATGCCCGTGAGATCACACGATTTTGTCTCTGGGCGTACAAGGAAAAAGGACTGCCAATTTCATCAATTGGAGTTCAAGAGGCTCGGTTGTACAGGGAGTTCTTGGACAACATCCCGGGAGACTGGATCAGTAATGCCCCCTCACCTCCCCCAAGAAACACAGCAGAGTGGCGACCATTTCGAGGGCAACTGGATGCAGCCAGCAAAAGAAAGGCTCTGACTGCCGTGAACGTTGTGTTTGGTCAATTAATGAATGGTGGCTATCTAACAGGCAACCCCATGTCTGGCGTTCTCAAACACGCAGGCCTGGCCAAACCAACAATGGATGTTGGGCGATCCTTGAGTATTGAGCAGTGGAACTTTGCTTGTCGAGTTCTTGAGGATGAAATTGAAGCCGCAAATTCAGAGCCTGCATCCACCAGCAGTGTGGCGGGGAATCGACACCCTTCACTGCGACGCCTCAAGGCATTGTTGAATTTGCTATTTGCAACTGGTATTCGCAGGGATGAACTCTTTAAGGCTAGGCTCGGGCATCTGAAACGTGTTCTTGTTGATGGCCAGGCTTGCCATCTTTTGAAAGTCACAGGCAAGCGTTCAAAGGTGCGGGATGTGTTGATTGAGCCAGACGTAATGCAGTTGATACTTGCCCATCTTTCTGACAGATCGACAGATTTCAAGGATGATTTCGAGACTCAACAGGGACGCAACTCTATCCCCCTGATCAGCGTACTACGCAATCCAATTCACGCTTACAAACGAGACAATGGCAACCAGAAGTCCTACTCTCACGAAGCGATTGAAAGAGGCATTTCCATTGGCGAACGCGATATGGCAAGTCGAGAAGGTGCATTGAGTGCCGATGGAATGCTGAGTCAGCTCAAAGCCTTCTTTTCACGATGCGCCCCCCTTGCTCAGGAAGCTGGTGTTGATAGAGAGGCGTTCGACCATGCAACACTTCATTGGATGCGACACACATTTGGTCATAGCATGGTGGATGCCCATGTTGACATTCGTGTTGTTCAAAAAGCTCTCGGCCACGCAAACTTGAACACAACGGCACACTACTCAAAGGCAGAAATGGAGCAGATGGTGCGAGGCCTTCGCCAAGGCGCATCATCAGTTCGCAATCAAATCCCCCACCAATCATCCATTGAAGAAGGCATTCAAGCGGCCTCACCTCCGCGCATCGATGAGATCTGATAATCTTTCACCGGTGAAAGATTTCGTATTGCTGATGAAAAGGCCCGAATTAAAACCCCGTTGCAACCAAGCAAAATTCTGTGTAATTTATGAAAAAAACCCGATTTGTAGTTGAATGCACAGCACCGGGATCTAAAGGAGATTGGACATTTGAGCGTCGGTCGCGCAAATTTTTTAACCCTTTGTACATGACCGCTCAGGGCTATCTCGCCGCATTCCCAGAGGCCACAGATCACTTATTTGAAACACCAGACCAAGCGAACGATGCCATAAAGAAATTTGGGAAACCAGAACATGTTTCAGCTTGGAAAATTAGCACAACAACTCTTGAACTGCAGCTAAAAGACAAGCGGTATTTGCGTTGGCTCAAAGAAGTAAAACCTCACATTGGCGCCTACACAGAACCAAAGCGCTCACTCGAAGAGTGTGCAGACATCTACAAACAAGGCGGCCTTGCTGCACTTCAGGGAATTTACACCAAGGCACATGCTTTTAGGCTGGAGAAAAAAATTGTGGAGGCGGGTTTGTCACTTAAAAAAGATCGACATATGCCGAATCCTTTTGCCATAAATAAAACATTTCACGATGGCAAATAATCCCAACAACAAAAATGAAATTGTTCAAGGAACAATGCAATTGAATCTTTCACCGGTGAAAGATTTCGTTGGTACTCTTGATTGTGCATTGGGTAGCAGTGCTAACAGCTCCAAGCCAAAAACCATGTCACTTTCATCTTTCGCCATTTTTCTCTAAAGACTAATTTCAAGCCTCAATCAAACAAATCTTTCACCGGTGAAAGATTGAGCAAGAAGTAGCTGCCTATCGAGTGTTGGCGGTTTTCTTGATGGTTGTTTCAATTTAGACGGATAAGCCTTATTCTTTACGACATTTCTGGACTCTGTGGTTTGCAAAAATTCTCCATGGTTAATGCGTTATGTTGAGCAAATATACTGTTAATTTGGCTTGACAAAAACATAAAAAGCATTATTATTCATATGCGTAGAAAACATACCTACAAATAAGGAGTAAGCAAACGCCAAACAAATTTACACGTGTTTTGCCTGCGACCATGGTTCTTGCTTCGGCATTGGTTCTGCAGGGCTGCTTTGATGGGTAGAAGGAATGCGTCAAGGCGGTAGGGCAGTAGTAATCTTCAAAGGTTGCAAGCGGCCAAAAAGCATTTGGCTATTCCCACTGTGACTTCATCGACAAGACTGCACCAGATCAAGCCCGGTGGGCCTATAAGCGATACCCAAAATCAACATGAGTCAGTGGTGACTCAAATATCAATGGAGAGCTCAAAATGATTATTGAAATCGGGAATGAAAAAGGAGGCGTTGGGAAGTCAACCTACGCTATCAATTTGGCGGCGTACCTTGCCCTACAGAATTACAGCGTTGTCCTGGTAGACACAGATAGCCAGAAAACCTCCAGTCGCTGGGGTGAACTGCGTTCTCACCATGGACTGCCACACAACTTCGTCATCGTGGACAAGTCCGTAGACCCTACGGAGCACATCAGAAAGCTATCTGAAACCTATGATGCGGTCGTTGTTGACGTTGGTGCGCGAGATTACGCACGCCTGAGTGACCTTGCCAAGATTGTGGATCTCTGGATCGCACCGACGCGGGTAGGGCAGGGCGATTTGGAATCTACCGCTGAGTTGGCATACGCATTTGAGAAAGCTGACCGCAATCACAAGCGAGGCAAGATTCCATTGATCATTTCACCGAATGCTGTGCCAGGAGCATGGAATAGCACAGAGGGCGAGGATGCGGTTACCGCACTGCGCGAAGCGCTTCCTAATGTGCCAGTTACCTCAAGTCTTGTACGAGACCGTAAGGTTTGGCGTGATGCCCACAAACTTGGACGTTCGATTTTCGAAATGCCTCTGCGCGATCGGGAAAAGGCTGAGAACGAGTTCAAGGCGATGTTTGCAGAAGTATGGAAGGCATACGAAAAATTTCAAACCAGAGGTGAAGCATGAGCACGAAAAAAGCAAAACCGTTTTTGATTCGTCGGAACACGGATCACGAAGCAATGCAGAAAGCACTGGGGCATTCATCCGCTTCTGACACTGGCGATACAACAGCGGCCCAATCAGCACTTTCCCATACGCAGCAAGTCGCTCATGGACAAGAAACAGATATCCATGACTTACAGCTGGGCGTTGTCTACGATGTTCCTCTGAACATCCTGCAGCGAAGTGAGTTCAATGCTCGGGTTTTTTACAGCACAGAAGAACTCGATGAAATGTCGAAGAGTCTTTTGGCCAAAGGGCAGGATGTTCCGGCTGTAGGTTACTTGAAGAACGGACGTATCACGCTCATTGATGGTCAAAAACGCTATCAGGCAGCAACCAATGCGTCACTGCCTACGTTGAAGGTGCTCATTACCCAGGCACCGGGGAATGAATGCGAGGAATACGAAGAGTCGCGCCGAATCAATCTGACAAGGTCTAGTCAAACTGCCTTGGATGATGCTGTGCGGTGGAAGTCGCTGATTGACAAGGGAACCTATTCCAGCCAATCAGAACTCGCAATCAAGCTCAGCGTGAGTGAAGGCAATGTCAGCAAGACAATCAGCATCACAGCGATTCCAGAACGCCTCCTTCGCATGATGAGCGACCACGCTCAAACACGAACATTGTCCATTGCCTATGAAATCAGCCGAATATTCTCAGCCGCAAAGTTCAAAGACACGCTTGACGATGCCGCCTATCTGGCACAAGAGGTAATTGATGAGATCAAAAAGAAGGACATGGGGCGCAACCAGGTCAAAAACCTCATAAGCTCAAAGTTGGAAGGCCCAAAGCAACGCATGCGTGCAGAAGCAATGCCAGTGAAGTACGGGGAAGTAAAGGGCACATTAAAAGTGTTTCCTTCACGCGGGCAACTTGAACTTTCCTTCAGTGGCTTGCCAGAGGACAAAGTCAACGAATTGAAGGAACGTGTCGAACAAATGCTCGCCGCCGCCCTACAGAAGTAATTCCAGCCCATTAAGTCACCTTCAGGTGACTTTTTCATGTGTGGATGCGTTTTGACCTAGTTTTAGTGCGTTGAGAGGGTTGACAGGAAAGTTCAGCAGACTATTAGCGTTCGAACACGATTTAACAGATCTGCAAAAGCAATTCACTTTTATATAGGGGTTACACCGTGAGTAGGCGCTCACATTCACGAAAAAATTCACACAGTATCGTGTTCAATCGCTAGTAGTTGAAAGCGATTTTTAAACAATCTAAAAAGAGTTCGGCACTATTGACCAGACCTGGGTCGTTCTGAGGTGTGGAGACAATCGTGTTGGATCGCTAGTAAAGTGGAAAACACAAAGTTAGGCGCAATCGTGTTGGATCGCTAGTAAAGTGGAAAACACAAAGTTAGCAACGATCGTGTTGAAGCGCTAGTAAAGACCATCAAGCCGATCTGGAAAGTCGATTCTCTTGAGAACATAGGCCGAACTTAGAAGCCGAAAAACATGCTGTTGCGCTAGTACAGGCCACCCTGTGGATAACTTTGATTTGGTATTAGCGGAGTGACACACCGCTAGTAGCCCAAAGACCGTGAGCTACTAGCGGTATGCCATTGCGCTATTAGCACTTGAACACGAAAATCGTCTTGAAACCCTTTATTTCATTGGGTTTGAGGACACCTAAGTCTTATGTAAAGTCTTATTAAAGTCTTGCGCGTGTGAGACTACGTGGTGGATAACTTTGACCGAAACCTTTTTTTTAATTTTTAAAAATACAAAATCCGTGTTCATCCGCTAGTAGTTGCTATTGACTAACACCACAGTCACGGCATTTAATAAATGAAACCACAGCTCAAACAAAAATGCTGCAACCATCATTCAACAACTTGGAATTCAAGAGCATCGAAGGACTCGGAAAAAGATCGATGCCAACCGGGCGAAGATCAGACCCAAAAGTTGAGACACCAAATCAGGCGCAGGATGTTGTAAGTGCAATAAAACCGATTTCACCCAGGCTTTCACGGGCAAAAGAATTTCTGCAAGAGAAGACAAATGAGGCACTTCAGAGATCTCAAAGCCAGATTGAGCAACGGGTTATGCAAGGCATACTGCCGTTGTGGGATGAAGAAAACCGGGGCATACCAAATCCGTTTGTGAGGTCTGGCCTATTCACTGTAGGTAACAGTGAAAAGCGTGAGTACGTGGTTGACATGGTGATTGCGTCACTCTCCAACTACGAAATTAAGTTCACAGGTGCCGAGCTTCACCAAGAGGATCTTAGTGTTTGGATGAGCTTGATCAATCTGGCTCGGGCAAAGCCGATTTCTGAGGCCATCTACTTCACGGGATACCAAGTGATCAAAGACTTAGGGTGGCGAATGCACTCTGATTCGTACAGAAGAGTCCAAGAGTCGATTGAGCGACTTAAGGTAACTGGAATCAAAATCACAACCAAGGGCAATGAATCTGCTTACTCGGGCTCACTGATTCGGGACTATGCATGGACAGAGCGGGATGATGCGGGACACACTAAATGGATGGTCCGATTCGAGCCACGAATTTCCGCATTGTTCATGGAAGACACGACCACTCTGCTTGAGTGGTCGGTTAGAAAAAAAATCGGGACCAGATCAACACTGGCTCTTTGGTTACATGCTTTCTACACAACCCATCGTGACCCAATACCGAATTCTTTGAGCAAACTTCATGAATTGTGCCGATCCAAAGACACATTAAGCAGCTTTCGACGAAACATTCGAAATGCGCTTGAGAAGCTGGTTGAAAAAGAATTCCTGAAGTCATACAGCCTCGACAATGACATGCTCAGAGTCGAGAAGCACACAAAACCAAGGCTCATCCGAGCCAAGTGATCTAGTTCGGCGAGGAACTGTGATATCCACCTAACGCCGCCTTCCAATCAGACTTGCCGGTGAAGCTTTGCCAGGGTTCAATTTCAGCCTCGGCATTACCGCTTGAATCTGGCCAGAACCCAGTCTTCATGCAAGCGGAATACACCGACAGTACCTCTTGAAATTTCTTGGCACCATTGCTCATAAAAGTCTCCCCAGCGATGACCTGGTGAATTGAATTTGGTTCTTCAGTCTCCGCTGCAATAAAGACGAATTTTGCAGGTTTGGTTTTTCCCTCATAAAGAGAACGAGCAATCGTGTATATGAATGCCTGAAGGTCGTAGTGCATATCAACTGCATCACGAACGAATGCGCTAATCACCCCATGGCGGGTGGTTTTCAAATCGAAGCTGTATTCAGGGTGATAAAGATCCAGTCGAGTGCGTAACAACAGGCCTGTGGTGGGCTCTTCAATGTAGATGCTGGCCTCGGGAATACCTTCGTTCACAAAGTCCCCGAAGGGGCGTCCAAAGACAGTACGGTTGAGAATTTTCTCTGCCAGGTTGCGAGCACGGTTAAAGGTCGGTTCATCTACAACAAGCCGGCTTGAATTCTTGGCAAGGAAAGTCTTGTAGTCGCTGGAGCGGCCATCATAGACGCCAGGGTAGATTGAGAAGTCATTTCCGATCATGTGTGGCTCCAACACAAGTCCGTGCACAAGACTTCCGAAGTCCATTGCCTTCGTTGCCTTATTGAGCGACAACAAAGAAGCCTGAAAGTGAGCCGGCGACTCCAGCAATGGCTTGAGCATGCTGCAGCTCAAAGCGTCTTTGTCGCTGTGGTACTGCGAAGCTGGCAAGTTTGCATACATGCGCGAACCAGCAGCAAAGCCGGGGGTGCTCTCGGAATCATGACCTTGGCCAGCAGCGAACATCAGTGCTGAAGAATTTAAATCAATTTGAATATTCATATCGCGATCTCATTGGGGATTGATCTATGAAAACATGAAATCGCCATACGTCAAGATGTTGAAAAGAAAGTAGCCTTATTTTCCCTTCTAGGGGCTTGACCGAGAAGGTTGTCGTGTTAACTTTGCAGTAAGGAATCGGAGAACACATGCAACAAACAAACCAAGCACAAATAACGAGCACTGATCTATTGGCCACTCAAAAGAGTTGGCGTGATCTATTGGATGAAGCTGTCTCGAACGTTGATGAGCAAGCGATTTGGCGTTTGATGGATCAACAGTCGAGCAGCGAAGCCGCGCAAGACCTTTTAACGAACATGGTCAGCCGACTTGCATACGTGCAGCTAGAACGCAATATGTACTGTGAACTGTTCATGATGCCAGTCGTCACCATGCAGGGCTGCAACGTGATCGACAACCAAGCCGTTTGGAAGGGTGTTCGAAATCAGGTCCGTGAAGCACTGGGAAGCTGGTTTAACGATGACGGTCGGACAACACTTTTTGACGACATTGTCCCAATGGATTGGATTACCACCTGGGGGCCAGCAGTTTTGCGCGCCCACTTAGAGAGACTCATTCCAAGATCAGAGCGAATTAAAGTGACCTTTCCAACTTCGCAGATAGTGCTACCAGACGAAGCACCCCGCCTGGGGTTTATCGTAATTGGACGCACTACGCACAGAGGCTGGCGCGAGCTGCCAGATGCAAACGGACTGATGGATAAGCGATTAAAGGATGTCATCAAGTTTTGTTTGCAGATTCAGGCACCTACGCCATCGAGCGTAATGGCACCGGTCCCGATTGTCTTGACCCCCGAGAGAATTCAGTTCGCAATAGCTGATGGTATTGCACAGTGGTTGAACAAGCTGCACGAAACTGTTGGGATTGAAGGTTGGACAGTTATGCCCTCTTTGACAGCACGTGATGTGGTGAAAGTGACTTTGAAACTGAGAAGCGAACAAGTGGGACTCACACAGTTCACTCTTCGACTACATCAGATCGGAAATCAAGGACTGAGTGACATTTTGAGCATTCTGCAGCACCTGGCACCAATGTTCGATGCTCCTTTGGACATGCGCGATACAGAGTACAAAAATCATCCCATCCAATATCTTGACAGATAAGATTTGTGTGGTGATATGGATATGCAAAGCGCTATTGGCGCATCATTAATTCGGAGAGCTTTATGAATCTAAACACCATTCCCGTTCGCCCTTTCGTTGAAGGAATTATTCGGATCGCCGCCACGACGCAACCTGGTAGTGAACGCGTTATTTTCGATGGGACAATGGAAATCCTCGCTCGGCATCACCAAAAACGTGAGCCAGATCAGATTGTGATTCCGCATCTTTCCCAGCACGGGATCACCTCAGTTCTGATGGAGAAAAGCAAAAATAAGGAAACAGGGAAATTGGTTGAAGTACCAATTCGAATGTTCTTCGGAAAGACTAAAAACGCTTTGACAGCGGCATTTCAAGCGTATGACGCAAATAGAAAGCCTATTTGCCGGGGGGATGGTCAACAAGCCAAACGCACATCCGTTTCAGAAGATGGCATCCATGCAGTCGTTGATGTTCCATGCGTGGGCCCCAACAACTGTCCACTTGTAGCGTCTGGTCAAGCACGATGCCAGCGTCAAGTTTGCATGACGGTACAGATTGAAGGACAAGATAACCCCTTGAGCACCTTTGAAGTGCGGTCGTCGTCCTACAACACGTTCAAGACACTCAAAGGGCAATTGGAAATGGTGGAGCGCCGCTTCGGTGGATTGCGGCACGTTCCTCTCAAGTTGCAGATGTGGAAAACATCCAACCAGGCCAGTGCCTACGAGACCTTTGATGTCTTCAAGCTGGCGCTTGATGCCTCGACCGAAATTGAAGCCATGAAGGCTGCCAAGTCGGCACGTCAGGCGGAGTCGGATGCTGGCTTGGCAGATGATGTGGATGAGACTTATAGCGCCTCTCCAGAAGGTGTTGGAGAAGACGATTTCGAAATTGTGACTGATTTCTATTCTCCACAATCAAATTCAATTCGTCGCAATGGGACGAGCCCCCTCGCAGCCCAACTTGTTGGGCGTGGCCAGGAATCTGGAGCGTCTTTGGCCAACAACGTGATTGCACAGGCAATGGCTATGTTTGGGGATAGTGCCGGACAGGAAAAGGCACAATCCTCTGAAGCCTAAACAACAGCATATTTTTGAACCAAGATGAGCAATCAAGACATCACACGACTTGTAATCGGGGAGAGCATTTCTCTTTCCATGGGTATTCAGGTTGGACAAGAACTTCGTAGTGCCGAAGTCTCAAATACGCTTCGCTGGCGAGATGGTCGTTGGGAAACACAGGTCGGCATTCTCGACAAAATGAAAAAGTCACTGACCAAGACATCTGACGTGTTGCAGTTGCCAGCTACCAAGAAACCGAAGTCCTTAAAGATAGGTCAGAACTTTGCCAAACACTGGAAATTAGCCGTTTTCACATCACTAGGGTTGGTGGTGTCCACTGCAGCTATTTATAGCCTCCTACGCCTTAATAAGGCCCCTGCGGATGATTTGGCAGTTGTGATCGATGCGAACACTGCAGGCGTGGATAAAAAGATTGCTGCTGTTCGAACGGTAGATGAACCGTGGATTCGGCCTGCACCTGAACAACCTCCAGTGGAACCCGCTAATGCGAAGGTTGATGTTCCAACAATTACTGACAGCTTGACTGAGCCGAGCACATCCGTACCTGAAGTTCGACCTGCAGGTGATCCTGTACAACCTCACCCCATGCTCCAGAAGAGTCCAAATAAGGTGTTGGAGTCCAAGCCGGTTGATAAAAAAATGGACGAAAAGAAGCCCGGTGCACCTGAAGCTGTAATTTTGGACACAGAGCCCTCACCACGCAGCGCTACAAAGCCAAAAGAAACTGCCGGTGTGCAAGTCAACGCCACAAAAACACCTGCAAAAGAATTGCCCAAACGCACAACAGGATCTGGGCTGGTTGCCGTCACGCCTGACGGTAAATCAGCACTGTTCACCAATACCGCGACACGACTCCCTGAAAGATTTGGGATAGGGGAGAAAATTCCTTCTGGAGAAGTCATAAAGAGCATCGACGCAAATACAGGCATCGTCAAAACTGATGGCAAAGAATACCGACTGGAGTGACATGAAAACTGAAGAAATAATCGTAATTGATCCGGTGAACATGAACATCGTGAATCGGATTGCTCCCGGAAGCAAGTCATCCGGGACATTGGAGTGTTCAGGTGGATTGCTGATCGAGGGCCGCTTTGAAGGTAATCTTGTTGTGACCGATGGCCCTCTGGTGCTCATGCAAGGGGGTGTTATCTCGGGTGACTTCGACTGCAAACAGGACGCGTACCTGTTTGGCACTATTGAAGCCAAGTCAAACGGCGATCAAAGCCAGCTTAACGTTGGCGGTGCGGCTTTTATGGCAGAAACCCTTGATGCCAAGGCAGACCTCACGGTCGGCGTTTTCAAGATATACGAAGGTGCGCAGGTTGATGGCCGTCTTCGTACTGTGCGTAAAGACCAAGATCAATAAGGCGAATCGAAGAATGGAGTTCAGTCATAAATGGGCAAACCAAGTGCTAACCGACAGGGGCTTCCCATCACCGGGCCTGGCTTGTTTGCAGTCCTTTATTGAGGATGCTGATGTCAATAATCGAAGACGCATGTACGGCGTACTGCAGAGCATAGAACGCGGCACTGAAGCTGTGGTTGAAGCAGACTGGTTGATGGACATCCTTCGCGAAGCAAAGGCGAATCATGAATCGTGTAAACCAAATGCCGATGTGATCCATGAGACAACAAATCATCCTTCATGTGTTGTTCCACCTTTAGTGTTAGAGCAAGCCTTGACAAGGAAAGTTCGGCGCACAGACACGAAACAACTCCGGGCAAAGCACCATGTTTATGGGCTCAAGGGTGCGTTGACCCTTGAGATGGATGAGTTGCGGTCAAGGGGTGATGATGAATTCATGCAGCAGACGGTGATATTGGAAGCTGCCATCGCAGTTGCACATAGAACCTACGATTGGGCTAACAAAATTTCCTTTCAATTTATGCGCCGCGAACTGCCTTTGCTCGCATGTGCCTTGTTCGGAATGTTGGACGGGCCGCTTGAATTAGGAAACCATGGACAAGCCGCGAACAAATTTGTTGTCATTGCCGATCAAGGTGAAAAGCTTTTCGTTCAAGTGAAGCAGGGCGCAAAGATGGTCGCTGTCCCGGTAGGCCCTGCAGATGTGCACGCATGGATTGAGCTTGTTATGCGAGCGCTTAAAGCAAACACCCCAGACATGGGTGATGCCATTCAGCTTACGTCCTTGCATCGGGTTGCTGCCATGGAAAAAAGGCGCACATCATCAAAACAAGCAAGGTAGTGATTTGGTTTCAACAGTCGATATTTCAACAAAAATCAAAGACGCAGTGCTAAAACTCATCTTTCAATTATCAGAATCCAAATACTTGACGTTTGTATTTGCTGCGCTCGTGGGAGCAGTACTCGGCTTTGGCGCTTGGGGCGATGGGCGGTTGCCATTTCTGGCCGCTTTGTTGCCATTTGCAGTTGGAATTGCTGGGTCGCGATCTCACGCTTTTGTCATGGGGATTACATATGTACTGGCCACGGAACGAGCTGGGCCCGAGTTCATGTCTGCTTGGTTTGATGGAAGCTTGGAAATTGGATTCGGCTTGTGGATTGCATCTGGCCTGATCGGTGGGCTGGCGTGGTCTCTTGGTTGGTCAAATTCAGATAAACCATGGCGAAAGGCTGGAGCTACAGTTGTTGCTTGGGTTGTTACTCTCGTCCCGCCAGTGGCTGTGCTGGTAATGGGACATCCAATCGTCGCATGGGGAAGCATCATGCAAGGGACAGGCTGGCTTGGTGTCCTGGCCAGCGTGGCGGTACCGGCGATATTTATGTGGACTTTCACAAAGTCACCATGGTCTCAGCGCACGATGTCGGCATTGTTCGTCCCAGTCGCAGCTTTTATTGGTGTTGCCGGTGTCTACTCATACACTCCTGTCGAGAACCGCTTCGTGGGTGATATCGCCGCTGTCAGTACCAACTGGGGTGCTGCAAAAGACGAGTGGGAGATTCTGGAGCGAATTGAGCGAATTGGTCGAACAAACGAACGATTTGCCAAAGAAACAGACGTTCGCGTGATTGTTTACCCTGAGGCCGTCATTCAGCGCTATGACCCATCTCTTTACCCAGTTTTGAAAATGGAGGTAATTGATCCTGCCGCACGTGCCGGTCAGATAATCATTTTGGGTACGGACCTACCTACCAAGTCTGAAAATTTTCAATCAGGGGCAATCGCCTTCTATCCGGATGGAAAGACCGCCACTGCGATTGCTAGGCAAACAGTTCCCATTGCACTCTGGAAGCCATGGCAGAAATCAGGTTCATTCCTGACGGATTGGACGGCAAACAACCTTCTGACGCTAAAGGATGGAGTGATTGCCAGAGTGATCTTCTGCTATGAAGAGTACATACCGTTGTTGAGTCTGATAAATGAAGCGGCAAACACTCATAACATTGTTGTGGTGATGGCCAACACATGGGCATCAAAGGATGCATTGGGTGCAATCATTCAGTCTCAGCACAGCGAAGGCATTGCAAAACTGTTCGCAAAACGGCTTCTGCGAGCTGAGAACAGACCCAAGAAGGACAAAAAGTCGCTTTGACATCCTCCGCGCCGTGAACGGCGAGGATTCCTACGGTGCTACGCATGAGT
>JAVHQF010000076.1:0-4220 GCA_036170995.1 Sideroxydans sp. | reverse complement strand
AATTAGACTCGCGGCGCAGAATCACATGGCATACATCCTGGGGCTCATTTCCGCGTTGGTATTCGAACACGATGGCCGATTCTGGATAGGGAAGTATGAAGCGCAGCATGCTCTCACGGTTTTCACCTGACTGCACCATCTGAATGGGGCTGTAGCCGAAGAACAGCGCGATGACTTGTAGGGTGGTGGTTTTACCCGCGCCATTGCCACCGATGATGGCTGCGCCGCCGCGGGGGTCGATTTCGCTTATGCGCGCTGATGTTGTGCTGCCAGAGGTTTTGGCATTGACCAAATAAACTTTACGAAGCCTGCTACTCATTGTCCTGTCCCTGTTTCTCAGATTTTGAAGATTTCCAGCTGTTGGAGCGCATTCTCGGTCACCATCCGTTCCTGGTCGAGGATAGCAGTCCATGTCTTGGCGGCAAGTTTTTGCTTATCACGCACGTCCTTGTGGAGATGGTTGAAGCGGGTGATTCCGGCTTTGCGTGTCAGCGCTTCGGCTTCGTGCGACCTTTATCAAATTCGATTAGCCCCCACCCCAGTAGAAATGCCGAAAATATGCAGGCAGCGATTCCAATTGGATTTGCACCCTGTATCCATATCCAGAACGCGAAGAGAATTGAGGTTACGAATTCCACCACGGGGTAGCGTTTGCTGATGTGGCATTGGCATGCCGAGCACTTGCCGCCTAGCGCGATGTAGCTTGCAACCGGTATGTTTTCGTACCAGCGGATCTGATGTTTACAAGATGGACATCGTGATCGTGGAACCGACAGGTTGAATGGCTCTTCCTGTTCATTATTGGCCCCATTCGATTGCTGCTGCAGGCGCACCTGGCGGCGGTTGATCATGATTGGCAACCGGTAGACGACAACATTGAGGAAGCTACCAATGCAAAGGCCTACCCATGCGGCGATGCCGATGTAGATGACTTGAAGAGTGGCGATTTGGGTGGCTGTCATGTTTTTGCAAGGTGTGGTGGAAGACTTTTACCCAGCGGGGTACATGTTAGATCAATGTTCTGAGCCCTGAGTACTTCAGTGTCTGCTCCCCATAGAGGCAGCGACTTTGGCCACAGGCCCTGCCTTAGGATTTGGAGCCTTGTTTCTGCGCTCATGCGGGCCTCAAGCTCCCGGCGTTCAGCCTGTTTGAGGCTTCCACTGGTGCCGACAAACCAGTGGCACCCATTGACCATCTGACCACCTTCAAGATGCGGCCCACATCCTGGCCAGCCACGCCGATCGTCTGTTTTGATGCCAATGCCCTTCCCTTCGTCTGAGTGACAGAACTGGCTGAAACCGATGATGCCGCATCGCGCACAAGGGAGCTTGCGTACCAGAGCCTGGTAAATCAAGCTGGTGACAACGTTCTCTTTCTCAATGGTGATCACCGGGTCGTCGTTGATCCGCCTGATTATTCCCCCATGACCACGGGTCACTGGCGGACTCGGTGGTGGTACATAGGTTGGCCGTTTGAAACCGGTTCGGCGTAGCGTGCCAGAGCGTCGAAGCATTCGTAGATTCCTTGAAGTGGTTGTCACTTCAAACTACGACACATCCGCTTTCTGTCAATGGGGCGGCCGTCCGTTTCCGACCTTGACCCAGTTTTAATTAGTTTTGAGGTTGAGGTGTTGCACGCCAGACTTCCAACATGTGGGCCATCCAATCAGTTCCAACCCGATCAACTGCATATGCAATGGAGTCTCCTGGGGCCAGCTCTCGCATGCGCCCCGAGGCAAGCGCCACATACAGGCGCTCTCCGACAGAAAGCACGCCTATGCGTTCGTAGTTGCCTTTCCATGCCTCACGGGCAATTTCATCCAGGTTTTCAAGCTGCGTCATGTCTGGTTCCCTAGATGTTTGAGGTTAGGTTAAGACGTTCAACGCGGTTTGCCAGTGTCAACGCACGCGCAGGCCAGCCGATTGCGTGAAAGCTGGATTCGAGCACTATTGCCTCTGCCACGCTGTTGCAAACGGTGGTATGTGGGCTCTCATGATCTTGCACTTCCTTGAAAGGTTTAGACCAGAACTCAACAACGTGTGATTCAACTGATGCTTTTGACATAAAGGTTTCCTATTTTGCGGATGTAGTTTTCTTTGCGGAAAGTTCAGGCCAAAGAATGGGCCATGCTGGTTTCTGATCAGTTTGAGCCTTGCGACTCTGTTTGCAATTGATCCATGGCAGGTGTCCCCTTGTACACCCCGAAGCCCTTATGCACCACCAGGCCAAGCACAGCAAGCCGCTTCATCATGGTTTTTGAACGTCATAGCCTTCACCGTCTTCGCATGTCTCACAAAAGCGCAATGCGGCCTTCTTTTCTTCGTCAGTGACCGTGTCATGTTGAGTGAGTGACTGATTGTCCATGGTGCGCTGTCCTCTCAGTCAACGACCTGGACGTCAACATTGAATCCAGCCAGGTAAACCTTGCCGTCATCTTCAATTTCAATGCCGCCATCAAGGCACTGAATAATTCCACTTTCGAGCTGCTGCCCGGTGACTTCCATTTGGGCTAATTCAGCCTTCGTGAGCTGTACAGTTACTTGCATTTGTCGATTTCCTTCTTCCAAAACTTGAGAGGCATAAACCCAATGCCTCGCCTGGTCAAAACCAACTCCAGCACCTCACCATGTGCCTTCCAATCTGAAAACACATCCACACCAAAATAAAGCACGGGGCTACCGAAGTTTTGAGCTGCTTCCTTTTGGGCAGTGGTTAAGGTTCGATCATTTGTGCAAGCCATCGCAATTCCATGGTGCAGCGACAACAGGGCTTTGTCGGTGTAGTCTTCATACGCAGTTGCCAATGGTGTGTGTGTCACGTCGGCTTCCTTGGTTAAGAAGTAGCGCAAATTGAACGCGAAACAAACACCTGGTTTGTGTAGCGCGGGGCAATCAACAGTCCTTCGTCCAACAAAACGCCCTGGTGTTTACACACACCGCCAGCACTGATCTCCAAGTGACCATCTTTAAGACGAACCGAGAACAAGGTGCGCCCATCATCCGCAATGATGTCAACCGAACCGCTTGGCATTGTCAAGGTCTCAAATTCGCCGTTGACGGCTGCGTGGCTATCTCGAATTTTCATGATTGTTGGTTTCATTTTGTTCAGCTTTTTTAAGCGTGGCGAATTGCCGCCCTTGTTTTAGAGTCAGCAAGAATGGTGTGTGACTGCTCATGGAATACGCTTTGTTTGACAATTTTCAGCGCAGTCTCTATTCCCAGAAGCCAAGGTATTTTTTGGACACAACTTCATCAACCAGCTTCAGTGCGCCAACCGAATCTTCTGCTGAATGCACCAAATGCGCCCTCTCTACAACTCCAACCGGACGCGCATAAAAGGCGACGCATAGGAGTCCGAGAGGAAGCTCAATGGCAATAAATGTTCCGATGTCCATTACGTGTTTTACTTGGTCACGGTCACGGTCACGGTTTCGGTTTAGACACTACGTTGCCGCACCTGGGACATTGCCATGTACGTGATGTCATGGTGCTGAACGACGTGACGCGTGGATCCGGATCCGCATGGCCGAACAAAGTGCAAATCAGCTTCCACATGGTTTCAGGTTTCCTCTAGGTTTAGACAACAAAATTGGTTAAGCCGGTTTTGGTATCGAGGATTGCCGCCGGAAAACCATCCCACTCAACAGAAATGCGCCGGATACCAGCTCCAGCGAGAATAGACAGTAGGCTTTCCAAGCCGGAATAGCTGGTTGTGCCGCCCGGCTTGGACAGGACAAACATTCCATCCTCGGTTTCAGTGCGGACATGCCATGCCAGATCGTCTCCGAACCAAATTTGGCTCGCCCCATCCGACGCGAAAAACGCATCGGCAAAAGCATCAATCTCAACAAGCTTAGTTTGGTCAGTCATGACATGTTTCCTTTGAAAAATATCAGTTGAGCAGGCTTGCCTGCGCGCCCAGGCTCCGAGTCGTGGCACAACGCATTGCGTCGTGGATCGGCAGCCCGCTCAACTGATACATCTTGGTTTCCTTTAGCTTGTCCGCTTCGGCTGTTTTGCCACAGCCAGTTGTTCACGCACATAAAGCATTGCCGCAGCCTTGGCGGATTCGGCATCAACCGATGGCTCATCACAAGTGTTCTTACTCGGCAATCCAGACTCCCAGCCAGTGACCCAAAACCACCCTCTACCTTTATCCAATTCACCAACCGTCGCGAAACGTACATTGCCATCTGCCAATGTGTATCCAGGATGACCAGC
>JAVHQF010000075.1:0-4249 GCA_036170995.1 Sideroxydans sp. | reverse complement strand
GGACGAGCAAGATAAATCAGCCCGTCATGCCGTCGCAGTGAGCAAGAAAGGTCAGGCCATCGGTTGCGCGCGCATCCTGCCAGACGGACGTATCGAACGTTTTGCCGTTTTGCCACATGCACACCAAACGCAGATCAAAGCGGCGATGATTGAAATACTCAATGACTTTGTGCAACAAGGTAAAAAATCCCACTGGCAGAATTCCGAGTCGTACAATGAAAATTGTTGCTCGTGGTGATTGACCAAATTACACATTCCTTAGAACAAATGTGGCATACATTGGCATGTTGGATTGATGAAAATCGAGATTTTAGTCAGTGGGTTTAACTGCGACAATGTGCCGCATGAGGGGAGATGCGGCATTGAATAAGGGGAAGTCATAATTTTCGTGAACGGTAGTTTTCTTGGAGTATGCAATGCAGCTTAGTAAAGACACACGTAGTCATTACGAACGCATCGGTGGTGAATCTAAAGTGCGCCAGCTGGTACAACGTTTCTATCACTTGATGGATGAATTGCCCGAGGCATACAGCATCCGCAAGTTGCACCACATCGACTTAAAAAATGCAGAAGACAAGTTATTTATGTTCCTATCTGGCTGGTTGGGTGGTCCGCAGTTGTTCGTCGAAAAGTTTGGCCACCCGCGTTTGCGCCAGCGCCACATGCCATTTTCCATCGGTGTAGCAGAGCGTGACCAATGGATGATGTGCATGATGCAGGCGATGGAAGATGTGATCGAGGACGCGGCACTTCGCGCCGAGTTGAAAGCCGCTTTCTACAAGACCGCTGACTTCATGCGTAATCGAGAGGAGTAATCATGCAGAGTTCGTCGTCAATCATGGATAGACAATTCACTTTACGTATCAGTTTGGTGTTCCTATTCATCGCGGCGGCGGAATCCTTGTGGTTGCACGCACTTTCTCCTTTAGAGAATCGGTTGTCCGATGTGTTCGTGCGTGTGCAAGCGCGGCAACTCACGCCTGATCCAGACATCGTCATCGTGGACATCGACGATGCCAGCTTGGCCAATATGCAGGACACGGCGGGGAGTTGGCCGTGGCCGCGCGAGGTGCATGGTGAGTTGGTACGCGGCATTGCAAAACAAAAACCGAAAGCCATTGTCTTCGACATTTTGTTCAGTGAGCCAGATAGCTTCCGCCCTGGCAGCGATAAAGCTTTCAATCAGGCGCTGAAGGGGATGAACAATGTCTATTTCCCAATGGTGCGTCGTGATGGCGCAATTGATGCACAAGGTGCGCCCGTGGCGCGGATCGCGCCACTGTTGGGGCTGCAATCAACTGACCACACCGTTGCAGATGCGCACATCGCCTTACTTCCCCCACTCGCCATTGACCCTACATATTGGCGCGTGGGCACCATCAATTTTGTGGAAGACGCGGATGGCGTAGGACGGCGTTATCAGCTTTACACCGATGCGCACGGCTGGCTCATCCCATCCTTGCCTGCGCGTGTGGCACAGGACTTGGGCTATGACGTGCCCAAGGAATCCGACTTCATCATGGCGTGGCGCGGCAATGCGGGGGCGTTCAAACATATCCCTTACGCTGATCTTTATGCCGACCTAGACCGCGAACATCCGCAACGTGCGACGGACGAACTGCAAAATAAAATCGTCATCATCGGTACGGCGGCAACGGGATTGCACGATGTGCGTGTGACGCCGATGGCGAGTCTTTATCCCGGCATGGAGATATTGGCCACCGCCATCGATAACCTGAAGAATGCACGTGCCATGCGGGCGACGGATGAGATGTTTGGTTTGGGTATTGCCTTGTTGTTGCTTAGCCTCTTGAGTATCGCTTTCTTGCGCAAGTTGAACGCACTCAAAATCGGCATGGGGCTGGTTGCTGTGACGTTGACGCTTCTGGTGATTTCTTACCTTGCCGTAGCACAGTTGATGTTGCTACCTGTCATCACGCCGCTGTTGCTGGCGTGGTTGGCTTACGTTGCCTTTGCTTTGCGTGAATATCTGAACGAGCGCAAGTCACGCGAGCAAGCGGTGCAGATGTTTAGCCGCTTCGTGAATCCACACGTGGTGAAAGAATTGGTGGCACACGGCGGTTTGAGTCGTGCGGGTGAGAGTCGCCAGATCACCATCTTGTTCTCCGACATTCGTGGCTTCACCACACTCTCGGAAAAGCGCACCCCGCAGCAGGTGGTGGAGTTGCTGAATCGTTACTTCACGTTGCAGGTCGAGGTGGTGTTCCGCCACGGTGGCTCGTTGGATAAGTTCATCGGCGATTGCATTATGGCATTCTGGGGTGCACCGCTGGACGACCCCGATCACGCGCGTCACGCGGTCGAGGCGGCGCTGGAGATGGCGCAGGTGTTGCAGAAGTTCAAACAAGAATTGGGCGAGGAAGATGCGGATTTCGATGTGGGCATCGGCATCCATACTGGTCCTGCGGTGGTCGGTCTCATCGGCTCAGAACAACGACGTGAGTACACCGCCATCGGCGATACCGTGAATCTGGGCAGTCGCATCGAAGGACTGACCAAAGGTGTATCGCGTATCCTTGTTTCGCACGATACGATGCAAGCGTGCGATGATGCCTTCAAGTTCCAATCGTATGGTTCATTCAAAGTGAAAGGGCGTGAGCAAGAGGTAGAGTTGTTCGCGCCGATTCCCAAGGAAGGAAGTTGATGATGAAAAGACTAGGCTTATCTTTATTGCTATTGGCAGGGTCGAGTAGCGCATGGGCGGGCGATGCCGCCTACACCATCCGTGCTACTGAGCTGAAGGCCAAACCTTACGGCGACGCACAGACCTTGCGTGCATTGCCGCAGCGTACCAAGGTCGAAGTGCTGCAACGTCAATCGAGTTGGACGCAGGTAAAAGCAGGGGCGACCAGCGGCTGGGTGAAGATGCTCAGTTTGCAACTAGAGGCGAGTGCCACAGGGCGTCGTGGCGATAACGGATTGAGCGCGCTGTTCAACGTCGCGGCCACTGGGCGCGGCAGCAGCACCGTGACCACGGGTGTGCGCGGTCTGTCAGAAGAACAGCTGAAAAACGCGCAACCGAATCCGCAAGCTTTACGCGCAGCAAAGAAATACGCAGTGAGCCGTTCTGAGGCAGAGCACTTTGCCGACGAGGGGAAATTGCAAGCGCAGGATGTGAGTTATTTGAACGGAGGTCGATGATGAGAAATGGACTATTCATTGCATCACTGTTGGTGTCCTTACCCGTGGCAGCATTCGACTTGGGAGGCTTGGGCAACATCGATCTAGAAAAGGCGGTTCAAGTCGTGCAGAAAGTACAAAAAGCCAATGCCGACATCAATGAATCGCAAGAGATTGACTTGGGCGGCGGTATCGCTAGCAATCTGCTCGGAGCTGCACCACTGTGGGACAACCCACCCGTGCAACGTTATGTGAACAAAGTAGGGCGCTGGCTGGCGCTACAAACAGAGCGCCCCGATCTGCCGTGGCAGTTTGGTGTATTGGATGACAACGACGTCAACGCCTTTGCCGCACCTGGCGGCTACGTGTTCATTACTAAAGGCCTGCTCGCGCATATAAACAACGAAGCCGAACTGGCGGGCGTGTTGGCGCATGAGATTTCGCACGTGCTGCGCAAGCATCATCTGCTGGCGTTGAAGAAAGGTGCACGTTCCGAATTGATGGCTGATCTGGCGAACGATGCCATCAAGAGTCAAGGCGGCGATCCGCGACTGAGTAAATTGGTGAGTGCAGGTACAGATATCTACGCACGCGGTTTGGACAAACAAGATGAATACGAAGCCGACCGCATGGGCGTAGTGATCGCAGCGCGTGCAGGCTACGACCCCTATGGATTACCTGCGGTGTTGCAGACACTGCAATCCATCAATCCCAACGATTCCAACCTAGCCTTGATGTTCAAAACCCACCCCGCACTGGGCGACCGACTGAGCCTGTTGGATGGATTGATGTCTGAATCGCTGGCGGATAGGGAAGGGCAGCCTGATCTGGCGGCGCGGTTTGTGACGGAGTTGTCGGCAGCGAAGTGAGATGGACTAACGGCCAGAAGCGGATTGTATTGTTGTCTCTTACTTGGACAAGAGACATTGGGGATTTTCTGGAATCATTGCCTATGTTGGTTCATCCAGGTTTTGCGTGGGGCAAGGCCAGATTAGCCAGTGGATCGAAAAATTTAGTTATGTCACCAATTGCTGCCCCACCTAATCCCTCCCCGGTGGGATAACCAGCCACTTGCCAGCTTGCTGGCTTAGTGGATTGGCTAGTAGTT
>JAVHQF010000074.1:0-19004 GCA_036170995.1 Sideroxydans sp. | reverse complement strand
GCTTTAAGTGCCGGTGTCCATCGGTAAAGCGTTACATGGCTCGTCAAATAAGTGCTATCTATCTTATCCAGCGTCACACTCATTCCACTCAGTATCTGCCCTGGCATAACGCTCTTACCTAACCAATTAATCGAAATCTCCTCGGTTTCTTCAAGACTAATGCGACGCACCTCCCAGCCTTGGGGAGATGTCACGCTTGCAGGGGGGATGTCGAAATAATCAGGCGAGGGGTATTTCTTATTTACGAACATGCCAGAAATATCCGACTTAAGTTCCCAAACATTGTTGTAATTATTCGTATCATTCAATGTGTCATGACCTAGCCACACTGAAGAAATTGGATAAACACCGAGGTTATTTACACGGTAGTGATACCGAACCTTCCCGCCATAATGGATTCCATAGACTTCAACCACAGGTTGCGTAGCAACGGCGGTTTCAACAAGCCCCAATAGCAGACAGAACAGACCCAATTTCAAATATCTTGATGTAATTAATAGGTTCATCACTTTCTCCATCATGGGAATTGGAAATGCACAGGATCATCTTTCGGCATAGGTCTGCGCAAACCGCAACACTCTCTCGCCAAAGCATCAATATTTGCTGGTGGTAAATCAATTGTTACATCCACCGCCAGCCCTCTTGTATGTCGAGAATTCGGGACTGGGGGTTGCGTAATTAATAACTTATGCCTTCGAAAGTGTTCTTACGTTGGGGCTATACCTCGGTTTTTATATCTTCAGAAAGCTTCTAGAGCTTCGCGCCGTCCGTTTAGCACTTTAATGTAGCGCTTCAATTAGACCCGCAGCTTTATCGGGCGCGATATAACTTGCGCAGACTAAATGACGAGCTTATTGCTTCACCTTGAGCAAGCGCTTTTCCAGTGTCAGTCCTTTGACGCGATCAAAACGATCACCCATCGCGCTACCGAGTTTGTTCAGGCGGTCTTCAGGTAGCGGATGCGTCTTGAATAGCAGCGCAACACGGTCGTCATCTTTGGCGGCATGGCCGATTTGTTGAAGTACGCTGGGCAAACCGTAAGCGTCGTAACCAGCACGGGTCGCCAACACGACACCAATACGATCCGCCTCGAACTCGGCATCCTTATCTAGCCCGCGTGCCACAATCTCTGCACCACTGCCGATGAGTTGTTGCACCTTGTCGTTTCCGCCAACCGATTTCGAAAGTACTTTACTACCCGCATCCACCAACTTGCTCTGTTGTAATACCTTCAAGTGATGTTGACGGATGACGTGGCCGACCTCGTGCCCCAACACGCCTGCCATATCCGCTTCACTTTGGAAGGTGCGATACAAACCCAGCGTGATGAAGATGTAACCGCCCGGTGCCGCGAAGGCATTCATATCTTCCGATTGGATGACTCCAAAATGCCAAGGCAAGTCTGGACGCTCACTTTGCGTTGCCACCCAGCGCCCAACACGGTTCACATACTTCTGCAACTTGTCGTCTTTGACCAAAGGCGCAGCCCCCAACAGGTTGCCCGCGATCTGCCTGCCGATGGCAATCTCTTCGCTCTCGCTCGGCCCTTGGATATCTTTCACCGCTTCGGCGAGTTTGGGATTAACGGGCGGGATGGATGCTTTAGCGGCATCCACTTTAACTTTGGCTGCATCAACCTTGCCCTTCAGTTCCCCTAGATCGAATGCACAGGCACTGACAGATACCATGCTCAAGGAGGCCAACAAAATTTGAATTGATTTTTTCATGTCGTCTCTCCTCACTGTGCAGGCAAATAATCGAACGGGCGCACGACCAGCTTGCCCTGATTTGCAAATGCAGTTGCATCCGTCTTACTCGATGCATTGGCTTCTGCGCGTTGTAACTCTGCTTCGTTGAAGGTCGCCGCCTTCAGCTCCTCTTCATTCAAGCCGCGCACACCCGTCGTTGCCACCACCTTGCCAGTTCCCGCTCGACCGGACGAGAGCGCCAACAGTCCAGATGCATTACCCGCCCCCTTCTTCGCGTCACCCTTGCGCACACTCAACATGCGTACCCAACCTGTTGTCTTGCCTGCCTTCACTTTGAACCAGCCGCCCTGTTTGCTCAGGATGTCTAGCTTTTCGCCCACAGAGAGCGCCTTTACCGATTTCGAATCACTAAAAGGTTCAGCCTTCATATCATCTGCTTTTGACATCGCGCCTACTTCACTTGCAAGCGCTATTCCGTTTTGCACCAAAGCGCATAACATCAACACCATCAACCATCCTCTACGATTTTTCATTACGTTTTCCCTCATCATTCCATTTGATTAATGCCTCAGCGAACATCACTCGCCAACCTTGCGCTGCCTGCACACCACATTGCAATCTACCTTGATGCACGACATGACTCGTCGCGCCATTCACATGCAATACGAAACGACTTAGCAACACCGGCATGTCTTGCAGCACTGTCTCCACATCCGCTTGGATCGCCGCACACGCCTCAGTATCGTCCACACCAGCCGCCCACGAAATGGCGATGGTCTTCTCGAACAATCCCCACAAACCCTTCTGCGAACCGTTCAATATCTCCACGCTCTTTTGGGGTGAGCCGATGCGCTTCAAACCGAGGCGGATCTTTTCCAACATCGCATCGGGTATCACATTGAGTGTGGTATCAAAGCGGATGAGTAACAGCATCGCTTGCACATCGCCCTGCCGTGCCGTCGCCGCGCGCACCATGTTTTGCTCCAGTGCCTTGCCTGTCGCATTTGCATACAGACGTGCCAACGAGAAGTAAGCGATACCCAACACCACTGGCCCTGCTAGATTGATGTAGGTATTGGAGAAATTGATACTGGCGAATGAGAAGCCAATCAGAATAATCTGTGACAAACCAAACAATTTGTCGACGTTCCTGCGACCGTCCTCATTATAGAACGCCCACGCTGTCGCCCAGATAAGCGCCAAAGTGATGAGTAAATACCAGATGCGTCCTTCGGGGAAGCGTAGCGAATCGCCGTGCTTGTTGTTGTCAATGGCGGTCGCCAGCACTTCCACGCCAGGATGCATACGCGCCATTGGTGTGGCGCGCAGATCGAATAATCCAGGTGCGGTAGAACCGATGATGACGATCTTGTCTTTGAATTCATCCTGCGCACGCTGCTTGTTCTTGCTACCCATGTCCGTATAGACATCGGAGAAACTCACATAGTGGTAGCTGAACGGCTTGCCGCGCCAGTTGAGCAATATCTGCTCGGTAGAAGGCTCCGGCCAGCCCAAATCCTTACCAATGCGCGAAGGCAGCGAAGGTACCTTCCAACCATAACTCGGGATATACACCGGATATTTGCGCACCACCCCATCGCTATCCAACACCACGTTGTGCGTCCCCAAACGTCCACTCTCGATAGCCGCTTGGAAGTGCGGCAAAATGACCGCCAGCGTCGCATCCTTCTGTGGCGCTTCATCCTCCATTGGCAGCACACCCGGAATCTGCTCGACCTTGATTTGACTCAGCGCATCCGCACTCTGATCGAGGCGCAACATGGGGAAGTAAATGTTATTGGCAGCGGCAATGGCAGCATCAAAATAGGCATCACTATCCGTGTTGTAGATGTCTGCATCGCTGAACAGGATGTCAAACACCACCGCTTTCGGTTGTTGCTTCTCGATGTTCTCCACAAACTCGCCCAACACCTGACGCGGCCACGGCCAACGCCCATAATCTTTGGACAGCGCAGCCAGACTCGCCTCGTTGATGTCCACGATGACAATGTCTGGATCAGGCTTGGGCGGCGAGATGCGGTAACGCACCATGGCATCGAACGCCGCCGTGCGCATCTCACTGGTGATGTGCAACACCGTTGCATCCAACACCGCAAACACAGAGAAAATACCCGCAAGATAGAAATAGAAACTGCGTTTCCACACACGGGCAAGGAGTTCAGTGAATGCCTCGAACGCGAAACGCAGGCGGCTGGTCAGGGAGAGTAGGCGATGGTTCATGGTGGGATTTTATCAGTGACCGTTTCTTTTTCGTATTAACTCTGTCGCCACCCTCATTCCTACGCAGGCGGAAATCCAGTCATAAGGAAATCCACTGCGCAGCAATGACATTCGGCACCCCTGTATCAGCGCCTTTCCAACGCCTCCCAGCGCACCATCAGGGTGAGTAACGCGTCTTCGATCTCGCTTGCACGTTGCTGCAACTGTTTCGCGTGGGCAGGATTATCGCGATACAACGCGCCCGATCCCAGCGCTGCCACGATGTCCTCCTGCTCGAGCTCCAACACTTCGATGCGCAGCGGCATCTCATCCAGTTCTTTTTGCTCTTTGAAGCTGAGCTTGACAGATGACTTAGGCTGGCTCGGCTCTGCCTTGGCGACTGGCTTCGCTTGCACAGGAATTGCTGATTTCTGGTTAGCTTCGAATTTTTTCACGCGCACCCAGTCTTCGTATCCGCCCACGTACTCCATCAGCTTGCCATCACCCTCGAAGGCAATGACTTGTGTCACCACGTTGTCGAGGAAGGCGCGGTCATGGCTCACGAGGAACAGTGTGCCGTCGTATTGCGCTAGCATCTCTTCCAACAATTCTAGTGTCTCAATGTCAAGATCGTTGGTCGGTTCGTCCAGTACCAGAACGTTGGCAGGGCGCGTGAACAGGCGCGCCAGCAGCAGACGGTTACGCTCGCCACCGCTCAACGATTTGACGGGTGAACGTGCGCGCTCTGGTGCGAACAGAAAATCGCCGAGGTAGCTGATCACGTGTTTCTTTTGCCCGCCGATCTCGATGAAGTCGGAGCCTTGGCTGATGGTATCCGCGAGGGTTGCGTTGTCGTCGAGCTGTGCGCGCAACTGATCGAAGTAGGCCACGCTCAATTTGGTGCCCAGATTCACGGTGCCAGTGTCAGGTGTTTGTTCGCCCAAAAGTATCTTGAGCAGGGTGCTCTTGCCTGCGCCGTTAGGGCCGAGCAGGCCGATCTTGTCGCCGCGCTGGATGCGGCAGGAGAAATCGTTGATGACCTTGCGTGAGCCGAAAGACTTGCTGACGTTTTCCAACTCCGCCACCAACTTGCCAGAGCGGTCGCCCTTGTCCAGATTCATCTCGACCTTGCCCACCTTGTCGCGCCGTGCCGCACGTTCCAAACGCAGATGCTCCAAACGCAACACACGGCCTTCGTTACGTGTGCGGCGTGCTTTCACGCCTTGGCGTATCCACACTTCTTCCTGCGCAAGCACCTTGTCGAACTTGGCATTCACCACCGCCTCATCCGCCAACATGCGTTCTTTTATCTTCTGATAGGCGGCGAAGTTACCAGGGAAACTCGCCAACTGACCACGATCCAATTCCACGATGCGGGTGGCGACGTTATCCAAAAATTTTCGGTCATGGGTGACCAACAACACGCTGCCACGGAAGCTGGTGAGCAGCCCTTCCAACCATTCAATGGAGGCGAAATCCAAGTGGTTGGTTGGCTCATCGAGGATGAGCACTTCTGGCTCCGCCACCAGCGCTTGCGCCAAGGCCACGCGCTTACGCACACCCCCAGACAATGAACCAACGAGCGCTTCGGGGTCTAGCTCTAAACGTTGAATCGCAGTCTCGATACGCGCCTGCACCGCCCAGCCGTTTTGCGCTTCAAGCGCAGTCTGCAAGGGCTGCATCTCTTCCAATAGTTTCTCGTAGTCAGCATCCGGTTCGCCGAGTTGATGCGAGAGGTGGTGATAGTCGGTTAGTAGTTTGTAGAGTGCGCCCAAGCCGTGCGCCACCTCGTCATACACAGTGGCGTTCGCATCCAACACTGGCTCTTGGCTCACGTAGCAGATACGCGCGGAGGGTTGCCGCCACAACATGCCGTCATCCAGTTTCGCTTCGGCAGCCAATACCTTCAGCAGGCTCGACTTGCCACCGCCATTGCGCCCGATGAGGCCGACACGCTCGCCTTCATCGAGTTGAAAATCCACACGATCCAACAGGGCGACGTGACCAAAGGCCAGCGCGGCCTTGTCTATTGTGATGTAAGGCATGATTGAATCTCTTTCGGTTCGTCATTCCCGCGCGGGCGCGAATCTGATTTTTGGTTTAATTGAATGGCCATTCCTCGAAACTCGACCCCAACGGCTCGTTTTCCCGCTTGGCTGCAAGCCAGTTTATCCTGAGCTTGTCGAAGGGCGTGAATGACAGAGCTAGCTCTTCTCTTGCAGTCGCATCGAGGATTGATAGATGAAGGAGAAACCCACAGCGAAAAATCCCATGCAGAGATAACCGAACGCAGTGGTGAATTTGTTCAAGACGAGGTGAGTGTTGTAGTCCGAGATAGTGGTTGCAAACAACTGGAAGCAGAACAGGCTCAACGCCATCAAGTTGCCAGCCAACACTAGACGATGTCCAAAAAAATACGCCTTTTCGCCTGGCGTGCCTTCTGGCGGCAAACGTCTGCGGAAGTGCGACACAGCGAACACCGTAGCGAACAACAACAACGTCCCCACTATGCGGCTAGGCACGTCACCTTCCACAGGCTGTAGACCAAATAGCTTCAGCAGATTTTCACCCGCTGCCGCCACCCATCCCATAAATAGTGTGTCTACCATGAAGAACCACGCTGCGAAAATATTGATTTTGGGATACTTCATAACTGCCCCTTCGTTGATAACTGTTTCATATCTTCTATGATCTCGGTCGAATGCTTTGACGTCTCCACCTTCTGATAAACCTTAGCCACTTTGCCTTGTGGGTCGATCAAGAACGTGTAACGTTTGGCGATCTTGAACACGGCCAGATCCATCAATGCCCCATACTGTGCAGCAACTTCGCCGTTGGTATCGGCCAACAGCGGGAACGGCAGATGATATTTTTTGGCGAACTCGGCATGGCTCGCGCCGTCATCCACACTGATACCCACCACCTGCGCGCCCAGCTTGGTGAGTTTGCTCAAGTCGTCGCGGAAGGTACATGCCTCTTGTGTGCAACCCGGTGTGTCATCCTTGGGATAGAAATACAGCACCAACCACTTGCCTGCGAAGTCTTTGAGCTGATGCGGCTTGCCATCTTGGTCTTGCAGATTGAAATCTGGCGCCACCTCACCCACTTTAGGCAACTCACCCGCTCGCGCCATCTGACTCACCAGCATTGCCACAGCAGCGATTAAACCGAACAAGATCAACCATTTCATATCGCTCTCCTTGCGCCTCAGCGGGGGTGGGATTTTACGTTAGAATGCGCGCCGCATCGCACACATCCGCCGTCCTCGTAGTTAAATGGATATAACCGCCCCCTCCTAAGGGGCAATTACAGGTTCGATTCCTGTCGAGGACACCACTCAAATGACCGCAACACGTGGCGCGCCTGGCTTCAACTTTCCAATCACAGATGCCTGGGCGAATCCCGCGTCACTGAATCGCGCCAACACTTCATTGACATTTTCAGGCGCTACTGCGACCAACAATCCTCCGCTCGTTTGCGCATCCGCCAGCAAGCGTTGTTTCCACTCCTCCAAAGCGGGCGCGAAATCCACGGCGTGGCCATAGCTTGCGAGGTTGCGTCCGATCGCACCGGGGCCAATGCCTTGTTGTGCCAACGCTAATGCTTCGGACAAAACGGGCACCTGATCGAACTTCACCTCGGCACTCAGACACGAGCCTCGGCAGATCTCAAGTAGATGGCCGAGCAGACCGAAGCCAGTGACATCGGTGAGCGCATGCACCCCCTCTATCAGGGCCAGCTGACTGCCTACCTTGTTCAGCTGTGTGGTCGTGGTGATGAGTTGCTGGTAGCCCGCAGCGGATAGGATTTCTTTTTTCAGCGCCGCCGCTAACACGCCAACACCCAGACCTTTACCTAGGATGAGCACGTCACCGTCTTGCGCTCCACTGTTTTTCTTCACCCGCTTGGGATGTACGACACCAAGTGCGACCAGACCATAGATCGGTTCTTGCGAGTCAATGGAATGCCCCCCCGCGATGGGGATGCCTGCATCGCGGCATACTGCTTCCCCCCCCTGCAATATCTTGCGGATGGTCTCGGGGGAAAGTTTGTCTATGGGCATACCGACGATGGCGAGCGCCATGATGGGCGTGCCGCCCATAGCATAAATGTCAGAGATGGCATTGGTCGCAGCGATGCGACCGAAGTCGAATGCATCATCCACGATGGGCATGAAGAAATCGGTGGTGGCAATGATGGCTTGCTCGTCATTCAAGCGATAGACCGCTGCGTCGTCGCTGGTCTCGGTGCCCACCATCAGGTCAGGGAACGGCAGTTTCTCTTTGGCTACGCCCAATATCTCTTGCAGAAGTGCGGGAGCGATTTTGCAGCCGCATCCGCCACCGTGCGACAATCGGGTCAATTTCACTTCGGACATCTTCATTCCACTCCGTATGCTTTTTAGAACCGCAAACCTATCACAGCTTCATGATTTTGACGAAATCATCGACGTGCGCACGCCCGCCGAGTTCGCTGACGACCACATTCCAGGTGCCATCAACTGCCCTGTATTCAGCAATGAGGAACGCATCACCGTGGGCACGCTGTACAAGCAGGTGTCACCGTTTGAGGCGCGCAAAGTGGGTGCGGCGTTGGTGGCTAAGAACATCGCACACCATCTCGAAACCCACTTCCACGACAAACCCAAATCGTGGAAGCCTCTCATTTATTGTTGGCGCGGTGGGCAACGCAGCGGTGCGATGAGCATCATCCTCGCGCAAGTGGGTTGGGCTGCGCACAAACTGGAAGGGGGTTATAAGACCTATCGGCGCGAGGTGTTGGACAAACTGGACGCCTTATCTGGCAACTTCAACTATCGCGTCGTCTGCGGCGCGACGGGTTCTGGCAAGAGCCGTTTGCTAGGCACGCTCGCCAGCAACGGCGCACAGGTACTCGATCTTGAAGACTTGGCGCGGCATCGTGGCTCGGTGCTGGGTGAGTTACCACTCGAAGGACAGCCTTCGCAAAAATGGTTCGACACACTGCTCTTGCAAAAACTAGAGCGCTTCAATACGGCTCACCCCGTTTATGTAGAAGCCGAGAGCAATAAGATCGGACGTATCGGTCTGCCCACTGCGTTGGTGACCGCGATGCACGCGAGTGATTGCCTGTTGATGGATGCTACTGTCGAAGCGCGTGTGAAATTATTGATGGCGGATTACCAGCACTTCCTAGATGATCCAGAGACGCTCATCAAAAAGCTCAGTTTGCTCATCCCCTTCCACGGTCATGCAAAGATTGCGCAATGGAGCGCACTCATACACGCTGGGCAGTTCGACACGCTGGTGAAAGAATTATTGGAGGTGCATTACGATCCGAGCTATCTGCGTTCGCAGGGTAAGCATTACCTGAAGTTAAATGTTGCAGAGAGACTTGAGCTAGATGATTTAAGTGCAGAGACGCTGCAAAGATTGTCGCTAGCGCTGCCTAAATAAATGCATTGTCATTCCCGCGAAGGCGGGAAGTCAAAAAATATACCTCTTGCAACGCAAGGACAAAACCAAAATGCACTTTCAATTAAACCACTGGATTCCCGCCTTCGCGGGAATGACAGCTTCAATAAGTAACTGGCACGCGCTGGGTCAAAGCACATAGCAATTCGTAACTGATGGTGCCTGCCGCACTCGCAACTTCATCCACCAACATACCTTCGCCCCATAATACCACGGGGCTGCCGATCTTCGCCTCGGACACATCGCTGAGATCAACCGCCAACATATCCATCGACACGCGCCCCAAAGTACGAGTGCGTTGGCCATTCACGAGAATAGGTGTACCCGTTGGCGCATGACGCGGATAGCCATCGGCATAGCCACAGGCCACCGTGCCGATAGGCATCGAATGGGCCGCGTGGAAACTCGCTCCATAACCAACGGCATCACCCGCCCGCAGTTCGCGCACGCTGATGAGTTCACTACGCAAATTCATCACAGGTTGCAAACCAAGTTCTTTCGCACTGACATCGGCAAAGGGCGAGCTGCCATACAACATGATGCCAGGGCGTACCCAATCACCCTGTGCATCAGGGTGACGCAGGATGGCGGCGGAATTAGAGAGCGAGCGAGGTGCGTGATAGTTGGTAGCGATCTGGTTGAACACTTCGAGTTGCTTAGAAACACCGACCGCCTCGTCCGCCTGTGCGAAGTGCGTCATCAGAGTGACCTCGCGCACAGCACGATGCGACTTCAGACGCTCCATCACCGCAGGCACTTCCGCAGGCATGAAGCCAAGTCGGTTCATGCCTGTGTTGATCTTGAGCCACACCGACAGTCCGTTCTTGCGCGGATAAGCATCCAACCACGCAAGTTGTTGATGGTGGTGGATAACTGTGGTCAATTCGTATTCGGCGAAGAGCGGCAATTCCTCGGGAGAGAAGAAACCTTCCAACAACAGAATCGTCTGGCGGAACTCGGTATCGCGCAGTGCGATGGCATCCTGCAAGTTCAGCAAAGCAAAGCCGTCAGCGTTACGCAACGCCTCGGCCACACGCATAAAACCATGCCCATAGGCGTTTGCCTTGATGACCGCCATCACGCGTGATGCTGTGGCGCCTTGCACCACGCGCAGATTGTTCTTTAGCGCGGAAAGGTCGATATGGGCTTGGATTGGGCGGTGCATGAGTGCAGTTTTAACTAGTTTTATCTTGGCGCGAATGATAGCAGGGCTGGACTCGGACGCGTTTTGAAAAAAATGAAATCTGGACACTTTATTGATCCTAATTTCCCCCAGCTTAAAGGGGGATCTCCCACACAATAAAAAAAACTTCTTGGGAGAAAAAATAGAATACAGGTGACAGAATCGCTTTAGGAACGCACCTTGATTGTTGTTCACGCTAGACAATTAAGTAAGCTCTGATTAAGTTGTCATTCCCGCTTCGCGAGCATCCGCTACGTGGATTGCCTGCTTACCCCACTGCGCGGGAATGACAACTTAATCAGAGCTTACTTAATGGATTTGCCGTTACTCCAAAGTGTTACCGAAGTTGCTCTTTTTTACTCTATAGATAAGCCCCATAAGTCGTTTTTGTGATATTTCCCTAATCCTTTCTTACTACCCTTTTTGTGCATTGCTCCCTGTGTTTTACACGCGTACAGTGCCGCACTGAATAAATCAACTATTTTTTAGGGAGCATTGCGATGAGTAATGAGGTAGACGGCGATTCCAATCGCCGTAATTTTTTGATCAAGCTCACCACTGTGGTAGGAGGGGCAGGGGTCGCGGCAACCTGTGTGCCATTTGTGGCAAGCATGAATCCCAGTTCTGATGTGTTAGCCAAAGCCGAGACAGAAGTTGAGCTTGCGGATATTCCGCCTGGGGGGATGCGTACTGTGGCTTGGCAAGGTAAGCCAGTGTTTATTGTGCATCGTACTTCCGAGCAAATTGCCTCGTCGGCAGCGTCGAATGGCGGCCATGACCCACAACCAGATAGCCAGCGTGTACAGCATCCTGAATGGCTGGTAGTGATTGGGGTATGTACGCATATGGGGTGTGTGCCCAATAAGGAAGGACCGGGCTGGACTTGCCATTGTCACGGCAGTCAATACGACGATAGCGGACGTGTGGTACGTGGTCCGGCGCCCAAAAATCTGGAAGTGCCGCCCTACCATTTCCTCACCGAAAATAAAATTGCCATCGGCAAAGCCTAGGAGACCACCATGCTCAGTCGTATCGTTACTTGGATAGACCAACGTTTTCCGTTAACCAGCTTCGTTAAGCATGAACTGACGGGCTATCCCACCCCGCGAAATTTGAGCTATTGGTGGAATTTTGGATTTCTCGCGGGATTCGTTTTGGTGCTACAAGTCGCCACTGGCATTTTTTTGGCGATGCATTACAAAGCCGATGTTGCACAGTCCTTTGATTCAATCCAGCACATCATGCGTGATGTGAACTACGGTTGGCTGTTGCGTTACATGCATGCGACGGGCGCATCTGCCTTCTTTTTTGTCATTTTCGTGCATATGGCGCGCACTTTGTACTACGGCTCATATCGTGCCCCCCGTGAATTGTTGTGGTGGACGGGGCAGGGCCTGTTGCTGTTGCTGATGGCGACCGCCTTTATGGGCTACCTATTGCCGTGGGGGCAGATGTCATTCTGGGGAGCAACGGTTATTACGAACCTATTTCGTGCCACCCCTTTCTTTGGAGATGAAGTGGTAACTTGGTTACGTGGTGATTACACCGTGGGCGATGCCACATTGACCCGTTTCTTCTCGTTGCATTACCTATTTCCCTTTCTCATCATTGGCGCAGTGATTGTGCATTTGGTGGCACTGCATTCGGTAAAGAGTAGCAATCCGAGCGGTGTTGATTTGTCACATAAAGACAACATCCCATTCCATCCGTATTTCACAGCCAAAGATTTTTATGGTCTAGGCGTGTTCTTAATTGTCTACAGCATCTTTGTATTTTTCATGCCAGATAGCTTGATTGAACCAGCAAATAATATCCCCGCCAATCCGATGCAGACACCAAATCACATTGTTCCTGAATGGTATTTTTTACCGTTTTACGCAATTTTGCGTTCCGTGCCAAACATGGTGGGGGGCGTGGTGGCGATGGGTTTATCCGTGATGATGTTTGCCTTCATGCCGTTTTTAGATCGTTCGCGTATTCCTGGAGGGGCGCATCACCGTCCCATCTATCGTCTACAGTTCTATCTATTTTTGTTGGATATGTTGGTGCTGGGTTATGTGGGTTATGTGCCTCCGACCAGTCAGACGATGTTGATAGGGCAAATTGCGACGCTGTGTTATTTCACTTCATTCTTACTTGTTCCTGTTATTTCTAAAGCAGAAGAGCGTTGGTTGATTAAACGCGGTTTGCCTGCCGAGGTGGCTACGCTGATTGAGGGTGAAGCGCAAGAGAAAATCCAAAGGAAAAGAAAGTAAATGATGATAAAGCTGATAACAATGGCGGTAATGTGTTGCGTTGTGAACGTGGCGCAGGCATCGGAAACCAAACTTGAATCGGTCAAAGTAGCGACTGATGTCGCTTCGGTAGAGCGTGGGGTGGAGAATCTGATGAATTCCTGCCATTCCTGCCACAGTATGAAATACATTAAATATCGAGACCTAGTTAATTTTGGTATCAACAAGCAAAAGGTGGATGCTTGGCGAGGAGAGCAACCTTTTGATACTGCCTTGCTGGCACAGATGTCCGAGAACGATTCTATTCAAGCCTATGGTAAAGCTCCGCCAGATTTAAGTTTGATGGCGAAGGCTCGTGATGGCGGAACGAATTATGTGTACTCGTATCTTCTGGGCTACTACGTGAAGCCTGATGGCATGTCGGGCAACCATATCTATCCCGAAACTAAGATGCCAGACATTCTGGGGATGAGTAGTGCCACGGATGAAGCACAACGCACTGAGATTAAAGAGCAGGCGCACGACATTGTTGCTTTTCTAGCGTGGGCAGCCGATCCACACGCGCAGCAAAGGCATAAGCTCGGCTACTATGTGTTAGCTTACTTGTTTGTGCTGACTGGGTTGTTGTACTTGGTAAAAAATCAAATTTGGGCTCGGTTGAAATAATTTTGCTTAAGAAACGAGGTGCGAGATGAAAAAAACAATGCTGCATTACACCACCATATTGGCTGGATTAACGTTTGTCGTATCGGCTTATGCCGCGCCCATCGCCGCCAAACCAGTGAGTTATAAAAAAGACATCGCTCCAATTTTGCATGACTACTGTTTGAATTGTCATGAGCCAGGTGGCAAAGGTTTTGAGGCGAGCGGGCTGGATATGCGTACTTATGCCAGCCTGATGAAAGGTACGAAATTTGGCGCGGTCATCAAGCCAGCAGATAGCTTTTCCAGTATTTTTATTCAGGTGGTGGATGGGCGAGTACATGATTCCATCAAGATGCCCTATGGTATGGCGGGTGGCTTATCGAAAGTAAATATCAATTTGCTTAAGAAATGGATAGATCAAGGTGCTCAAGATAACTAGCCTGACTATCACTACAGCACATTTTCCACCGTCCTAAACCTCCGACTGCGAAGGCGGAGGTTTTTAGCAGA
The DNA here is from genome assembly GCA_036170995.1 of Sideroxydans sp. Lineage (GTDB taxonomy): Bacteria > Pseudomonadota > Gammaproteobacteria > Burkholderiales > Gallionellaceae > Sideroxyarcus. Next base: position 5,050 of record JAVHQF010000074.1, on the reverse strand, counting down.
AGCGCTTATGGAATAAATCGTGTAACGCACCCGATATTTCATGTTATAAAACGCCACCCTCAAAACAACTCCAAAACGTGAAACGCGGCTTCTATATTATTCTCGCAGCGCAATTCTTTTCGGCGCTCGCTGACAACGCACTTTTATTTGCCGCCATCGCGTTGCTCAAGCAAGTCCACGCGCCCAATTGGCAGACACCTATACTGCAGCAAGCCTTCATCATTTCGTTCGTTTTGCTCGCGCCCTTCGTGGGCGCGTTTGCTGATTCGCTGTCTAAAGGGCGCGTCATGTTTATCAGCAACGCGATCAAAATGCTGGGCTGTTTAGCCATGTTGGTGGGCATCCATCCCCTGATGGCATATGCGTTGGTGGGTTTGGGGGCGGCAACTTATTCGCCCGCTAAATATGGTATCTTGACCGAGTATCTGCCCCCAGATTGTTTGGTGTGGGCGAACAGCTGGATGGAAGGACTCACGGTTGGCGCGATTATTTTGGGCGCGGTCGTTGGTGGCATGCTCATCACCCCCAGCATCGCACACACTATTATGGCTGCACTCAATGTGCCAGCATTTGTCACAGCGGCCGAGTTCGCTATTTTCATCACCTTCTTTATTTACCTGTTGGCGGCAATGTTCAATTTGTACATTCCGTTAGTCACAGTCGACCACAAACCCTTAAGTCGCAACCCTCTCTTCCTCATTAAAGATTTTGTTCATTGCTTCAGGCTGCTGTGGAAAGATCCTTTGGGGCAAGTGTCACTCGCCGTCACCACTTTATTTTGGGGCGCGGGTGCAACGTTGCGATTACTAGTGCTGGCTTGGGCGGCTGTCACTCTACATTACAGCATCGGGGAGGCAGCCAAGCTCACCGCATGGGTAGCGGTCGGCATCGCCATCGGCTCTATCCTCGCCGCCCGTTTTGTGCAATTAAAACATGCGGTCAAAGTCATCCCAATGGGGATCGGCATGGGCATCTTAGTGCTCTCCATGATTGTCGTCAGCAGCCCACTCTTAGCCATCCTTCTCCTCATCGGCATCGGCATACTGGCTGGCTTTTTCGTCGTGCCGATGAATGCACTACTACAACATCGCGGGCACTTGCTTATGGGGGCTGGGCGCTCCATCGCCGTACAGAACTTCAACGAGAACATCAGCATCTTCCTCATGCTGGGTTTGTACGCTCTGATGGACAAACTAGACATCCCCATGAACGCCATCATCGCGGTATTTGGTCTACTCCTCATCAGCATCATGTCTTGGCTCTACAGGAAGCACGGACACGACCAAGATAGCGGTCGCCTGTGATCCATTCATCGGTCGGACGCTACCACTTAACTGAAAAACCATTTCCTGCTTGCCGATATCCGGGAAAGGTCTGAAAATGCCCGTCAAACAAAATGGCATGGGGTTTCAAATGAGTTATTTGACGACATGCTGCTGGCTGATGTTGCTCTGGGCATTCACGGCATTCAGCGCTTCTGCAGCGACGCTTGTTGCCGAATGGCGCATGGACGAGGTGAGCTGGAACGGCACGGCGGGTGAGATCATCGATAGCGTGGCCGCCAACAACGGTCGGGCAATCAGCGGTGCTGTTACCGGCACAGGCAAGATTTGTAACGGTGGAAGTTTTGCTCCGGCCAATAGTTACGCGTTGATCAATAACACGCCGGCCATCGAGGTCGGCAAGACCGGCAGCGATTTTTCCGTCACTTACTGGGTACGCCACACCAATACGTTCACCGGCGCATGGCGCAGTCTGATCCACAAAGGAAATACCGATACCGACAGAACCTTTGCCATGTGGATGTCCCCGTCCAGCAATCAGATGCACAGCCGCATCAGCACGACATCCAACTGGAACGAAGGCATCAATGCCAGCACGGCTCCCCTTGCTCTCAATACATGGACGCAGGTTACCTACGTGAAGAGCGGATCATCACTCCAACTCTATTTCAACGGTGTTCTGGATAGTCAGGTGGCTCTGGCGGGTACGTCAATCTCAAATACCGGGCCGCTCTACTTAGGCAAGGATCCGTGGTATCCCGGCTTCGGCGGGCAATTGGACGAGGTCAAGATATTCAGCGGTGCGCTCTCCGCCGCCGAGATCGCCACCGGTTATGCCAACGAATCCGCCGCAAAAAACTGGGACGGCAGCATAAGAACATGTCCTGTCCCGGCGACCCCGCTCGCCGAATACCGCCTGGAGGAATCCTCGTGGAACGGTACGGCAGGCGAAGTCAAGGATAGCAGCGGCAATAACCGGCACGGCACAACCATCGGCAGCCCGCTTCCGGCGCCTACCGGAGCCAGTCCGGCGCGCGCCGGTAATCCGGGCACCTGCGGCTATGGCGGATTCCCCGGCTCGGCAAACAACGGCGGCGCTCTCAATCTTCCGGTGAATGCCAACACAACGGCTGGCGCCAAAACCAGTGTGGCGTTCTGGATGTTTTGGGATGGCACCAACAGCGTCATGCCGATTGGCTGGAATCTGCACGACCTTTGGATTGTTGGAGCCGACTTCGGCTTCAACACGGCCCAGGGAGACGTCTTCGGCACCGATTCGGCCGGCCTGGCAAACGGCTGGCACCACGTGGTGGCGGTTTTCAACAACGGCAACGTATCTGCCAACAAGCTCTATATTGACGGCGGTCTGAGAGCGCTCACGCAGCGCCAGGGGACGCCCGCCAATGGCAACGCCTATGCCAATTCCACCCTGCGCGTAGGCGGCTGGCTGGCAAATAGCAGCTATCGCTTTTCGGGCAGGATCGACGAGGTCGGCGTTTATGACGGAGAACTCACGCTGGCGGACGTGAGTGTGATCTACAACTCGACCCATGCTTGTGCGGCGCACATGGTGGGCGAATGGCGCATGGACGAGGTGAGCTGGAACGGCACGGCGAACGAGGTGGCGGACAGCAGCTGGAACGCCTTGCACGGATCGGTATTCCTGGGCGCGACGACTGCGGCGGCCAAACTCTGCAACGGCGCAAACCTATTAGCCAATTATGTGCAGGTTGCGGACAGCCCCCTGCTCGACCTGCCTACCGCCGTGACGGTCACCGCATGGCTGAAACCGGCGCGCTGGGGCGGCGCGCCGGGCAAGGACGCGCTGATGTCCTTCATTTCCAAGGACCAAAACTACGAGGCGCACATCAACGCCACCGGCCATGTGTTCTGGTGGTGGGGAACCGGCAACTTCGCATCCACCGCCACCGTGCCCATCGGCGCGTGGACCCATGTCGCACTGGCGTACGCGAGCGGTTCACAGACCATCTACATCAACGGCGTGGCCAGCGGCACTGCGGCCGTGGCCGGCGCACTGCCGACCACTGCGGTGCCGCTGCAGATCGGCGACGACCAGGGATACCCCCAAGGCAAGCGCCGCTTCGACGGCATGATCGACGAAGTGAAGATATTCAGCGGTGCGCTCTCCGCCGCCGAGATCGCCACCGGTTATGCCAACGAATCCGCCGCAAAAAACTGGGACGGCAGCATAAGAACATGTCCTGTCCCGGCGACCCCGCTCGCCGAATACCGCCTGGAGGAATCCTCGTGGAACGGTACGGCAGGCGAAGTCAAGGATAGCAGCGGCAATAACCGGCACGGCACAACCATCGGCAGCCCGCTTCCGGCGCCTACCGGAGCCAGTCCGGCGCGCGCCGGTAATCCGGGCACCTGCGGCTATGGCAGCATGCCAGGGCCCGCTTCCAATGGCGGCACCTTCAACTTCCCCGGATTGCCGGTGAATACGGCGGCGGGTGCCAAGACCAGTGTGGCGTTCTGGATGTTTTGGGATGGCACCAACAGCGTGATGCCCATCGGCTGGTTCGGCTATGACCTGTGGCTGGTCGGCGGGCATTTCGGTTTCAATACCGGCAACAGCGATGTTTACGGTATCAGTTCGGCGGGGCTGGCCAGTGGCTGGCATCACGTGGTGGCGGTGTTCACCAACGGGATTGTCGCCAGCAACAAGCTGTATATCGATGGAGCGGCACAGTCACTCACTCAACGTCTATCGACACCCAACAACACCGCTTCCTTTGTGAATTCGACTCTGCGGGCCGGCGGCTGGCAACGTGACAGCTATTACCGCTTCAGCGGGCGGCTCGATGAAGTGAAAGTCTATGACGGGGAACTGACCCCGGGCGAGGTCAGCACCATTCATCTTGCCACCCATCCTTGCGGTGGATTGGTCGTGCCATCAGGCTTCAACGCCTTCGAGCCGACTACACCCGCCGGCAGTGTGACCGGCGTCATCTACACCAAGCTCGCCGCTACAGCGTTCAACCTGGACGTGGTGGCATTGAAAACTGGGCCGGCGGTGGAAACCGGCTTTATCGGCGACCTCAAGGTGGAACTGGTGGATGCCTCTGGCGGCGCGGTGTGCGGAGCACGCCCTGTGATCGGGTCGGCGCAGACCCTTACCTTTGCCGCTGCCGATGCCGGACGCAAATCGGCGGCCTTTACCGAGAACAACACATGGCAAAACGTAACGGCACGCATGAGCTATCCCGCCACAGGCGCACCTACCACGGTGGCCTGTTCCACCGATGCCTTCGCCATCCGCCCGCAAACCTTCATTGTTTCCGCCAACCTTGGCGGGGCCGCGCTGGCGGCGGGCTTGAATTTCAGCATGACGGCGGCGAGTGGTTACAACAACTACACCGGCACACCGGTTCTTGATACCGCACTGATGCGCGACCACAACAATGCGGCCATCGGCACACTGACCGGCAGCTTTCCGGCAGCAGTCTCCGGCGATTCGGCGGGCAGCACTTTCCAATACCACGATGTCGGCACGATCTCTCTGCTCGCCGATGCGGTCAGCGACGGTAATTTCACCGGCGTGGATCAACCCAACGATTGCGTGATCGGCAGCACCTCCAACACGCAGGTCGGCGGCAAATACGGCTGCAAGATCGGATCCACAACTGCCGGGCCGTTCGGGCGTTTCTACCCGCACCATTTCACTTATACGGCAGCCCTCTCTCCCGCATGCGTGGCTGGTGGATTCACCTATATGGATCAACCCAACCTCGGCATCAGCCTGA
>JAVHQF010000073.1:0-4284 GCA_036170995.1 Sideroxydans sp. | reverse complement strand
TCCGGATCGCGATGTGGTTCTACTCAACAGCGATACCGAAGTGGCCAACGATTGGCTGGACAGGCTTCATGGTTGTGCCTATCGCCAGGCAGACATCGGGACGGTAACGCCTTTTTCAAATAACGCCACAATTTGTAGCTACCCAGTCTTTTGCGCGGACAACCCAATGCCATCAGGCATCGACCTGAGTGGACTCGACAAGCTGTTCAAACAGGTCAATGCGGGTAAGTGTGTCGAAATCCCGACGGCGGTTGGTTTCTGTATGTACATCAAACGGTCCTGCCTGGACTCAGTCGGCTTATTTGATGCCGAGTGTTTCGGGCGCGGCTATGGCGAAGAGAATGATTTCAGCCGCCGGGCTGTTCAAGCCGGGTGGCGAAATGTGCTGTGCGCCGATACCTTTGTGTTTCATGCTGGAGGCGTCAGTTTCCGTGATGAGCGCGATAGCTTATTGGCACGGTCAGCGGAAGTTTTGAGTCGTTTGCATCCGGATTACCATGGCCTGGTAAAACGTTTCGTTGCTGCCGATCCGCCTGCCTACCTGCGTCAGACGGTGGATTTTGAATTGGCCAGGCGGCGACTGGGAGTCTCCTTAAGTTATCCCGAGGTGGGTTCGAACTCAATGAAGCCGGTGCAATTACATATCGTCCATGACTTGGGCGGTGGTATCTCGCGCTGGTATCAGGATTATTGTAGGACGGACAGCGAACGCATCAACTTGGTGCTGAAGCCCTATTGCCGGAGCCCTACATTGGCCGAAGGCATTATGTTGTTCACAAATGTAGATGATGAATATCCTATCCGTTTCTGGAAATTTTCGGAACCGATACAGGTTACCGTCGATAGGCACTGGGAATATCAAAATGTAATCCGTCAAATTATCCATGATTACGGTGTTCAGGCCGTGTTGGTGTCTTCATTGATCGGTCACGCTTTGGATATTCTAGATACCAGCTTGCCTACCCTGGTGATTAATCACGATTATTTCCCTGCCTGTGCTGCGATCAACCTGTTTTTCAATGGGGTTTGCAGCCACTGTGATGATGACCGGCTAGACCTGTGCGTCCAAAACAATCCCGGTTTCAACCCATTCTACAATCTTTCTGGAGATGAGCGGGCCAAGAAGGTACGAACACATTTTCTGGACTTGGTGGTATTGGCTCCCGTCGCGATGGTGGCGCCGAGTCACTCGGTCCAGGAACACCTGCTTCGTATCTCGCCGCGATTGGCTAATGTGCCGTTTGTGACTATCCCGCATGGTTATCTAACTGATATGCGACCCATTTCATATGTCGGTCCCATAGGTAACCGCAAATTACGGATTGTAGTGTTGGGCAGGCTATCGGTCAGCAAAGGCGTCAGATTGTTAATGGATGTTCTGGATCGGCTGATCGAGTTTGCCGAGGTGCATCTTGTTGGAGCGAAGGAAGTTGGCGAGCTATTTCGGGATAAAGTGGGCGTGCATGTTGTCAGCCAGTATTCCGTTGAGGAGCTTCCTGCCATTTTGACCGCCATCCAGCCCGACATTGGGTTGTTGCTAAGTATTTGGCCGGAGACGTTTAGTTATACCCTGAGCGAGCTTTTCTTGATGGCCATCCCGCCAGCCGCGACTAGTCTAGGTGGTTTTTCAGATCGCATTCGGCCTGGTGAGACCGGCTATTTGTTCGAGCCGGATGCCGATGCCCTGCTGAGCTGCTTGCGCGCAATCCATGAGAACAGAGACACGCTAAGAACCATTCGATCAAATTTATTAGCCATGCCGCCACGGTCGGCGCAAGAAATGGTGGCGGATTACCACCGCTTGCTGCCATTGGCAGGAGGCAAGGCTGAACCGGATTGGTTGCTTAATCCCCGGCAGTCGCTAGAAAATCAGGTGGCGGTATCGCTTTACCTGGAATTATCCCGGCAGGGGAAAGAGATCGACAGTCTGCGTCTGACCCTGGATATGCGCGAAGACCGCCTGCGGGTGCTTGGCTGTCAATTGAGCGAATGCCAAGGTGCTCTGGTGGCACAGAAAAGCATCATCGGGCAATTGGAATCGGAGCGTGACGAGAAAACCGACATGCTCAATATTCGCAATGCCCAACTCGTGGAGATTTATGCCTCAACCAGTTGGGCCTGTTCCAGACCGGTGCGTTGGTTGGGGACGGCGTTACGCAAAGCCAGAACCGTGCGGCGTTGTCTGGCACCTGTTTTGAGGCAGCCGGCCAGGTGTCCTACCGTCGGCTTCGATTTGTATCGCGCCTGGCGGGGGGGCGGAATGCTCGCCCTGAAGATGGCATTGTCACAACTACCCAAGGCCTATGCCGTTCAAACGGAGGAATCCACCGCATCGCCACCAGCTTTGCCGGAGATCATGCCTGGACTAGATTGGCGCGACGATACTTTCCAGTGCTATCGCGTTTCATTTACCGACGAAATTAGAGCGGCAATTCGCACCCGCATTGATGCGATGCCCGCGCCCCCGGCAATTTCCATCTTGATGCCTACATACAATACGCCCGAGCCTATGTTGCGGGAGTCACTAGACTCCGTGCAAAAGCAGCTCTACCCGTATTGGGAGTTGTGCATCGCGGATGATGGCTCCACCTCGGCACAAACGAGGGCTGTGCTGGAGGAATATGCGGCCAAGGACGGCCGCATCAAATTTCGTATCGGTGAGGAGAATCGAGGAGTCTCCCATGCTACCAACAGGGCGCTTGCGATGGCGACTGGGTCTTTTGTCGTTCTGCTTGATCACGACGATATGTTTGAAGAACAGGCATTGTTCCGGGTTGCCGAGGCCGTGCTGGAAGACGATCCGGATATGCTGTACTCGGATGAAATCCTGGTTTCCGAGGATGGCGCGACAGTTCAGCATTTCATTTTCAGGCCGACTTTCTCGCCTGAGTATCTGTGCTCGCATCCCTATATCGTTCATATGGTCGGATTCAAAACCGCATTGCTCCGGCAGATAGGCGGTTTTGATGAGACATTGCGGAGTTCACAAGACTATGACCTGATCCTGCGCGCCAGCGAGCAAGCCAGGACAATCACGCACATCCCTGAAGTGCTCTACCGTTGGCGCATCCATGGCCATTCCGCCGGCCATCAGTTGATTTCCAGGGTCATGGCGACCTCCAAGTCCATTCTGCAACGTCACCTGAGTCGTCGAGGCGAGGATGGGGAAGTAAACGATGGGCCGAGCTTTAATTATTTCGATGTGCGTTACCCCCTGGTGGCAGGTCTCAAAGTCGCCATAATCATTCCTACAAGGGACCACGGCGACCTGGTGAGAACCTGCTTAGAAAGTATCAGGAGAACGACAGAGTCGATAAATTATGACATCGTGTTGATCGACCATGATTCAGACGATCCCGCCTCGTTGGCCTATTTCGACAGCCTCGCTATGGGCGTAAAGGTGTTGCGATATAGCGGCCCATTCAATTTCTCGGCAATCAACAATTGGGCAGTGGCTCAGTTGGACAATGGGTATTCCCACTACCTGTTCTGCAACAACGACGTCGAGGCCATACATCCAGGTTGGTTAGAACGTATGCTGGAACTGGGGCAAAAACCGGACATTGGCATCGTTGGCGCCAAGCTGTACTACCCGGATCGCAAGACTGTTCAACATGCCGGCGTGGTTGTGGCCTGCTGTGGTGTGGCTGAAAATCTCGGGCGCTTCCGCTCGACTGGCGAAGATTCTCTCGACTTGGGCTATATCGGTTCGCTCATTGTCAACCGCGAAGTCTCTGCAGTAACGGCCGCATGCTTGCTTATTCGTCGGCCAGTATTCGCTGAAATCGGAGGCTTCGACGAAACCCTTGCGGTTGGCTATAGCGATGTTGACCTATGCCTGAAAGCGCGGCAGCGAGGCTATCGGGTCGTGTTTTGCGCGCACGCGGAACTGCTACACCACGAGTCTTACACGCGCGGCCGGCATCCTGAAGATACGCACCCCGAAGACAGTGCGCGATTCGTTGCCAAGTGGCCTGATGTTTTTGCCGCCGGCGACCCCTATTTCAATCCTAACCTTTCCCCTGATAGCCCAAACTGGCAAGTTAGACAGCCTTTGCAGTTTCAACTGCAAATTCGTAGACGAAATTATCAGGCACTTGTTAGCCGTTGATTTTGGGTTCGCGGCTAGAAGGAAAATAGCTGCGTGGGCTGTATCTATGCAGCGATGTAGAATGCCAATGTCCATGAACAATACCGTCTCATCTACACTGATCAGTGTGCTTGTGCCCGCCTACAACCACGAGGCCTACGTGGGTTTCGCGGTGGAAAGTGTATTGAACCAGA
>JAVHQF010000072.1:0-19194 GCA_036170995.1 Sideroxydans sp. | reverse complement strand
ACAAGAGTCTGGTGCTGGTGGACGAGATCGGGCGCGGCACCAGCACCTTCGACGGTCTCGCCTTGGCCTATGCCATCGCGCGCCACCTGTTGGAGATCAACCGCAGCTACACTTTATTTGCCACGCACTATTTCGAACTCACACGCTTGGCCGAAGAATTCAAACAACTCGCCAACGTCCACCTCACCGCCATCGAGCACCAGCACAGCATCGTCTTCTTGCACTCAGTAAACGAAGGCGCGGCAAGCCAAAGCTACGGCCTGCAAGTAGCTGCCCTCGCGGGCGTGCCCAATAGCGTCATCCGCAATGCGAAGAAACAATTGGTGAAGTTGGAACAGAACAGTGCTGCACAGAACCCACAGGGTGATCTTTTCGCCGCAGATATTAAGTCTCCTTGGCGAGAAGCACCAGAGCCAGAAGAACATCCGCTGCTATCGGCACTGCGCGATCTGCAACCAGACGAGATGAGTCCGAAGGAAGCGCTGGAGAGGATGTATCAGTTGAAGAAGCTGTTGTAGCATCTAGCCAAATCAATCAAGGTGGCTGCCATGGGTCAAGCACTGCACGAATTGGGAATAGACAACATGAGGGTCGAAGATCGTATCGACCTCGTGAAAGACATCTGGGATTCAGTCGCCATTGAAGCAGACCTACTGCCTCCGAGCGCGTCTGAAAAATCAGAACTTGATCGTCGTCTTGCCGAAGATGATGCAAACCCTGACGACACCATCGCTTGGGAAACGATCAAAACCGAAGCTCAAGCGCTCTGGCAGCGATAATGCGTCCTGTCATTTTCCGCAAGTAAGCTCGAACCGAGTTTGACGAAGCGGGCGACTGGTATGAGAAAGAACGTCCTGGACTCGGAAGCGAATTCATGACCGAAATCCAGCTCTTGGGCGTCTACGGGGATTGGGGATGCGAGACTCTGACTGAACAATGGGCTGTGGACGCTTGACTGACTTGCCCGATGTGCGCTTAAGTATATGGGCGTGTACCTCTTCCATTGCATCCAGCACTCCGCCTGCATCCACTTTAGTTGCCGAAGTCAGCGCATCATTGATGAATGATTGACGCATCTCTGCCAAACGCGCTTGAGCTTCTAATTCTTCTACCATGAAGGCATGGGGTGATTTACCAGATGCTTGCGCAACAGTAGCAATGCGCGACTTAAGCTCGTCAGATAATTTAAGTGTCGTCGTAGATGCCATATCAACATCCAAAAGTGTGACACTAAGGCAACCCCACAACCTTGCGCGTCAATACGCGCGCTGCTTAGTTGAACTGACTTCTAATGATCGCCCACTGCTGCGGCCATTGCGCCATTGGGTCTTTGGTGTAGCCGCTCTTACCGAACTGATTCCAACGTCCAACCACGAAACACAGCAGCAAATTGGCATGCGCGCCAAAGTCCGCATCGGCTTCTAACTTGCCTTGGGTGGTGGCGATGCGTAGGGATTGCTTGAGGGTCGCTTCGACGCGATCGAGCAGTTGGTTGATGCGTTGTTGCAGGCGTTCGTCTTCATTCACCAGCGCATCACCAATAAGAACGCGCGTCATGCCGCGATTCTTCTTGGCGAATCCTAGCAACAGCCCCACAATGCCTTCGACCTGCTTCAATCCATCTTGCTCTTCGGTGCTGATCTTGTTGATGAGACCAAACACGGTCTGCTCGATGAAATCAATCAAGCCTTGGTACATCATGAATTTGCTAGGAAAGTGGCGATACAGCGCGGCCTCCGACAGATCAAGGCGTGCCGCTAGCGCAGCGGTAGTGATCTTCTCGCCCTTGGGTTGCTCCAGCATCTCAACGATGGTTTGCAGAATCTGTAGTTTGCGTTCGCCTGGTTTAGCTGCCATTTTTATATCCTCTTAAATCACACCTAACGATACAACCACGTCATTCCCATGAAAATGGGAATCCAGTCAAAAATATATTCCTTGCTTGCAAGGACAAAACCTAAAGGCACTTTGAATCACTCACTGGATTCCTGTTTCCACGGGAATGACGGATGCTAAAATTTCAGTTTGCTCACTGCACGCGGCAGCTCCAACACATCACGTATCTTCACATCCACAAAGTTCGGCGCACGCAACGCATCGCTCACCCACACGGTATGCATACCCAGTCGTTTTGCCGTCTTCAGGTTCTCCACACTGTCTTCCACCATCACACACTGTGTTGCTTTGATGTGATGCTTGCGCAACAAGCGCCTAAAGCCAGCCGTCTGCGGCTTAGGCAGGTAGTGCGAATGTTCGATAGAGAACACAGCATCAAACAAATCTTCCACCCGCAATATTTTCAATACCGCCTGCGCGTAATGATTAGGCGCATTGGAAAACACAATCTTGCTTCCCGTCAGATTTTTCAGTGCATTGCGCAATCTTGGTTCGCGCACCACCATCTTCCCCAAATTTGGGAACTGGTGTGTGTGCCACAAGAAGTGATCGGGATCGGTACCATGATGCTTCATCAAGCCCGTGAGCGTCGCACCATAGCGTTGCCAATAATCCACGCGTAAGGCATTCGCCGCTTCCTCATCCAACTGCAAATGTTCTTGCAGGTACGCCGTCATACTGCGATTGATGTGCGGAAAGATGTGCGGGGTCGCATTATGCAGCGTGTTATCTAAATCGAAGAGCCAGACGCGTTCGTTCACTTGCTTTTGATCAGCGTGCCGACACCTTCGTCGGTCAATATCTCAAGCAACAGCGCATGCGCCACCCGACCGTCAATGATATGCACTGCTTTCACACCACCACGTGCCGCATCCAGTGCCGAGCCGATCTTAGGCAACATCCCGCCAGACAGCGTGCCATCCGCCACCAATTCATCAATCTGCTTGGGCGTGAGACCAGTAAGCAGGTTGCCATCCTTATCCAGCACACCCGGTGTATTGGTCAGCAGCACCAACTTCTCAGCATGCAACACTTCTGCCAGCTTGCCAGCCACCACGTCGGCATTGATGTTCAACGTCTCGCCATCGGGCGATACACCAATCGGTGCGATGACGGGAATGAAATCTCCAGAATCGAGGAAGGTAATGATGGAAGGGTCGATTTTATTTATATCGCCAACCAAACCGATGTCGAGCTTCTTACCTGGCTCGGTGATGCTATCCAGCAACAATTTTTCGGCACGGATAAAGCCGCCGTCTTGACCAGTCAGACCGACTGCCTTACCCCCGTAACGGTTGATGAGGTTGACGATGTCTTTGTTGACTTTTCCCAACACCATCTCCACCACATCCATGGTCTCTTCGTCGGTGACGCGCATACCTTGGATGAACTCGCCCTGCTTGCCCACTTTTTTCAGCAAGTCGTTAATCTGCGGACCGCCACCGTGGACGACCACCGGATTCATACCGACCAGTTTGAGCAACACCACATCGCGCGCGAACCCTTCTTGCAGCTTGGGATCAGTCATGGCGTTGCCGCCGTATTTGATGACGATAGTCCTATCGAAGAAGCGCTGGATATAAGGCAGTGCTTCGGACAGGGTATGGGCTTTCTGGGCGGCGGTGGCAAAGGTCAATGGCATGGTTTTATCCTTGAATATATTCGCCGCGAATTCTACTCTAGGGCAACTCTGAGAATCCAAATTTTAGTTCTGACCTCACTTGAAAATTAGCCCTAACTAAGGCTTAAGTTTTATCGCAAAGTTGCCTTAATTCACTTCCCGAAAAATGCATGTTCAATTTTTTTCTTTTTGCTTCAGGCTCATTCACCCAAACACTATTTTGCTCAACGAATCACTGCCGCTGGTTACAATACGCGCATCGACTTCTACTTCAATTTCGCTCACTATCTCCATGAAAATACAAACTACAAACACCATCTTCCGTCAGGATTACACGCCATCCGCTTACCTAGTCGATCAAGTGGAGCTTGGTTTTGATCTCGATCCTGCTGCTACACAGGTCAGTTCGAGATTATTGATGCGACGCAATCCACTGGCCGCGACGATGGAGTTGCAGTTACTCGGCGCGGAACTGGAGTTGCTGTCAATACGCATGAATGGCGTTGCACTCAAGGTGCGCACGCATTACACCTTAAGCGCAGACATACTGACCATACTGCATGCCCCAGATACGCTAGAACTGGAGATTGTGACGCGCATCCACCCTGCCCAAAATACCTCGTTGATGGGCTTATATGTATCCAACGGGAATTTCTTCACACAATGCGAAGCGCAGGGATTTCGCAAGATTACCTACTTCCCCGATCGCCCCGATGTGATGGCTCCCTACACGGTTATGTTGCGTGGGGACAAAGCCAAGTACCCCGTGTTGTTGAGTAACGGTAATTTGATTGAGCAAGGTGATTTGGGCGATGGACGACATTACGCAAAATGGCAAGACCCGTTCAACAAACCTTCATATTTATTCGCCTTGGTGGCAGGCAATCTAGTGTGCCAAGAAGAAACCTTCAAACTGCAATCAGGGCGCAAAGTGTTGCTACAAGTTTGGGTCGAGCCTGGCAATTTGGACAAGACCGACCACGCGATGCAGTCGTTGAAAAAGAGCATCCGCTGGGATGAGAATCGCTTTGGGCTGGAGCTGGATTTACAGCGATTCATGATCGTGGCGGTGGGCGACTTCAATATGGGCGCGATGGAAAACAAAGGGCTGAACATCTTCAACACCAAGTATGTCTTGGCCAATCCACGCATCGCCACTGATGTGGATTATGACAACATTGAATCCGTCATCGGCCATGAGTATTTCCACAATTGGACGGGTAATCGCGTGACCTGCCGTGACTGGTTTCAACTGTCCTTGAAAGAAGGTCTCACCGTATTCCGCGATCAAGAATTTTCGGCGGATATGCTGGGCACGGACACGGGACGCGCGATGAAACGCATCGACGATGTCCGTGCTTTGCGTCAGGTACAGTTCGCTGAAGATTCAGGGCCGATGGTGCACTCAGTGCGTCCCGATAGCTATGTTGCTATCGACAATTTCTACACCGCCACCATCTACGAAAAAGGCGCGGAGGTGGTGCGTATGTATCAAACTTTGCTGGGACGCGATGGCTTCCGCAAAGGCATGGACTTGTACTTTGCACGACACGATGGACAGGCCGTGACCTGCGATGATTTTCGTGCGGCGATGGCGGATGCCAATGGACGCGACTTGAGCCAGTTTGAACGTTGGTATAGCCAAGCGGGCACGCCGCAGGTGCAGGTACTTACAGCGTATGACAGCACGGTAAAAACCTATGACGTGACGCTCACCCAAAGCTCGCGCAATTCGTCTGATCTACCTTTGCATATTCCTGTCGCGCTGGGGTTGTTGGATGCACAGGGTCGGGAGATGCCCTTGTATCTGGCGGCGAAAAAACAGCCTGAATCCACTTGCGTACTTGAGCTGACGCAAGCCCAACAGACTTTCCGTTTCACCCAAGTCACCGAGTGCCCTACCCCCTCGCTATTGCGCAATTTCTCAGCCCCTATCGTATTGGACTACGCCTATACAGATAATAAGTTGGTGCATTTACTCAAACACGACCGCGACCCGTTCAACCGCTGGGAAGCGGGGCAACGCTTGTCCATGCAACGTTTGTTAGCCTTGGTTAAACAAGTGCAAGCAGGGGGAAATTTAACGCTGGATGCTTTATTCATCGACGCATGGCACGACACCTTGCTGGATGAGACGTTAGCCCCTGGATTACGCGAACAGATATTGAGCCTGCCCAGCGAGGGCGTGCTGGCGGAACACTGTATGGTAATTGATCCACAGGCCATCCACCAAGCCAGACAATTCATGCGCCACAGCTTGGCGCAGTCACTTAAAGCAGCATTGATTGCCACTTATGAAGCGAATCTAACCCTAGGAAAGTATCGTCCCGATGCCATCTTCGCAGGCAAGCGTGCGCTGAAGAATTTATGCCTGTCGTATCTGCTGGAGTGGGATGACGAAAGCACGCTGCAATTAGCCCTTGCGCAAGAACAAGGCGCAAACAATATGACCGACCGTCAGGCTGTGCTGGCGGCATTAGTGCAACGCGATCCCAATACAACCGCGTTGCAACGTTTCTACGCTGACTTTAGCGATGAGCCCTTGGTGGTGGATAAATGGTTCAGCATCCAAGCCAGTGCGCGGCGCAATGACGCGCAAGCCATACGCAGCTTGATGAAACACCCCGCTTTCAAGCTCAATAATCCCAACCGCGCGCGCAGCTTGATTTTCAGCTTCTGCAATGCAAACCCAGCACAGTTCCACGCAGCGGATGGCAGTGGCTACACATATTGGGCAGAACAAGTGATTGCGCTCAACAAGATCAACCCGCAAGTGGCCGCTCGTTTAGTGCGTAGCCTCGATCATTGGAAAAAGTATCAACCCGCATTACGGCTACAGATGCAAACCGCATTACAACGAGTGGCGCAGAGCGAAAACCTATCCAACAACGTACTAGAGGTCGTTCACAACTCGCTGAAATTTTAGGAAAAAAACGAAGCACGAAATAATTGATTATCAACCCGTCCGCTCCCCCTTCGATACGGCATAAAGCACCTACTCAGGGCGAACGGACTTAAAAAGTTGCGGAATACCATGACCCATCCACTACACAACGTCATCGCCCAGACCGAACAAGTCATCCTCGGCAAACCACGCCAGATACGTCTGGCACTCACCTGTCTGTTGGCGCGCGGCCACTTGCTCATCGAAGACCTGCCAGGTGTTGGCAAGACGACTTTGGCGCATGTACTGGCCAAGACGCTCGGTTTGCAGTTCCAACGCATCCAGTTCACCAGCGACATGCTGCCCGCCGACATCCTTGGCGTGTCGGTGTATCAGCGCGACACAGCAGATTTCAAATTTCACCCTGGCCCTATCTTCGCGCAGATGATTCTCGCCGACGAGGTGAACCGTGCCACACCCAAGACGCAGAGTGCATTACTGGAAGCGATGGAAGAGCAGCAAGTCACCAGCGAAGGCGAGACACGCCCACTGCCCTCTCCGTTTTTCGTCATCGCCACGCAGAACCCGACCAACCAGATCGGCACTTTTCCACTACCGGAATCGCAACTCGACCGCTTCTTGATGCGCATCGAACTCGGTTACCCCGATGCACAGGCCGAGCGCGGCTTGCTGGCTGGTGTGGATAGACGCGACATCGTCGCGCAACTCACCCCACAGATGACGACCACCGAACTGATGACTCTGCAACAACAAGCTCGCCAAGTGTTCGTATCCCATGCCTTGCTCGACTACGTCCAAGCCATCCTGCGTCACACGCGTGAGTCAGCAAAATATGTGCATGGTTTTTCACCTCGTGCAGGGCTATCCCTACTCGCCGCCGCACGTGCTTGGGCATTGCTTGATGGTCGCAGCGCGGTCATCCCAGAAGACATCCAAGCCGTGTTGCCTGGGGTCGCCAGCCACCGTTTGCAATCGGTGCAAGACACGCAAGCTTCCGATGGCAACAAGTTGGCGCGCGATTTGATTGAGGCGGTGGCGATTCCGTAATCGTGAATTGTGTTCGATAAAAAAACCGCCCCTTACCGTAGCTAGGGTTTGAAATTCTAACACTACACTACAATTTAAAATCCACGCGCTAGCAGACAATAAAAAGCCCGCCACATAGGGCGAGCTTTCCGTGAATCACGATTAAAGTCTACTTGCCTTTAGCCGCCATCAGCGCTTCGTATTTAACTTGCAACTGTGCAGGAGTCTCGACATTTCCCTCATCCTTAGGAATGCAATCCACTGGACAGACTTCTACGCATTGAGGTGTGTCGTAGTGACCAACGCACTCGGTACATTTTTTAGGGTCGATGACATAGATGGTTTCTCCTTGCGAAATCGCATCATTGGGGCACTCTGGTTCACATACATCGCAGTTAATACATTCATCGGTAATGATTAGTGACATTGTTACTCTCCTTTAGTTAATTTTTTGATCTTTAGTTTCGCCTCGACTGAGGGTGATACAAATTTGCTCACATCACCGCCGAAGCGCGCTATTTCGCGCACGATGCTGGCAGAGATGAAGGTATAGCGCTCTGCGGGCGTGAGGAACACGGTTTCCACATCAGGATGTAGGTTGCGGTTCATGCCTGCCATCTGAAACTCAAATTCAAAGTCTGACACCGCACGCAGCCCACGCAGTACCACGCGCGCGTCTTTCGACTTGACATAGTTCATCAGCAATTCGTTGAATCCCTCGACTTTGACGTTCGGGAATTCAGCAAACACGTCTTGCGCCATCGCCACCCGTTCTTGCAAAGAGAACAAGGTCGCAGCACGACTAGCCGCCACCGCCACGATGACCTCGCCGAACAATCCAGCCGCACGCCGCACCACATCCTCATGCCCGCGCGTGATGGGATCGAAGGTACCTGGATAGACCACTCTGATCATGCTCGCCTTATCAATTGATGGTTCACCGCACCCGCCTTACCTTGTTTCAAAACGACCCACTCTGCGCCCGCATCGAACGGGGTACCGCTTTCCACATAGACGACACCGTAGGCGGTCAGCTTGTTTGCCAATCTCGGCAACAGTTTCGGCAAGTAGTCGCTTTGGAACGGAGGGTCTAAGAAGATGACATCGAATGCCATGTTCTCTTGGGAGGCGAATTTTAGCCCATCTGTGCACTGCAACGCCACATTGGAAAAACCCAGCTTGTTGGCATTGTCCTGCAAAGCCCTATAAACGGCGCGATTGGCTTCCACCATCACCACCTGCGCCGCCTCACGCGAAGCCGCCTCAAAGCCCAACGCCCCGCTCCCCGCAAACAAGTCCAGACAGCACTTCCCATACAAGGTCTGCCCCAACCAGTTGAACAGCGTCTCACGCACACGGTCAGGCGTGGGACGCAATGCTTCGGCATCGGGGAAGGTGATGATGCGGCTACGGTGTGTGCCGCCGATGATTCTGACTTTGTTTATTTTTAGACTCCTAAAAATCTTTCAGCGTCATTCCCGCCTTTCGACAGGCTCAAGATAAACTGCCCTACGGGCAGGCGGGAATCCAGAGGTTTTATATAACATGCCTTTGGTTTGGCTATTGCTCTGCAAGGAATTATTAATTAACTGGATTCCCACCTTCACAGGAATGACTGCTTATTTCGCTTCTGGTGCGCCCACAATCACGGTCGCCATCGCTTTAGGATCAATCCGACGCTTGAATGCATCGTGTATCTGTTGGGTGGTAACGGCATCGACTTGCTTGGTGAAGTCATCCAGATAGGTCAATGGCAGGTGGTAGAAACCGATGACGCTGAGGTAATCCAATATTTTTTTGTTGCTGTCGATGCGCAGCGGGAAACCACCGATGATGTTGTCCTTGGCTGCTTGCAATTCTTTCTCGGTCACGCCTTTCGCGACAAAACCATCCAATATCTGACGCACCACCTTCAATGCCTCATCCGCTTGCTCTTTCTTGGTCTGCAAGCCAATCTGGAACGCGCCCGGTTGTTGCATTGGCATGAAGTAGCTATAGACGCTGTAGGCCATGCCGCGTTTCTCGCGCACTTCGTTCATCAAGCGCGACACAAATCCTCCGCCACCTAAAATGTAGTTACCAACATACAGCGGAAAATAATCCACATCGTTACGGGCGATACCGGGCGAGCCGATGAGGATGTGACTCTGGCTGGCAGGATGGGTGATGCGTTGTTCGCTCGCCGCGATCTTGGCTGTGACTGCAGGCAAGGTGGCGACCGCACCCGCTTGCGGCAAATTCGCCGTGAGCTGTTGTGCGATGGCTTCCGCTTGCTGGCGCGTCACATCTCCCATCAAGGCGACGACTGCATTCTTGGCGTTGTAATGCGCACGGTAGAAAGCTTCTAGGTCGGCGCGTTGTATCTTTTCAACATCAGCCACCTCGGTCTGCCAACCGTAGGGATGGTTACCGAACACGGCTTTACCGAACGCTTTTTCAGACAGATGCTCGGGCTTGGTCTCCGCTTCTTTCAAGCTGGCGATGAGGCTGGCTTTGTTGCGCGCCAACACGGCTTCTGGAAAAACAGGTTGTTGCAACACGCGGGCAACAATGTCGAGTGCTGCATCACGTTCTGCGGCACTGCTCAAAGTACGTAGCGACATAGCAACTCGGTCAACATCGAAGTTACCGCCCAACTGCGCGCCGATGTCCGCCATCTTGCGCGAGATGTCATCTTCGCTCAGCCCTTGCGCACCCGCATCTAACAGGCCATGCGTCATGCCTGCTACGCCCAATTTATCTGTCGCATCGTAAGCATCGCCCGCAGCGAAGTTCACCGCCACATCCAACATCGGCAGGTCGTGGTCTTCGACAAAATAGACTTGCGCTCCGCTGGGTGCTTGCCAGTGCTGGATTTTGGGGGTGGCGTAGGCGGAAGTAGCAAACACAAGCAAAGCGATGATGCCCATCACTCTCCGCGCAAACCGCTGCGTCATTCCCGCGAAAGCGGGAATCCAGTTAATTGAACAATTCTTGCGAAGCAAGTCAAAGCTATTTTGTGCGCTACGCGCGTTTTGCTTCTGGTCTGGATTCCCGTTTTTATCCGCAAGGATTACGCCGTGATTGTTTGGGGCGAAAGCCCCAACAACACACGCAGCGCGGGAATGACCGCAGAGTGTTTTAGTGCGCATGTGCGCCTCCTGCCCTCTTGGGCTTATCTGATAGCGGTTGAGGGTCGAGCACCGCGACGGTCAGATGGTCATCCACCAACATCTCGCGTGCTACGTCTTGCACTTGCTGCGCGGTCACCGCTTGCAGTTTCTTCAACATCACTGGAATGGCGTGATGGGTCAGACCGATGCTCTCCAACTGTCCGATCTGCATGGCTTGGTAGAACACGGAATCCAACTTATAGACTTCGGATGCTGTGACTTGGGCGCGCACGCGTTTCAATTCTTCTTCGCTCACGCCGTCACGCACCACGGATTGCAATTGTGCGCGGATAGCCGCTTCCAATTCGGCGATGGTCTTGCCTGCAGCTGGCGTGCCTTCGAGTGTGAACTGCGACGGACCGCGCGAGGTGCTGTCGTAACCCGCGCCGATGCTGATCGCCACTTGTTGTTCCCGCACCAGTGCTTTGTTCAAGCGGGCCGATTCGCTACCATCCAGCACGCCCGCCAACACGGACAGCGCATAAGGTTTCCAATCCTTCTCCACATCACGCATGGTGGGCGCGTGATACGCCATGATGAAGTAAGGCAACTCTGCGGGGGCTTTGACGACGATGCGTTTGATGCCGAGTTGAGCCTGCTCGCCCGCCATTTTTCGCTTCGGCAATTTTGCTTTGGATATCTTGCCGTAATACTTTTGCGCCAAGGCGAACACTTCGGATGCCTTTACATCACCCGCGATGACCAGCGTAGCGTTGTTCGGTGCGTACCAAGTTTTGTACCATTCCTGCGCATCGAGGTAGCTCATATTCTCCAGATCGTTCATCCAACCGATGATGGGGTTGTGATATGGATGTTCCTGAAATGCTGTCGCCATCAGACGCTCACCCACGAGGGAGTGTGCGTCGTCATCAGTACGCCAGCGGCGCTCTTCCATCACGACTTTGATCTCTTTGCTGAATTCTTTTTCGCTCAACACGAGGTTGTGCATGCGGTCGGCTTCCAACTGCATCGCCAATGGCAGTTTGGATTTGTGCAGTTGTTGGAAATAGGCGGTGTAATCATAGCTGGTGAAGGCGTTCTCGCGTCCACCCGCAGCGGCGATGCGGCGCGAGAACTCGCCCACGGGAACGGATTTCGTGCCCTTGAACATCATGTGTTCCAGCACGTGCGCGACACCTGTCGTGCCGGTCTTCTCGTCCATGCTGCCGGCGCGATACCAAATCTGCTGCACCACGGTCGGCGCGCGATGGTCTTCTTGCACGATAACCTTTAAGCCATTGGAGAGCGTCTTCTCAAACACCTCCGCCTGCGCCAGCCCAGCCCACAAGATGCAACCTAATACCCAATAAAATCTCATTCGATTCGCCCCTAACCGTTAAAATGCGCGCGCATTATCTGATAACTATTAAACATTGCCTAACCCCATGTTCAGCTTCCTGAAAAAGAATACGACCGCAAGCGATACCACCAGAACCAGTTGGGTCTCTCGACTGACCGCAGGACTGGCACGCACGAGTGGACAGTTGACAAGTTTGTTTGTTCTAGGCGGCAAAATCAATGAAGAGCTGTATGAAGAACTAGAGACCCTCCTCATCACCGCTGATGTGGGCATGGACGCTACCCGCACGCTGTTGGCGGATGTGCGCCGCCAAGTGAAGGAACAACAACTGACCGAAACTGGGCAATTGAGAGAGGCGCTGGCACATGCGCTACTCAAGCTACTACAACCGTTGGCGCAACCACTGGATGTCACAGCGCATAAACCTTTCGTCATCATGCTGTGTGGGGTGAACGGTGCGGGCAAGACGACTTCCATCGGTAAGTTGGCCAAATATTTTCAGAACCAAGGTAAATCCGTATTACTCGCCGCAGGCGATACCTTCCGTGCCGCCGCGCGCGAGCAGTTGATGGAATGGGGCAAGCGCAACGATGTGACCGTCATAGCGCAACAGAGCGGCGATGCCGCCGCCGTCATTTACGACGCAGTGCAAGCCGCGCAAGCGCGGGGAATTGATGTGGTGTTAGCCGATACCGCAGGCCGCCTCACCACTCAGGCGCACCTGATGGAAGAGATCAAGAAGGTGAAACGCGTCATCGCTAAGGTAATGCCTGGCGGGCAAGCCAGCCCCCCCCTATCTAACTCTCCCCCGGAAGCGGGAGAAAGAACACACGAATCGCTGCGCGAATTTAATGATTCTGCGCCGCATGAAGTTTTGCTGGTGCTGGACGCCAATACGGGACAGAACGCACTGTCCCAGGTCAAAGCATTTGATGAAGCACTCGGTGTGACGGGACTGGTGCTGACCAAGTTGGACGGCACGGCCAAAGGCGGTGTCATCGCCGCCATCGCCCAGGCACATCCCATCCCTGTGCGCTTCATCGGCGTGGGTGAAGGCTTGGATGACTTGCGTCCGTTCGTGGCAGAAGATTTTATCTCTGCACTTCTTGGAATCGACGCATGATCCAGTTCAACCAAGTCTATAAGCGCTATCCCGGCGGACATGAAGCGCTGAAAGACCTGAGCTTCGAAATCACTGAAGGCGAGATGGTATATCTCACTGGACACTCTGGTGCTGGCAAGAGCACCTTGCTCAAACTCATCGCAGCCATCGAACGTCCTACCAGCGGCAGTGTGTTAGTGAAGGGACAGAATATCCGCTCCATCAAGCGTGAAGCTATCCCTGCACTGCGCCGCAACATCGGCCTCATCTTCCAAGATCACAAACTGCTATTCGACCGCAGCGCATTCGACAACGTGATGCTACCCTTGCAGATCGGTGGCTTCGACCACCGTGAATCCGCCAAACGTGCGCGTGCCGCACTGGACAAAGTCGGATTGCTAGCGCGCGAAAAGGCCAACCCAATCTCACTCTCTGGTGGTGAACAACAGCGTTTATGCATCGCGCGTGCCATCGTGAGCCGCCCCGCTATCGTTTTGGCCGATGAACCCACAGGCAATCTCGATAGCGAGTATGCCAACGAGATCATGCACATCTTCAAGTCCTTCCATCAGGTGGGCGTGACGCTGTTGATCTCCACCCATGCCGAGAATGTGCTGACGCAATTCCCTGCACGTGAGTTGCACCTGAAACAGGGAGCGTTGCTGTGAGCACCTTCATCGAACATCTGCGTGTGTTGCGTGCCACTTTGTTGCGACTGTTGCTGACGCCCAATGCAACCCTACTCAACGTACTCATCATCGGCATCGCATTAAGCCTTCCCGTGGGCGGTTACGTGATCCTGAAAAGTGTACAAAGCCTGACTGGACAACTCACAGGCACGCCACAAATCAGCGTGTTCATCAAGGTCGGTACGGGTGCAGGGGAAGCCACACGCATTGGTGACAAGCTGAAGCAGAATGCCAAGATCGAACGCGTCGAATTCGTGCCGTGCGACATCGCTTTCAAGAAGCTACAACAAAGCGCCGAACTGTCTGATGTGATCGGTGACCTGTCGCAGAACCCTTTGCCCGATGCCTATATCGTCTATCCCAAAGCCACCGATGCAATAGCGATGGAATCCCTGCGCGACGAATTGAAGACGTGGCCGCAGTTCGACCATGTTCAACTCGATTCAGCGTGGGTGCATCGCCTAGAGGCAGTCTTGGGCTTCGGCAGATTGGCGGTCGCCATCTTGGCTGGGTTACTTAGCTTTGCCCTCATCGCCATTACCTTCAACACGATCCGCCTTCAGATATTGACTCGGCGCGACGAGATCGAGGTCGCCAAGTTAATCGGGGCGACCGATGCCTTCATCCGTCGCCCCTTTCTCTACTTCGGCCTGATTCAGGGACTACTCGGCGGTATTGCAGCTTGGCTGATCGTGTTGGGCAGCGTATTGCTACTGAACCATCACCTTGGCGACCTCGCCTCGGTCTACGCCAGCGAATTCAGCCTGCTTTCCCTATCTGTAGCCGACAGCGCCGCCCTGCTCGGCTTCTCCGCCTATCTCGGCTGGCTGGGCGCGTGGTTCTCGGTATCTCAGCACCTGTGGCAGATTGAGCTGCGTTGAACTTTCTAGGTTATTGGCACTCCCAACCAGTGAGTGCTAATATGCAAACATATTGAGGAGGGAACATCCATGAATGCAAGTTTGAATCTAGCAATGCCGTCCGCCGTTGGCAGCTTGGAATCGTACGTGCAATCGGTCAATCGTTTTCCCATGTTGTCGCAAGAGGAAGAAGTTGCTTTGGCGACACGCTTCAGAAACGAGAATGACCTCGATGCCGCACGCCAGTTAGTGCTGTCTCATCTGCGCGTGGTGGTGAGCGTTGCGCGAGGCTACAACGGCTACGGTCTGCCACAAGCCGATTTGATCCAAGAAGGCAATATTGGCCTGATGAAAGCAGTGAAACGCTACGACCCTGAGCGCGGCGTGCGCTTGGTGTCTTTCGCTTTGCATTGGATCCGTGCTGAAATTCACGAATACGTGGTGCGCAATTGGCGCATGGTGAAGATCGCCACTACCAAGGCGCAGCGCAAACTATTCTTCAACCTGCGCAGCATGAAACAGGGCTTTGAATCCCTCAAGCCGCAACAGGTCACTGAAATCGCGCAACAGCTCAATGTGAGCGAACAAGACGTGGTGGAGATGGAATCGCGTTTCGCAGGACACGAGATGGCACTCGAACCCTTGGCCACCGAAGACGAAGATAGCTATGCGCCGATTCAGTATCTTGCTGATAGCGAAGAGCATGAGCCTTCGACCATTTTGGAAACGTCAGAACGTGAGCACCTGCAAACTACTGGACTTGCCAAGGCACTTGCCAGTTTGGATGAGCGGAGTAGGCGCATCGTAGAAGCGCGCTGGTTGCGTGAGGATGATGCCGCGACCCTGCATGAGTTGGCCGCTGAATTCAATGTGTCTGCCGAACGCATCCGCCAGATTGAGCAGAAGGCGATGAACAAAATGCAGGGACTATTGGCTTTACCAGCCCCTCGTTGATTATCACGCCCTTGTAATTTGACTCAGGGGAAGAGATGTTCCGTGCCCCGCTAAATGGCACACCGACAATGCTGCGTTCTAAGCGGTGCGCGGAACGAGTCCAGTTTTTCCCTAAACTGATTAGTTGCATCTGTTTTATCAAGGCAACAGCCCGCGTTCTGCTTCTCTACACAATGGGATTCCCCCATCCTGCCTTGCAGGATCGAGTATTTTCGTCACAGCCCCCCATTTTCCAATATTGATTAGTGCCAGCAATGCAAAGACTCGATTGGGATTCTTGAGCAAGCCGCGATAACACGCCTTGGCCAATCCATTTCGGACTAATATAGCCGCTGCCGCTATAGTGCTGAGTTCATCGCTATGCAATAGTTTCGACAATTCCTAGCCGTCATACACCTTGGTGGGCGAGCCCACTACTGCCTACCTAAATATACAACTGAATACTACTAGGAGTTGCAGGCGACACATGGCATTGGCAATGCGCCAAGGTTACGCACGGCGCAATGCGCGAAATGCTCTAGGGAAGCTCTGATTAAGTTGTCATTCCCGCGCAAGCAGGAATCCAGCGCTTTTATCAAAAAGGCTTGGTCCTTGCTTTGCAAGGAAATTTATTTTTTGAACTGGATTCCCGCTTGCGCAGGAATGACGGAAAGAGACTTAATCAGAACCTCCCTAGAGCAATTTTTGGTCTGATGTATGCGTGGAATACGCGCCTTGTCCGCATTCTTGGAGCAAATCGTTGTTGGACCAGTTGGCGATGAGGTGCATTCTGAGCATGTTCTCTAGACCAACTAGGCGACGACCTTTACCTTCCTTTCGTTAGACTGCTTGATAACTGTGTGGCTTTCTGCCCATGTCACTTGACGAAAAAACTAATGGGCGGAGAATTCGCACTGAATTAGTCAACAATAATCCCTCCTAAAAGGAAAAAGCCATGTTCAAACTCATCTTCATCCTCATCGCAGTGACCATCGTTGCCATCCTGATCTTAGCCTCATTCAAACCGGATTCGTTCCGCGTCGAGCGCTCTGCGATCTTGCAAGCCACACCTGAAAAGGTGTTCGCCCACATCAACGATCTGCGTAGCTGGTCTGCTTGGTCAACGTGGGAAAAGATGGACCCGCAAATGAAGAAGACCTACAGCGCGAACAGCGCTGGCAGGGGGGCGACTTACGAGTGGGAAGGCAATAAAAAAGTGGGGCACGGACGCATGTCCATCACCGACTCCATCCCCGACACCAAGATCGCCATCCAACTCGATTTCATCAAGCCGTTCGAAGCGCACAACATGGGCGAAATCACGCTACAACCAAAGAATGGCGGCACATTGGTGACTTGGGCGATGTACGGCCCAATGCCCCTTATCTCCAAACTGTTCAGTCTCTTCGTCAGCATGGACAAGATGATCGGTAAGGATTTTGAGGACAGCTTGGCGAACCTCAAGAACGTCGTTGAAAAATAGCCTTCCGAAGTACTCATCATGCGCAAGATCGTTTCGTTCGTGCATTTGTCACTGGATGGTTTCGTGGCCTCCGCAGATGGCGGGCTGGGCTGGGTGAGCATCACCGAAGAATTATTCGATTTTGTTGGGCAGCGCATCCAGCAAACCGATACCGCGCTTTATGGTCGCGTCACTTATCAGATGATGGAAGCCTATTGGCCCACGGCCGCAGCGCAACCCAACGCCAGCAAGCATGACCTTGAGCTTTCCCGTTGGTACAAGACCGTGCGCAAAGTGGTGCTGTCAAAAACGTTGGCGGATGAAAATCACGTCGATACAAAAATCATCCGCAGCCATTTGCGCGATGAAATTACCCAATTAAAGCAAGGAGCAGGAAGCGAGATTCTCATGTTTGGCAGCCCTTCTGCCACGCATGCGCTGATGGCGGAAAATCTCATTGACGAGTATTGGATATTTCTCAATCCTGTTCTACTCGGACAAGGCATCCCTTTGTTCAAAAAAATCCAGCACAAAACCCAGCTCAAGTTAGTGACAAGCAAGACCTTTACATCGGGTGTGGTGTGCTTGCAATACGAAGTACAACGCACTTCATAAACGAACTCGCAGATAGTGAAGGAGAACATCATGCAAAAGATCACCCCGTTTTTGACCTTTGCCTTTGAAGCGGAAGAGGCGATGAATTTTTACCTCGGCATCTTCAAAGATTCCAAAGTCATCAGCATCAATCGCTACAGCAAAGGTACGCCCATGCCGGAAGGAACGGTAATGACTGCCAGTTTTGAGTTGCAGGGACAGACCTTCGTCGCGCTGAACGCAGGACCGATGTTTCAATTCTCTCCTGCGATCTCGTTCGTGGTGAATTGCGAAGATCAAGCCGAAGTGGATTATTACTGGGACACCTTATCCGCTGGCGGCAAGCAAATGCAGTGCGCTTGGCTCACCGACAAGTTCGGCGTGACATGGCAGATCGTGCCCAAGCAACTAGGGCAGTTATTGAGCGATCCCGACCCGGCCAAAGCAGGCCGTGTGATGCAGGCGATGATGCAGATGACGAAGATCGACATTGCGGGTTTGCAACGGGCCGCGAACGCTGAATAAAACACAGCACGAGGAGCAAGCCATGAGAAAAGTAATCGTTTTAACGTTCGTCACACTGGATGGCGTCATGCAAGCCCCTGGTGGCCCGCAAGAAGATGTGAGCGGAAATTTCAAATTCGGCGGCTGGACTGTGCCGTATTTCGATGAAACTTTAGGTCAGATCATGGTGGAGCAAATGGGACATCCGTTTGACCTGTTATTAGGCAGAAAGACTTTTGAAATATTCGCCTCTTATTGGCCGCACCATGAAGAAGAAGGCGCGGCCATCAACAATGCACGCAAGTACGTCGCATCAACTACGCTCACCCAGCACAAATGGAAAAACACCAACTTTCTGAATGGCAATGTTGTGGATGAAATAAGAAAGCTTAAACAACAAGAAGGCCCAGAACTACAAGTGCATGGCAGTGCCAACTTCATTCAAACACTGTTGGCACATGACTTGATTGATGAATTCTGGCTCAAAATATTCCCAGTAACAGTCGGGGCAGGGAAGCGCCTGTTTGATCGGGGCACTACCCCCACCGCATATACGCTGGTTGAATCGAAAACAACGCCCTCAGGCGTGACCTGCGCAAAACTGAAACACGCGGGAGGAGTTAAAACGGGATCGTTCTGAACAGTCACCGTCGGGAGACGTTTGACTTTGAGTGATGCACGGGAAAACGTTTGATTCAAATCGGAGGACATCATGGAAAATCTTCACTATTCAATCAACCTCCAAGCACCAAAAGCGCGCGTTCACCAACTCATGCTGGCAGACAAAACCTACCGCGAGTGGACTGCGGCGTTTGCAGAAGGATCAAGTTACCAAGGATCGTGGGATAAGGGTGCAAAAATTCTGTTCGGTGATGGGCAGGGATCGGGCATGAGTGCGCGCATCGCTGAACATCGTCCCGCCGAATTCGTTTCCATCGAGATGTTGGCCGAGGTGCGCGACGGCGTGACGGATGTGCCGCGCCAATGGTACGACGCGTTCGAGAACTACACCTTCACCGAAGCCAATGACATCACCACCCTGCAGGTAGACATCAGCGGCGTTCCCGCCGAGTGGGCTGACTATTTGAATGCCACATGGCCTAACGCATTGGCTAAACTCAAAGTGATTTGCGAACGCCCCTGAGAAATT
>JAVHQF010000071.1:0-4337 GCA_036170995.1 Sideroxydans sp. | reverse complement strand
CCATCTCGATAGAGAACTCGCCGCCGCCGTCGGATTCCCAACGCACGCCTTGGTCGGACTTTTCACCCGCGCGGCGGGTCAACACGGAGACCTTATCCGCCACGATGAAGGCGGAGTAGAAACCCACACCGAACTGGCCGATGAGGTGTGCATCTTTTTGTTGATCGCCCGAAAGTTTGCTGAAGAAGTCGCGTGTACCAGATTTGGCGATGGTGCCGAGGTTGGCGATCACTTCGTCGCGGCTCATGCCGATACCACTGTCGCAGATAGTCAGCGTGCGCGCCTCCTTGTCAAAACTGACGCGGATGTTGAGGTCGGATTGGTTCTCGAACAGCGTATCGTTATGCAATGCTTCGAAGCGAAGCTTGTCGCAGGCATCGGATGCGTTGGAAATTAGTTCTCGAAGGAAAATCTCGCGGTTGGAATACAGCGAGTGGATCATCAGTTGCAGCAGTTGTTTGACTTCGGTTTGGAAACCTAGGGTTTCGCGGCTTGCAGTGGTGGTCATAGTTCCCTCCTTGAAAAAGTGTGGAGGGTATTTGGGGACGGAGCGCGTCTTTTCAAGAGGCAAGGATTGAGGATTTAAGAACTAGGATTTAGTTGTTCTGGAGCACGCAAAGAAGTGCGTAGGTTCACTAAATCCTAAATCCCAATTCCTAAATCCTATTCTTTGGATTTATCTCGCTCAATGAGTGCATACGCCGAGTGATTGTGGATGGACTCGAAGTTTTCCGATTCAACCACATACGCCTCAACACGATCGTCGGCATTCAGTGCGGCAGCAACATCGCGCACCATGTCTTCGACGAACTTGGGATTGTCATAAGCGTGCTCAGTGACGAACTTCTCATCGGGGCGTTTTAGCAAACCATACAACTCACTCGACGCGTGTTCTTCTGCGTAACGCACTAACTCTTCGATCCACACCACGCGCTTGGTGCGCACGGAAAGGGTAACGTGTGAACGCTGATTGTGCGCGCCACGCTCGGAAATTTCTTTTGAGCAAGGGCACAAGCTAGTCACAGGGATGAGCACCTTCATGGTGAAACGATAAGCCCCTTCGATAATCTCGCCGATGAAGGTGACATCGTAATCCAATAAACTTTGCACGCCAGACACTGGTGCGGTCTTGTTCACGAAATATGGGAAAGCCATTTCGATGTAGCCTGACTGCGCTTCCAATTTTTCGGTCATCTCGCGCAAGATACTCTCGAACGATTCAACTGAAATCTCACGTCCGTGCTGATTCAAAATCTGCACGAAGCGCGACATGTGCGTGCCTTTGAAGTTGTGCGGCAGATGCACGTACATGTTGAACGTGGCGATGGTGTGTTGCACCCCAACACTCTTGTCTTTGACGATGACAGGGTGACGAATGCTCTTGATGCCAACCTTGTTGATCGCCAGATGACGCGTATCTTCAGTACGTTGTACGTCGGGAATGGCTTCGGTAGGTTTCATGGCTGACTTCCTGAAAAATTGATGAGTTTAGGATTGTAGTCAATCCCGACTAATATACTCAAGCTATTTTATTATCCCGTACTACTTGGATAGAACGAAGGATACCCGCAGAATCCAGCCCCACATCTGCTAGTAATTGTTTATGTTCGCCTTGTTCGATGAAGTAATCGGGCAAGCCAAGATGCAAAATCGAAACAGCGACACCCTGTTTAGCCAGATATTCCGCCACCGCACTGCCCGCCCCGCCTTGGATAGTATTCTCTTCCAGCGTCACAATGAGTGTGTGCTCACGTGCCAACTGCAATACCAGCACCTCATCCAGCGGTTTGACGAAACGCATGTTGACGACCGTCGCGCCTAATTGATTACCCGCCTCCAACGCTGACTCCAACATTGAACCGAACGCAAGGATGACGATGTCTTTACCTGTACGGCGCACCTCCCCTTTACCCACTGGGATTGTCACGAGGCCTTTCTGGGGCGCCACGCCTGGCCCCGTACCACGCGGATAACGCACGGCAGCGGGCGTTGCCATCTGGTAGGCGGTGCTGAGCATCATGCGGCATTCGTTCTCATCACTGGGTGTCATTACGGTCATGTTAGGGATACAGCGCAGGAAACTCAGATCGAAACTGCCTGCATGCGTCGCCCCGTCGGCTCCGACCAGACCGCCACGGTCAATGGCCAACATCACTGGCAGGTTCTGAATTGCGATGTCATGAATGAGTTGGTCATACGCACGTTGCAAGAAGGTGGAGTAGATCGCCACCACAGGTTTGTAACCCTCGCATGCCATGCCCGCTGCAAAGGTGAGCGCATGTTGTTCCGCGATGCCCACATCGAAATAGCGTTGCGGGAATCTCTCTGCGAACTCGGGCATGCCCGATCCTTCGCACATCGCAGGGGTGATACCAACCAATTTCTCGTCTGCTGCCGCCATATCGCACAGCCAATCACCAAACACCTGCGTGTAAGTCTGTTGTTTGCTGGGCTTGGGAATGATTCCACAGGTACGGTCAAATTTCGACACACCGTGATACAGCAAACAGTCCTCTTCGGCTTTGTCGTAGCCTTTGCCTTTTTGCGTGACGATGTGCAAAAAGTGCGGGCCTTCCAACTTGCGTATGTTGCTCAGTGTGTCAAGCAACACGGCGAGATCGTGACCGTCAATAGGGCCGATGTAATTGAAACCGAACTCCTCGAACATCGTGCCAGGAGTGACCATCCCCTTGAGGTGTTCCTCGGTGCGTTTGGCGAATTCCAGCACGGGCGGCATGCCCTTCAACATCTTCTCGCTGCGGCTACGCACGGCAGCATAAAAACGCCCCGACATCAGCTTTGCCAGATAATTGTTGAGCGCACCGACTGGGCGCGAAATAGACATGTCGTTGTCGTTCAAAATAACAAGGAGGTTGGCATCCATCGCACCTGCATTATTCAAAGCCTCGAACGCCATACCGCCCGTCATCGCGCCATCGCCGATGATGGCGACCGCGCGCTCATCCGAGCCGCGTAGTTTGGCGGCAGCTGCCATACCCAGTGCGGCGGAAATGGAGGTGCTGGAGTGTCCCGTACCGAAGGTGTCGTAAGGACTTTCTTCACGCTTAGGGAAACCTGCGATACCCCCCTTCATACGTAAGCCGCTCATCGCAGCACGACGACCTGTCAATATCTTGTGTACATAGGTCTGATGCCCCACGTCCCACACTAGTTTGTCTTTGGGGGTGTTGTAGATAGTGTGCAAAGCGATAGTCAGCTCGACCGTGCCAAGGTTGGACGACAAATGTCCGCCCGTCTTGCTCACCGATTCGACCAAGAACTCACGCAATTCAGCGGCGAGTTGCGGCAACTGCTCACGCTCCAACTTGCGCAGGTCTTCGGGGGAGTGGATGGTGTCGAGTAAGGTGTACATCAGAACTTTCTTAGCACGATGAAGTCGGCTAACTCACGCAGACGTTTTGCTGATTCGCCGAACTCACTCAATGCTGCCAGCGCCTCACTGTGCAGACGTTGCGCCATTGCCTTGGCTTCTTGCAAACCTAACAGGCTCACATAGGTCGGCTTGTCGTTGTCGGCATCCTTGCCTGCGGTCTTGCCCAAGGTGGCGGTATCCGCCTCACAATCCAGCACATCATCCACCACTTGGAAGGCCAAGCCGATGAGCTTACCAAAACGATCCAACTTATCGAGCTGCGCATCATTCAAACCATTGCCGCAATGAGCGCCCAACAAAATCGCAGCACGTATCAGTGCGCCAGTCTTGTGGACGTGCATCTGCTCCAACTCGGGCAAGGTTAGTTGCTTGCCCACGCTGGCGAGGTCGATGGCCTGACCGCCCGCCATACCGCGCGAACCAGAAGCGACAGCTAACAGCTTCACCATCTGCAATTGCTTGCGAGGTTCGTCACTCAGCGTTTGTTCGGAAAGAAATTGGAAAGCTAGACTTTGCAACGCGTCGCCCACAAGTAGCGCCGTGGCTTCGTCGTACTCCACATGGCAAGTTGGTTTGCCCCGTCGCAATACATCGTCGTCCATGCAGGGCATGTCGTCGTGCACCAGTGAGTATGCGTGGATGAATTCTACGGCGACGGCGACGTAAGTCACGCGCGTCACATCTGCACCAGCCAACTCACCTGCCGCAAAAGCCAGTAAAGGACGTATTCGCTTGCCACCTTCCAACATGCTGTAGCGCATTGCTGCGTGCAAACGTTGTGGCGCGACATCTGCCGAGGGCAGCAGATTGCGCAACACATCTTCGAATCGGGATTGCTGGTCGGCAACCCAGCTGGAGAATTCTTTTGCCATCACGCTTCGTTACCTGCAGAGAAATCTTTCAGCACACCGTCTTCCAACACACGCACTTGTTGTTGAGCATC
>JAVHQF010000070.1:0-4358 GCA_036170995.1 Sideroxydans sp. | reverse complement strand
GTGTAAGGGGATACTTTACGGCGGGAATTAAAACCGTGGTCTGTCCCCTATTACTACCTATTACTATTACTCGGCTTAGGGGTGGAAACAGCGTCCAATAGTTTCCACCTCAGTATGTAACCATCCGGCTTTTAAGCTGGAGGTATCTGGAGTGTTTTATATGGACATCATTTACACAGTTGAATGAGGTGCTGAAGCAAAAGCTGGCATGGTAGGGTAGCCCGGATGAAACGAAGTGAAATCCGGGAATATTCGTTGAGGCCAACCCCGGATTCCATGGCATTACATCCGGGCTACGCTGGCTTGGCGATGCCCCTAAAACGGGATACTAACTTCCGCATTAATGGCATAGGCATTGGCCTTGCTTAATTGGAAACTTGAGCTCCGCGCACTCAGAATCACCCATTTGTGCTGTATGCCCAAGCCTATTGTCTTGAATCGTGTGTCATAGTCAAATGTGGTTTTCCAGTCATTGTTAAGCTTGTAAGTCGCCCCCAATTCCGGAAACCAATAACCCTTCATCCAGTCTGTGCCGGCAAATAATTCAAAATCTGCTAGCGGATAAGTGAAGCGGGCGTGTGCTTTGGCAGCTAGTTTTTGCACGATGGAACGGCGATTGATGTCGTTTGTCCCGGTGAGGACAGGGTTGTAATAAATATAACCAGCGGCATCTCGTGCAAGGGTTGCAGTATTTGCTGTTTGGGTTGTATTGGGCATGTTGTTCCATGTCATCTGCCCTAACAGATCGTTCACAGTGAAATCAAGCCGTCCAACTTTATCCCAGACAACTTTCGCTCCTACATCCAGTGCGTAGCCATTTCCATTGGGGGTATCCGGTCGGATGAACGGATAGGTGGCGCGACTGTTGCTGTCATTCAAGGTGGTGTTGAAAGTGTAGCCTGTGGCCATCGAGGTGGCCGTGCCGTCCGCGCTGGCGATGCGCACCTTGGTACCTTGCAGTAATGAGATGCCTGCGCCGAGTGACAGTCCCACATCATCGTTAATTGCCAAGTCAAAGCCTTTGTCCAGGCGTAGTCCTTTTGCCTTAAATCCTTCGATGCGCAGGCTGGTGTTGAAAGTGCGTCCAGCAGGCATGGTCAGTCGTTGCTTGTTGGCGTAAATCATATCAACGATGTCGCGGTTGGCCTCGATCAGTATGTCCTGACGATAGATGCCCGCCAGACGCCAACTGTCATAAGTCACGCCGGCCTCGACACGCGCCATGCCCAAGGCCAGGTTGCTGCCATTGCGGGGTGAATAGTTGCCGCTCCAGTTGCCGCTGAAGTTATTTACCGGGGTGTAATCGCTGGCCAGCAAGTAATGAGCAGAGGCATAGGTTCCCCAGCCTTGTTTGCCCGCCATATCGGCAGGATTAGATAGCTTGAGCAAGTCGGCATGCGCCGAGTTGGATAGCAGACATAAAATACAAAGTGTGATTTTTTTCATAAGGCGGATCAGAAAGAACGATTGAAATATTGCTGAATATAGACCTGTAAAAAAACCGGCAGTAAAAACTGCCGGTCTAGTTTACCTCAAGAGCAAAGAGCGCTCAGTGTTTACTGCAGGCTGGTGAACGTGCCATCGGTGTAATTAACGGTCACGCCGTTCAGTGTGCCGATCAGGTTGGCAGGTGCGACTGTACCAACATACAGATTCCCACTTAGGCCGCTGGTTTTGCTTGCACCGAAGGCGACCGGTGCCTGGGTCAGAACGCCAATGACGACACCTGATGAGACATTGAAAGTGTAAGCTGTACCTGCACCCGGTGTGGTGTTGACGACAGCATTGCCGTTAACTGTATTGCCTAATGGATCCAAGTAGATGAATGACTCGGTACTCTGATTATCAACAGTCTTGTCCAGATTGATAGTCAGGGTGTAAACGGCTGCAGGAGTCACGGTGTTGTTAGTCACCGTGCCGCTGAAGGTTCCCGCATCTTTGATGCGGTTTTGCGTGCCGGTTGCAACGAGCGTAGTAAAGGCGCCAGCTGGTTGAGTGACATCGTAAGAGCTGAAGTCGCGCGTGTCGGTCAGTGTGCCTGTGAAGAACTTGCCCACAGCGGCATTGGCCAGATTAGTAATGCTGCCAAGGAACGTGAGGCTGGTCGGGCCGCAACTTAACCCGCTCAGATCGCATGCATAACTGCCGATTGCAACCGTACCATCAATTTTCGTGTTAGCTGTTGTGGCTTGTATTACGGCATTTACAGTGCTGTTGGGCAGATTTGCTCCCGGTGTTTTGGGTACTCCGCTGCCATTGATATTTTCAAGCTGGGTCACTGAAGTGCCGGTTAACAGCGCGATGGTAGCTGACGTCGTGCCGTTGGCCAGAACACTTGCCATGCTGCCGGTGGCGTCATATTTTGCCAGCGCAAATCCTGCTGGCGCACCAATAGGAGTTGCTCCTGACGGGTAAGTACGAACCGAATTGATTGCCACCTGATCGTAGGCATGGCTGACACCATCGGCAGCCAACTGACCTGTGACAGCCAATGAACTGTTCGATAGTCCGTTAGCTGTTTTAACCACTGTGGCTGTACCTATGTAGCTTGCACTACCCGTAGCTACGCCGGGTGTAACACCGCCAAGACCACCGAATGTATAGGGCTGAGTAGTAGTCCAAGAGCTATAGGAGTAGGTGTTGGCAGCTGTGGGTGTAACGTCCGCACCAAAGGAGTAAGTGGTATAACCATTCACTGTGAAGGTTGGCTGGCCCACCTGTGAATCACAGCTAACGAAGGTTCCTGCAGGGAGTGCGCCAGACACAAAAGTTGACGGCAGGCTGGTTTGGCAATAGATTTGATGCCAGTTATTGTCATAACTCAATGAGCTAACGATGGTGTTGGCTGCATTTGCAAAATCAGGCTGCTGGCAAGAAGACAACCAACCGGCACAGGCAGGCAGCGCGGCAAAGCCATTGAGCTTGAGGTCATCCATAAACAAAGTGGCGCGATTCAATACGCCGATTTTGCTCATGACTTGACTCAGATTCGGCGTTACTGAATTGCGCAGATCATTCTTGGCAGCAAGCATTTGTGTGTCGAAAAATCCGGTTTGAGTCGGATTGCTCAACTGATTCAAACTGGTGCGCAGGCTGGTGAACAGATTTTTTGCCGTATTGATCGGGTTGGTCGGGGTTGTGCCGCCGTTGGCTGCCGTTGCAGCGACGGATGCAGTAATGTCGCCAGCGGGCAAGTAAGCGCCTGAAAATGGAATAGTGGGCGCAGAGACTAGATTGATGTGGACAGCGGCCACGCCTTCAGCTGCCAGCATGGCTGCGCCGAATGTGGCAGGTGTCGGGGTGCCCACGGCGACACCGGAAGCCATGCCATCCCAGGTGCCATCTGCCAGATCCAGTGCCAGATCGTGGGCAATCGCTTCAGGAGTTTTTCCCGGGACCAGGTTGGCCAGCATGGCTAACAAGGCACCATAAGGGTTGCTTGCAGTGGTGGTCAGGCTTGCAGCATTCGGGACAGCCAGTGGATTGGTCACGTTGCCATTGGTGAGCAGGTTGGCAATGGTATTGTTACGCGCTGAAACACCAGCAGCACCGATGTTGACTGCTCCAGCGGCATCCAGCAGACCCGCTGCTGAGATTTCTGTCAGCGCCGAAACACCGAAAGAGGCGACAGTTGTGTCAGGCAGCACGGCACGGACACCAGAACCGGCAACTGCCTGGTTCGCGCCAGTAGCCTCGTTAAAGTAAAGATCGCCTGGAATGCCGGCTTGAACAATAAGCGGTGCAACGCAAGTAGTCGGGTTAATGTTAATGGCAGCCGCGCCGCCTACTGTCTTGCCACGATTACATTCCTTACCCAAATGATCAAACACGATCACGGTAGAACCATCGACAAAAGCGCCCAGTGCCGGCGTAGCTGTGAGCGTTAGTCCGCTGGCTGCTGGAGCACTCACCGCAGAACCGCCCCCACCGCCACATGCTGATAGCATCGTTGCAATGACAGTCATACTGACAACCAGCCCAGTCCTGCTGTGTAACTTTGTAGATAATTTCATAATTTACCTCGATTTTTAATTGAATTTTTTCAAGTAGCCATATCTGCTGAATGGTTAATTGCGCGGTGATGCTCTTCTTTTCTTGCAGTGAAGTCCAGTGAAATATTTAGGCTATGTCATAGTTAGTTCTCATCCAGAAACGACCTAAATTCCCGCCACCGGCCATCAGCCAATTTTTTCGCCGTTGGAAATTCAGGTGATTTTTCGTTATAAATAGCCGGATTCTGCTCACACATACACATAATAGGAGACAGACCACTACACATAATAGGGGGCAGACCACGGTTTAAAAAAGTGGGGTATCCACTTAAATACGGTAACAGACTCTTGCTATATATAATTTCA
>JAVHQF010000069.1:18351-19418 GCA_036170995.1 Sideroxydans sp. | reverse complement strand
TGAAAATCACAACTCCGCTGGTGGTGTACCTACCACGGGGCATGTATGGGATGATGATTTGGCCGACTTCACCAATCAACCGCCGAAATGGTGGATGTTGGGTCTGACTGCCAGTGCGATTTGGGTCGTGGTTTATTGGTTGATGTATCCGGCCATACCGTTATCTGGCGCTGGCACCTTCTTCAAAGGTTTTGGTCTGCCTGGTTCAGGTCAGTGGACTGCAATCAAGGAATTGGCTGAGGATCAAAAGGTTTTGGACGATGCACGTAGTCAGTACGAAAACAAACTGAAGGACATGACCCCTGCTGCAATTTTGGCAGATGCTAATTTGTCTGAGTATGTTAGTCGTTCGGGCAAAGTGTTGTTCTCTGATAACTGTGCAGCATGCCACGGTCAAAATGGTGTGGGTACTGTGCAAAAGGGCAAGTTCGCTTTGCGTGAACAAGGTCTGATGGCTCCTATTTTGCTTGATGATGATTGGTTGTACGGTGGTGAAATTGGTACCATTCACGAAACTATTACTGGCGGGCGTCAGGGTATGATGGTTGCACACAAAGACAGCTTGTCGGCTCAGCAAATTGACGATGTGGCGCATTACGTCAAAGCGATGAGCGAAGAAGGTAAAGACAAAGCTGATGCTGATACCGCTGTTGCTGCAGGTAAGAAAGTTTATGCGGAAAGTGATTGCACGGGTTGCCATGGTGCGGACGCCAAGGGAATGCAAGCCATGGGTTCTGCCAACCTGACCGACAAAATTTGGCGCTTTGATGGGTCATTGGAAGGGATCAAGCAGACCATTACTTATGGTGTTAACTCTGGCGAAAAGGATGCACGCATTGCAGTGATGCCTAACTTCACCGCAGGCGGTAAATTGTCTCCAACCGAGATTAAAAAGTTGGCTGTGTATGTCTACAAATTTGGCGGTGGCAAGGCTGAAGCAGCGCCTGTAGAATTAGCACCTGTAGCTAAATAAATATCCGCTTAATGCACGGTGCAAGCCGTGCAGCTTTTAGGAAAGGAAATTAACATGTCACATGACTTTGTCTATTGGGGTTTGATGATTGGTA